>JANMSS010000340.1:0-4082 GCA_031389585.1 Burkholderiales bacterium | reverse complement strand
CTCGATCTTCTTCGCCAGGTCGCCCTCGACGATCTGGCAGTGGTACAGGTCCATCTGCACCTTCAGGTTGCGCGCGCCGACCTCGGTGACGATCTCGTGCGCGTGATCCTGGCGGTTCAAGAAGAAGCGCGGGATGTCGCGCGTGTTGATCGGCTCGATCAGGAAGTCGATGTCGCCGGCCTGCGCGGCCGCCCAAGCCAGGTTGGCGAGGTAGGTGACGCGCAACATGCTGCCATCAGCACCTTCAGGCGCCGAGCCGGCCATGAGGTGGATGCGCGGGCAGCCGAGCGCACGCGCGTAGTCGATCGCACGCGCCACGCCCTCGCGGAACTCTACTTCGCGGCCGGGCAGGCAGGCGGTGCCGCGTTCGCCATTTGCCCAATCGCCGGGAGGCGCGTTGAAGAGCACCTGCTGCAAGCCGTTGTCCTTCAAGCGCGCGGCGAGTTCTCCAACCGCGTAGTCGTAGGGGAAGAGGTATTCGACCGCCTTGAAGCCATCGGTTGCGGCGGCAACGAAACGGTCGAGAAAGGCGTGTTCGTTGTAGAGCATCGAGAGATTGGCGGCGAATTTGGGCATCAGCGTTTCCTCGACAGTGAGTTCTGAGCCACCCGTTTCACACGCGACGGCTTGATGACCCCGCTGACGATCAGCCGCCGTTCGCCGTTCAAATGGTGTTCTATCGCTGCGGCGCGTGCGGCTTTGGGGCTTCCCGCGATCACGGCGTCGACGATCGCGCGGTGCTCGCGCCGCACCTGGGCCATGAAGTCGGCGCGCTTGGATACGTAGCCCTTGGTCACGGTCATCGCGTCGCGCAGATAGGCCTCCAGGATGCTGAGCAGGCGCAGGAACTGCGGGTTGCCGGTGGCCGCGCCGATGGCGCGATGGAACGCCATGTCCTCCTCGACGCCAAGCTCACCGCTGTCGGTGGCGGTGTCGATGGCCGCCAGCGCACGTTTGAGGTCGCTGACCTGCGCCCGCGTCGCGCGGACCGCGGCCAGTGCCGCCATCTCGCCTTCGATCACCCGGCGCAGCTCGACCATCTGCACCACGGCGTCCATCGACTCGAGCACCTGGGGGTCGAAGGCCATGGCCCGGTGCGCCGGCGGCGCGGTGACGAACACCCCCGAGCCCTGACGCGAGCGCACCAGGCCCTGCGACTTGAGCTGGTGCACCGCCTCGCGCACGACGGTGCGCGACACACCATAGGCGGTCGCGAACTGTTGCTCGGTCGGCAGGCGGTCGCCCGGTGTAAGTGCGCCGCTGTCGATCTGTTGCGCAATGCGCGACGCTAAGCGGTCCGATAGCCGATCGGCCGTCAGGTGCACGCTGGCGGACTCGCCATGCGACTTGGCGGACCGGGCTGAAACGAGGATTGACATGGTGATCAGGTCATCATACAACTCGACTTCGCGCGCGGCCAGTCGCTGCGCACCAAGAAATCCTCGCCAGAGATTCCTGCCCATGGCCAGCGTCCAGATCCGCTCGGTAAAGAAGCGCTTCGGCGAAGTCGAAGTGCTGCACGGCGTGAGCATCGATGTCCCTGACGGCTCCTTCACCGTGCTGGTCGGCCCTTCGGGCTGCGGCAAGAGCACGCTGCTGCGCATGGTCGCTGGTCTGGAAAACATCAGCGGCGGCGAGATCGAGATCGGTGGCCGGGTCGTCAATCAGGTGCCGCCCAAAGAGCGCGACATCGCGATGGTGTTCCAGAACTACGCGCTGTACCCGCACATGACGGTGCGCGACAACATGGCGTTTTCGCTGCTGCTGGCCAAGAAAGAGAAGGCCGTCATCGACGAGCGCGTGGGCCAGGCCGCAGAGATCCTGGGCCTGGTGCCTCTGCTCGACCGATTCCCGCGCCAACTCTCGGGCGGCCAGCGTCAGCGCGTGGCGATGGGGCGCTGCATCGTGCGCAAGCCGCAGGTATTCCTCTTCGACGAACCGCTGTCGAATCTCGACGCCATGCTGCGTGTGGCCATGCGCACCGAGATCAAGGAGCTGCACCAGCGCCTGAAGACCACCTCCTTGTATGTCACGCACGACCAGATCGAGGCCATGACGATGGCCGACCAGATTGTCGTCATGCACGACGGCCGCATCGAGCAGACCGGCACGCCGCTGGAGCTGTACGACCAGCCGGCGAATCGATTTGTCGCCGGCTTCATTGGCTCGCCGTCGATGAACTTCATCAGCGGTACGCAGAAGGACGGCGCGTTGGTCGCCGCCAACGGCGCCCGGCTGCCGCTGGAGGGCGCGCTCGCCGCCAATGACGGCCGCGCCATGATTTATGGCATCCGCCCCGAGCACATCGACCTGGTCGATGACGGCCTGGAGGCCGAGGTGGTGGTGATCGAACCCACCGGCAGCGAGACGCAACTCTTTGCGCGCCTGGGCGGCCAGGAAATCGTGGCCATCTTTCGTGAGCGCCACGAATTCGCGCCGGGCATGAAGATCCGGCTCAAACCGCGCGCGCAACTCGCGCACCTTTTCGACGCGTCGAGCGGCCAACGGATCTAGGCCGGCTTCCGACATCAGCAAACCCGATCCATCACGCCCTGAGGAGACACCGGATATGACCGAGAGCAACTTCACCCGTCGCAGCGTCCTGAAGACCGGCGCCGCACTGGCCGGCGCGAGCGCGGCCAATCTGGCGCTGTGGGCACAAGCCTGGGCCCAGGCTTCGCCGTTCAAGCCCGAGAAGGACGCCAAGATCACGCTGCTGCGCTGGAAACGCTTCGTGCAGAGCGAGGAAGACAGCTTCATGGCCCTGGTGGCGAACTTCACCAAGGCCACCGGCGTCGAGGTCAAGGTCATCAACGAATCGCTCGACGACGTGCAGCCCAAGGCCAGCGTCGCTGCGAACACGAATCAAGGCCCGGACATGTTCTGGGGCCTGTACTCGCTGCCGCACCTGTTCCCGACGAAATGCACGGATGTGAGCGACGTCGCGAACTACCTGGGCAAGAAGTACGGGGGCTGGACGCCCACCGCCGTCACCTACGGCCAGAGCAAGGGCAAGTGGATTGCGATTCCCGTGGCCTACAACGGCAACGTCATCAACTACCGCCAGAGCATGATCGAGAAGGCCGGCTTCAAGGAGATCCCGAAGGACACGGCGGGATTCCTGGAGCTGATGAAGGCGCTGAAGGAAAAGAGTACGCCGGGCGGCTTCGCGCTCGGTCGCGCCTCGGGCGACGGCAACGCCTGGGTGCACTGGGCGCTGTGGTCGCAGGGCTGCAACCTGGTCGACAAGGACGACAAGGTGATTCTCAACTCACCCGAGACGGTCAAGGCGCTCGAGTACTGCAAGGCCCTGTCCGACACCTTTGTCGCCGGCACGGCATCCTGGAACGACAGCTTCAATAACAAGGCCTTCCTGGAGAGCCAGATCTCGCTGACCAACAACGGCGTGTCGATCTACGCCGCGGCCAAGGCCGGCGCCGCCAAGGGCGACGCCAAGGCCAAGGAGGTGATGGACGACATGAACCATTCGCTGTGGCCGATCGGCCCGGTCGGCAAGCCGACCGAGTTCCACATCGCCTACCCGATGATGGTCATGAAGTACTCGAAGGTGCCCAATGCCTGCAAGGCCTTCGTCGCCTTCATGCTCGAAGCCGAGAACTACAACAAGTGGCTGATCGATTCGGTGGCCTACCTGACGCACCCGCTGAACGCCTACGACGCCAACGATGTTTGGAAAACGGATCCGAAGCTGTCGATGCTGCGCGACGTGGGCAAGCGCACGCTGACCGCCGGCGGCCTGGGCTCGGTGGGCGAGAAGGCGGCGGCGGCGCTGGCCGACTTCGTGATGCTCGACATGGTGGCCGCGGTGTGCACCGGGCGCGCGTCGATCAAGGACGCCATCGCCATCGCCGAGCGGCAGGCCATGCGGATCTACCGCTGAGGTGAGTGACGTGCGGCGCGGCAGGCGGTACCCGGCTTGGGCTCATCAGGCAACCTACGCGCTGCGCGCTGCGGTATTCGCCCTTGGGGCGGCCCGGCGGGCTCATGCTGGGATACCAGAAATCGCCCAATCCGGGTACCGCCTGCCGCGCCGCACGTCACTCACCTCAGCGGTAGATCCG
>JANMSS010000329.1:0-3086 GCA_031389585.1 Burkholderiales bacterium | reverse complement strand
GTTCTCGCAGGACGGCCCGGGCGGCGCCGGCACGGCGCTGGCGCGCGGGCGCCTGGCGGGCACCGCGCTGCAAAACGTGGCCGTGATCTGGCAACAGACCCCAAAGGTCAACAACGGCGCCCACTTCGGCTCGCGCATCGTCTTTCGCCCCGACCGCACGCTGTACGTCACGACCGGCGACCGCGGCCAGGACGACCCGGCTGCCCCGAACGCACTGAACGCACAGAACGTGACCCGGACGCTGGGCAAGGTGATGCGGCTGAACCGCGACGGCAGCATCCCGGCCGACAACCCGGTGTTCGCGGCCCCCGGCGCGCTGCCGGGCCTGTGGAGCATCGGCCACCGCAACGCGCAGGGTGCGGCCCTGAGACCGGGTACCAGCGAGCTGTGGCTCACTGAACATGGCCCGCGCGGCGGCGATGAGTTGAACCGCGTCTTGGCGGGCCGCAACTACGGCTGGCCCCTGGTCAGCTACGGCTGCCCGTACAGCTTTTCGCAATCCGACCCCGCATGCCGGCCCGGTGGCGGGACGCACGCGCCGAACTACGAAGAACCGATCACGACCTGGCAGCCGACGTCGACCGCGCCCTCGGGCCTGGCCTTCTACAGCGGCAGCCGGTTCCCCGAGTGGAACGGCAACCTCTTCGCTGGCGCATTGGCAGGCTCGACACTGTGGCGCATCGTGCTCGACGCGAACAATGCCGTCACGCTGCGCGAGGAAGTGGCCGTCGTCAGGGCGCTGGGCCGGCGCATCCGCGCCGTCAACCAGGGCCCGGACGGCTGGCTCTACCTGCTCAGCGACGACGGCCGCATCGTGCGCGTCGAGCGCTGAGCGCGCGGGCGCGGGCGCGGGCGCGGTCAAGCCGCAGCTGCGGTCAGCCGCATCAAGAGCCGGCGCGGACCGCACATCGACATCGCGCTGGTCGAGTGCATGCTCTCGATGCATGACTTCGCCGCGCGGCCCAGCGCCGCTCCTTGGGGCAGCGCAGTCGACAGATCGCGGCCAGCCGGGGCTACCGCGACAGTAAGATCACTGCGATGCAGGTCGCCCGCGTGCTCTACGCTGAACGCGACGTAAAGAAACCAAGTAATTGACATGACCGACAAGTACGCCGTCATCGGCAACCCGATCAGCCAATCCAAGTCGCCGCTGATCCACGGCAGCTTCGCCAAGGCGACGAATCAAGACCTCGAATACGGCAAGATCGAGGGCCCCCTCGACGGTTTCGAGGCCGCCGTGCGTGGCTTCCAGGCCAGCGGCGGCCGCGGCATGAACGTCACCGCGCCATTCAAGCTGCAGGCCTTTGCCTTGGCGGACGAGAAGAGCGAACGGGCACAACTCGCGGGCGCGGCCAACGCGCTGAAGTTCGAGCCGGATGGCCGCATCCTGGCCGAGAATTTCGATGGCATCGGCGTTACCAACGACATCGTTCGCAACCAGCGCATGCCGTTGGCCGGCAAGCGCGTGCTTGTGCTCGGCGCCGGCGGCGCGGTGCGCGGACTGTTGTTGCCCTTCCTGGCCCAGGGTCCGGCCGAACTGGTCATCGCCAACCGCGACGCCGCAAAGGCCGCGCAACTCGCGCAGGAGGTCGCCGCCCACGGCAAGGTGCGCGGCGGCGGCTATGCCGACATCGGGCCCGGCCGGTTCGACCTGGTCGTCAATGCGACGTCCGCGAGCCTGCGCGCCGAGCTGCCGCCTGTGTCGCCCGAGGTCTTCGCCGTCGACGGCCTGGCCTACGAGTTGGCCTACGGCAAGGGCCTGACACCCTTCCTGCGCCTGGCGCGCAACGCCGGCGTCAAGCGCCTGGCCGACGGCGTGGGCATGCTGGTCGAGCAGGCGGCCGAAGGATTTCTCTGGTGGCGAGGCGTGCGTCCCGATACGCGTGCGCTGATCGAGCAGATGACGATCCCATTGAAGTAGTCAGACGATGAGCAAGACCCGCATCGCCGTGGCCGGCGCAGGCTACATCGGCCTGGCGCACATGGGGGTGGTGCGCGCCAGCAGTACCTGCGAGTTGTCGGCGGTGGTCGACCCCTCGCCCGCCGCGCAGGCCCATGCCGACGCCGCCGGCGTGCCGCTGTACAAGTCGCTGGCTGATTTGTTCGCCAAGCACAAGCCCGACGGCGTGGTGCTGGCCACGCCGAGTCAACTCCACGTGCCACATGCGCTCGAATGCATCGAAGCGCGGGTCCCGACATTGCTGGAAAAGCCGATCGCGCCGACGGTGGCCGAGGCGCAGCAATTGGTCGCGGCGGTCGACAAAGCCAAGGCCAGAGTCCTGATCGGACACCATCGCGCGCACAGCGCGATCATGGCCAAAGCACGCGAGGTCGTCGCCTCGGGTGTGCTGGGCAAACTGGTGGCGGTGACGGGCAGTGCGATGTTCCTCAAACCCGACCATTACTTTGCCGATGGACCGTGGCGGCGCGAGCCCGGCGGCGGGCCGATCCTCTTGAACATGATCCACGAGGTGCACAACCTGCGCGTGCTGTGCGGTGAGATCGTCGCGGTGCAGGCCTTCTCCTCGCACGCAACGCGCGGCTTTCCAGTCGAGGACACAGTGGCGATCAACCTGCGCTTTGCCGGCGGCGCCCTGGGCAGCTTCATGCTCAGCGACACCGCCGCATGCGCGCGCAGCTGGGAGCAGACCTCGCAGGAAAACAAGGCCTACCCGAGCTACGACGACGAGGACTGCTATGTCATCGCCGGCACCAACGGCAGCCTGTCGGTGCCGACGATGCGCCTGAAGACCTACCCGCGACCGCAAGACCGCTCGTGGTGGAAGCCGTTCGAGGTCGGCGTCGTCGGCATGGTCCGCGACGACCCGCTCAAGCGCCAGATCGAGCACTTCGGCGCCGTGATCCGCGGCGAAACCGAGCCCCTGGTCAGCGCCCGCGACGGCTTGGCCAACCTGCGCGTCACCGAGGCCATCGTCGCTGCAGCCCAGGCCGGCCGCACCATTGAATTGACATGAACCGGGAAGGCGGAGCATGAAGATCCTCATGCTCCACGGCATCAACCACAACATGTTCGGCAAGCGCGACCCGAAGCAGTACGGCACGATCACGCTGGCTCAGATCGACGC
>JANMSS010000321.1:0-10556 GCA_031389585.1 Burkholderiales bacterium | reverse complement strand
CGCTCTTCGCCCATCGAAGCCTCGACGACGGCACGGCGCGACAACACGACGTTGTTGCGCTTGCGGTCGAGCTTGATGACCTTGAACTCCATGGTCTTGCCCTCGAACGGGCTCATGTCCTTGACCGGGCGCGTGTCGAGCAGCGAGCCGGGCAGGAAGGCGCGGATGCCGTTGACCAGCACCGTGAGGCCGCCCTTGACCTTGCCGTTGACGGTGCCGACGACGAATTCGCCGGAGTCCAGCGAGTTCTCAAGCGACAGCCACGAGGCCAGGCGCTTGGCCTTGTCGCGCGACAGGATGGTGTCGCCGTAGCCGTTTTCGAGCGCGTCGATGGCCACCGAGACGAAGTCGCCGACCTGGACCTCGAGTTCGCCCTGGTCGCTCTTGAATTCTTCAATCGGAACATAGGCCTCGCTCTTGAGGCCGGCATTGACAACCACGAAGCTGTGTTCGATGCGAACGACTTCGGCCGAGATCACTTCGCCTGTGCGCATGTCGCGCTTTTGCAGGCTGGCTTCGAACATGGCGGCGAACGAATCCGCGGCCGGTGGGGTGGCAGTTTGGGTTTGGGACATTTGGGGTTTCCTGGCGCCGGCGAAACAGGGAGAGGGTGTGCCGGCAGTTCAGCCACAGAGGTGGCGGTTGGGTTACGGAATGCCGCGCCGGAGAGGCGCGGCGGCCTGTTCAGTCGTTCCCGAACGATTGCTTCGGAAACGGCCTGCGTGCTTCCCACGCATCCAGCAGCCAGATCACCGATTGGTCAACGCTGACGGCGGAGTTGTCGAGCAACAGCGCATCCTCGGCCGGCTTCAGGGGCGCGACGGGGCGCGAGCTGTCTCGCGCGTCGCGCGCCTCCAGGTCGGTGCGAAGAGCGTCGATGTTAGCTGAAATTCCCTTTGAAATCAACTGCTTATGCCGCCGCTCGGCGCGTTGCGAGGCGCTTGCTGTGAGGTACACCTTGAGCCCTGCGTCGGGAAATACCACGGTCCCCATGTCGCGGCCGTCGGCGACCAGCCCGGGCGCGCGCCGGAACGACTGTTGCAGCGCGTGCAGGGCGTGGCGCACCGCTGGCAACGCAGAGACCCGCGAGGCGGCCAGGCCGACAGCCTCTTCACGCAGGGTCTCGGTCACGTCCTCATCGCCGAGCCAGATGTGGCCAGCGTCGAAGTGCAGCGGCAGTGCGGCCGTCAGGGTCGCGATTGCCTTCGCGTCGGGTTCGACGCCGTCGACCAGCAGCCCGGCGCGCCATGCGGCCAAGGCGGCCACCCGGTACAAGGAACCCGAATCGAGCAGGTGGTACCCCAGGCGCAGGGCTGCCTGCGCCGCCAGCGTGCCCTTGCCCGACGCTGTCGGCCCGTCGATGGCAATCACCGGCACCTGGCTAGGCTCGGCCTGGGCCAGGGCGAACAGGGCCTCGAAGTAGTCGGGGTAGGTCTTGGCCACGCAAGCAGGATCCTCGATCCGCACAGGTCGTGGCGGTGCGGCACCGGCCAGGCCATTGAACGCCGCCAGCGACGCACACATGGCCATGCGGTGGTCGTCGTAGGTGTGCAGGCTCGCTGCCTGCCAGTTGGCGGGCGGCGTGATGCGAATCCAGTCGGCGCCTTCGTCGACGGTGGCACCGAGTTTGCGCAGTTCGGTGGCCATGGCCGTGATGCGGTCGGTCTCCTTGACCCGCCAGCTGGCGATGTGGGTCAGCATGCTCGGGCCATCGGCATACAGAGCCATCACTGCCAACGTCATCGCCGCGTCGGGCATGTGGTTGCAATCCAGTGTGATCGCCTTCAACGGCCAACTGCCGCGGCGCACTTCGAGGGCGTTGAGTTCGCTGCGCACGTCGGCGCCCATCAAACGAGCGGCTTCGACGAAGCGAATGTCGCCTTGGATCGACGCCTGGCCGACACCTTCGATGCGAATCGGTGCGCCCGTTGCCGCCAGCGCGCCCAGGGCAATGAAGTACGACGCCGACGAGGCATCGCCTTCAATGTGGATTGCGCCTGCAGCCCGGTAGCGGCTGTGCGCCGGGATCGTGAACCGCTGCCAGGCCTCGCGCTGCACATCGATGCCAAACCGAGCCAGCAGCGCCAGCGTGATCTCGACATAGGGCCGCGAGATCAACTCGCCGTCGACCTCGATCGTGACCGGACCTGCAGCGCTGGCCAGTGGCAGCGCGAGCAGCAGTGCCGTCAGGAACTGGCTCGAGACATCGCCGCGCACGCGGATCGGCTTGTCAATAGCCAGCGCGCCACCCGCCTGACCCTGCAGGCGCAACGGCGGGAAGCCAGGCTCGCCGAGCGTGTCGATGTGGCAGCCGAGTTGGCGCAGGGCATCGACCAGGTCGCCGATCGGCCGCTCATGCATGCGTGGCACGCCGCGCAATTCGAAGCGGCCACCGTGCAGGGCGGCGAGCACCGCCAGGGTCGCCGTCAACGGGCGCATGGCCGTGCCGGCGTTGCCGAGGAAAAGGTCGGCCGTATGCACTGCGAGGTGACCAGCCAGGCCGCGCACGCGCAGCACGCCGCCATCGCGCTCAAGCCCGCAGCCCAATTTCTGCAGTGCTTCGAGCATGACGCGCGTGTCGTCGGAATCGAGCAGCGCGTGGATTGCCGTCGTGCCCTCGGCCAGCCCGGCCAGCAGCAGCACGCGGTTGGAGATGCTCTTGGAGCCCGGCAGCGTGACCGTGCCGGCGGCGACTGACAGCGGTGGCAGGTCGAGGAACGGAATCGAGTACACGGCTGGATCAGCGCGCGGCGGGCGTCTTGCTGCCGCCGCCGTTCATCTGCCAGGCGCCGCGCGCATCGGCGGCCTGGCGCAACAGGTCCTCGAGCGCCTCCACATTGCCCGAGCGCATCACATGCTCGATCGCGTCCAGGGTGTGGCGAAAGCGCAGTGACTGCTTCAGAATTTCTTCGCGATTCGCAATCAGGATGTCGCGCCAGACGGTCGGGTCGCTGGCCGCGATGCGCGTGAAGTCGCGGAAACCGGGGCCGGCCAGGGTCAGAAAGTCCTTGCCCGAAGGCTGCTTGACCACGGCGCTGAAGTACGCAAAGGCAAGCAGGTGCGGCAGGTGGCTGACGGCGGCGAACGCAGCGTCGTGGTTCTCCGGCGTCATCTTCAGTACCTGGGCGCCGATCGCGCTCCACACGTCTGTGGCCTTTTGCACCAGTTCGGCGTTGGTGCTGTTCAGCGGCGTCAAGATCACCTGGCGGCCGTTGTAGAGCGCGGCGTCGGCATGCGCGATGCCGGCGACCTCCTTGCCGGCAATCGGGTGCGCCGGCACGAAGCAGGGCACGCGTTCCTTCAACACGCGGCGCGCGGCGTCGACGACATCGCGCTTGGTCGATCCCACGTCCATGAACAGAACGCCGGGCTCGACCAGATGGCGAATGGCCTTGAAGGTGGCCTCGATGGCGGCCACGGGGATGGCGATCAGCACGATGTCGGAGCCCGACACCGCCAGCAGCGCCGACTCGGCGGTGTCGTCGATCACGCCGAGCTTCTTTGCGCGGTCCGTCGTCGAGGGCGACTTGCTGTAGCCGATGACGCGCTTGACCAGGCCCGCCCGTTTCAGCGCCAGAGCGAACGAGCCTCCCATCAGGCCACAGCCGATCAATCCAAGTTGATTGAACATGGAATCAGTGGCGGTCCAGGGGGTAGGTGCCGAGCAGCTTGTAGAAGGCGCAGACGCTGCGCAGTTCCTTCAATGCGGTCGCCACCGGCGGCTCGTCGGGATGGCCGGCGATATCGATGTAGAAGTAATACTCCCACTGACCCGAGCGGGCCGGGCGGGACTCGAAGCGCGTCATCGACACTCCATGTACCTTGAGCGGCACCAGCATGTCGTGCACGGCGCCCGGCCGGTTGCTCACGGACACCACCAGACTGGTGCAGTCATGGCCCGAGGCGTGCGGCTGCGGATGGCGTTCGGGATGCGTGACGATGGCGAAGCGAGTGCGGTTGTGTGGGTCGTCCTGGATCGCCGGCGCCACCACATGCAGGCCGTACTCGCTGGCGGCGCGGTCGCCGGCAATGCCGGCCAGCGAGGCATGAGCGAGGCCAGCCGCGCGCCTTCGGCGTTGCTGGCCACGGCGCGGCGCTCGACATGGGGCAGGTGGTTGGCCAGCCAGCCCTGGCACTGAGCCAGGGCTTGCGGGTGAGCGCAGACAGCGCTAAGGCCCTCGAGAGTGTCATCTTTGCGCAGCAGGTTGTGGCGCACGAACAGGCTGGTCTCACCGATGATGCCTAGCGGTGTGCTCAGGAACAAATCGAGCGAGCGGGCGACCACGCCTTCCGTCGAGTTCTCCACCGGCACGACGCCAAAATCGGCCGCACCACCCGTCGCACTGCGAAAGACTTCGTCGATGCTGACGCAGGGCACGCGCACGATCGATGAACCGAAGTAGGCCAGCGCGGCCTGCTCACTGAAGGTGCCCGCCGGCCCCAGGTACGCCACGCGCGTCGGCGTTTCCAGGGCGCGCGAGGCGGACATGATCTCGCGCCAGATCGGCGCCACGCTGCCGGTTCTCAGCGGCCCGGGATTGGTGGCTTTCAGCCTTTCGATGACCTGCGCTTCGCGCTCGGGTCGAAAGACCACCGAGCCTTCGCGTTTCTTGATCTCGCCGACTGCCAGGGCCAAGCCGGCGCGGCGATTGAGTAGCGCCAGCAACTCTTGGTCGACGGCATCAATCTGCTGGCGCAGTGCCGGCAGGTCGGGTTCAGTTGCCTTGGGTTCGGCCATCGACACGCTATCTGGCAGCTGCAGCGGCAACCTACTTTTTCGGACCGGAGGCATTGCCAGCGCTCCGCGGCGGCGAAACGCCCAGGCGCTTGGCCACGCTGAGTTGGAGTGTCCGCAGCCGCGGTTCGACGGTGCCGCGCGTATCGGTCATCACCTTTTGTGCGAGCGTGTTCTCAATCTCGGCACCAATCTGCTGAAACTTCTTCGATACCGGCGATTCGAGCCATGCGATCACGGCCTTGAGCTCGTCTTCGCTGTACCGCTCTTCGTAAATTGGAGCCAGCATGGCGGGCGCGATCTCGGATGCGCGCTTGCGCAATATGGGCTCAACTTCGTCATAGAACTTCTTCACGTCGGCCTGGACGTCCTTGCCTGCGGCCTCGCGCTTGTCGGCGGGCAGGCCCGGAATCGCTTGGCCGGCAGCCTGCAGCATCTGCTGCGAGGTCTGGCCCGCGATCGCACGACCGACGTTCTCGATACCCGCCTGCTGCAGCGACACCAGCTTGGTAACAAGCTCCTGCTTCGTTTGCGCTTGTGCGCCACCTGCAGCACTCGCTGCAACCAACAACCCCACCAACGCGAATTGCCACATCAACTGCTCTCCTCGCCGGGCGCCATGTCTTCGTCAACGGCATCGTTAGCGTCGTTTTCGACAATGCGTTGCAGACCGCTTAGCGCGGAGCCGTCGTCCAGCGCAATCAGCGTCACGCCCTGTGTGGCGCGGCCGAGTTCGCGGATCTCGGACACCCGCGTGCGCACCAACACCCCGCGGTCGGTAATAAGCATGATTTCGTCTGCGGGCCGCACGAGCGTGGCGGCCACGACCTTGCCGTTGCGCTCGCTTTGCTGGATGGCGATCATGCCCTTGGTGCCGCGGCCATGCCGCGTGTACTCGACGATCGACGTGCGCTTGCCGTAGCCGCGTTCGGTGGCCGTCAACACCGACTGTGTTTCGTCCTCGGCCACCAGCATGGCGATCACGCCCTGGCCCGGGTCCAGCATCATGCCGCGCACTCCGCGGGCATTGCGGCCGACCGCGCGCACATCGTCTTCATCGAAACGCACGGCCTTGCCGCCGTCGGAGAACAGCATCACGTCGTGCTTGCCGTCGGTCAGCGCCGCACCGATCAGGAAGTCACCCGGATCAAGCGCGACGGCAATGATGCCGGCTTTGCGCGGGTTGCTGAACTCGTCGAGCGGGGTCTTCTTGACCGTGCCCAGCGCCGTGCCCATGAAGATGAAGTGATCGGCCGGGAAGGCGCGGAAGTCGCCGGTCAGCGGCAACACCACGGTGATCTTCTCGTCGCCCTGCAGGGGGAACATGTTGACGATCGGCTTGCCGCGCGAGGCCCGACCGCCCTGTGGCACTTCCCAGACCTTGAGCCAGTAGACGCGGCCGCGGTCGCTGAAGCACAGGATCCAGTCGTGGGTGTTGGAGATGAAGAGCTGGTCGACCCAGTCGTCTTCCTTGGTCTGCGTGGCCTGCTTGCCGCGGCCGCCGCGCCGTTGCGCGCGGTATTCGCCGAGCGGCTGGCTCTTGATGTAACCGGTGTGGCTGAGCGTGACCACCATGTCGGCGGGTGTAATCAGGTCTTCGGTGCCCAGCTCCTGCACGTTGCGCTCTATCACGCTACGCCTTGCGGCGAGCTTCGTGCTGCCGAATTCGGCACGTAGCGCGGTAAGCTCTTCGGCAATGATCGTCGTCACCCGGTCGGCCTTGGACAAGATGTCCAGCAGATCGGCGATCTGCGTCATCACTTCCTTGTACTCGCCAACGATTTTGTCCTGCTCGAGTCCGGTCAGGCGCTGCAGACGCATCTGCAGAATTTCTTGCGCCTGGTCGTCTGACAACCGATACAGACCGTCGGGCTGCATGCCGTACTGCGGCGGCAAGCCTTCGGGGCGGTAGGCGGCACGCCCACCGGCGGTATCGGCCTCGGCTCGTTGCAGCATCTCGCGCACCAAGGCGCTGTCCCAGCTCTTGGCCATCAGGGCGGCCTTGGCCACCGGCGGCGTCGGCGAGGTCTTGATGGTCTCAATGAACTCGTCGATGTTGGCCAGCGCCACGGCCAGCCCCTCGAGCACATGACCGCGCTCGCGCGCCTTCTTCAGCTCGAAGGCGGTGCGCCGCGTGACCACTTCGCGCCGGTGCTCGAGGAAGATCTCGAGCAGCTGCTTCAGGTTGCACAGCTTGGTCTGACCATCGATCAGCGCCACCATGTTGATGCCGAAGGTGTCCTGCAGCTGGGTCTGCTTGTACAGGTTGTTCAGCACCACCTCGGGGACTTCGCCGCGCTTCAACTCGATGACCACGCGCATGCCGGACTTGTCGCTCTCGTCCTGGATATGGCTGATGCCTTCGATCTTCTTCTCGTGAACCAATTCGGCGATGCGCTCAAGCAGCGTCTTCTTGTTCACCTGGTACGGAATCTCGTCGACGATGATCGACTGGCGAGCGCCCTTGTCGATGTCCTCGAAGTGGCACTTGGCGCGCATCACCAGCTTGCCGCGGCCGGTGCGGTAGCCCTCGCGCACGCCGTTGACGCCGTAGATGATTCCGGCGGTGGGGAAATCCGGCGCCGGGATGATCTCCATCAACTCTTCGATCGTCGCCTCGCCGTTATTCAGCAGGTGCAGGCAGGCGTCGACCACTTCATTGAGGTTGTGCGGCGGAATGTTGGTGGCCATACCCACTGCGATGCCGGCCGAGCCGTTGACCAGCAGGTTGGGCAGCCGGCTCGGCAACACCAGCGGCTCCCTCTCCGAGCCGTCGTAGTTGGGTCCGAAGTCGACGGTTTCCTTGTCGATGTCGGCCAACATCTCGTGGGCGATCTTTGATAGCCGGATTTCCGTATAGCGCATCGCCGCGGCGTTGTCGCCGTCGACCGAGCCGAAGTTGCCCTGGCCATCGACCAGCATGTGGCGCAGCGAAAAGTCCTGTGCCATGCGCACGATGGTGTCGTAGACCGCCGTGTCGCCATGCGGGTGGTACTTGCCGATGACGTCGCCGACGATGCGTGCGCTCTTCTTGTACGGCCGGTTCCAGTCATTGTTGAGTTCGTGCATCGCGAACAGCACGCGCCGGTGCACGGGTTTGAGGCCGTCGCGGGCATCCGGCAACGCGCGGCCGACAATCACGCTCATCGCGTAGTCGAGGTACGAGCGCCGCATCTCCTCTTCGAGGCTGACGGGCAGGGTTTCCTTGGCGAAGGAGGTCATGAGGTGCAGGGGGAGGGCGGCGCTGCGGGTGTCGCGGCCGCGAATGGAAGGGGCTGATTCTATTCGTCGCCAGTTGTAGCACCGGCGCAACATTGGGGCGGCAGCCTATGCCCGTCGGGGCCAAAATGCAGCCGACCAGAGAACCTCTGGCACAATAAGTTGGTCGGTGGTGAGCGCTCGCCAAACCGGGTGTTTGCCAGGTTTTCTCGCTTCCGATTCGGACGTTTCGCAGGCAACTGCGGCTTACCTTGAGAGGATAATCAATGAAGAAATTGAACAAGGTGGCGATGCTTTTCGCGTCCGTCGCACTTGCCGCTCCAATCGCCGCTCTGGCCGCTGCCCACACTGGCATGGCTCCGAAGGCAATCGATAACTGGCGCAACGTCGACGGAATCACCTGGAAGAACGGTACCAACGAACTTTGCTGGCGTAACGGTTTCTGGACGCCGGCCACGGCGGCTGAAAACTGCGATGGCGCATTGAAGCCGCCGCCCCCGCCCCCGCCGCCGGCACCCGTGGTTGCGCCCCCGCCGCCGCCCCCGCCGCCGGCACCCCCGCCGGCTCCGCCGCCGCCCCCGCCGCCTCCGCCGCCGGCTCCGGTGAGCGAGAAGGTCACGTTTGCCGCTGACGCGTTCTTCGACTTCGACAAGTCGGTGCTCAAGCCCGAAGCCAGGTCCAAGCTGGACGATCTGGTCAGCAAGACGGCTGGCATCAACCTCGAAGTGATTATCGCCGTCGGTCATACCGACTCGGTGGGCGCCGATGGGTACAACCAGAAGTTGTCGATCCGCCGCTCCGACGCCATCAAGAACTACCTGGTGGGCAAGGGCATCGAGAAGAACCGCGTCTATACCGAAGGCAAGGGCGAGAAGCAGCCTGTGGCCGACAACAAGACCACCGAAGGCCGCGCGAAGAATCGCCGCGTCGAGATCGAGATCGTCGGTACGCGCACGCGCAAGTAAGCGGTCCTCCGGACTTGCATCCAAACCCCGCTTCGGCGGGGTTTTTCGTTGTGTGGGCCGTCAATCGTTAGGATCGCAAGATGACAGTCAACGCCGACCCGCAGGAATTGGCCAAGTTCAGCGAACTCGCCCACCGCTGGTGGGACCCGACCAGCGAGTTCAAACCCCTGCACCAGATCAACCCATTGCGGCTCGACTGGATCGAGCGGCTGCTCGGCGTCTCGGGGGTGCGTGGCAAGCAGGTGCTTGATGTCGGCTGTGGCGGCGGCATCCTGGCCGAAGCGATGGCCCGCCGCGGCGCAGCGCAGGTACTGGGCATTGACCTCGCCGACAAACCGCTCAAGGTCGCGCAGCTGCATGCGATGGAGTCCGGCATCGAGAACATCGACTACCGCGAGGTCGCGGTCGAGGCCCTCGCCGTCGAGCGGCCAGCGAGCTTCGATGTCGTCACCTGCATGGAAATGCTCGAGCATGTGCCTGACCCTGCGTCGGTCGTGCGCGCCTGCGCCGCGCTGGTCAGGCCAGGCGGGCAGGTATTTTTCTCGACCATCAACCGCAACGCGAAGTCGTTCCTATTCGCCATCGTCGGCGCCGAGCATGTCCTGAAGTTGCTGCCCAAAGGCACCCACGAGTACGCCAAGTTCATCCGCCCCAGCGAACTGGCGCAGGCATGCCGCGACGCCGGCTTGCTGCTCGAGCACACCCGCGGCATGCAATACAACCCCTTGACCGGCCGCTATTGGCTGTCGGATGACACCAGCGTGAACTACCTCTTCGGCTGCCGTTTTCCCGTGCCATGAGTGCGGCCATGCAACTGGTGCTGTTCGATCTGGACGGCACGCTGATCGACAGTGCCCCGGATCTCGCGGCGGCAGCCAACGCAATGCGCATCGCACGTGGCCTGCTGCCGCTGCCGCTGGCGGCGCTGCGTCCGATGGTCGGCTCCGGTGCGCGTGGCATGGTCGGCATCGCGTTGGGCGTCAAACCGGCCGACGATGGATTCGACGCTCTGCGCCGCGAATTCCTTGAGCGCTACCAAGACGGTTTGCTCGATCAGACCGCTGTATTTGCCGACATGGTTCCGGTGCTCGACCGCCTGGATGCCGAGGGCCGGCGCTGGGGCATCGTGACCAACAAGGCCGAGCGTTTCACGCTGCCGGTCGTCGAAGGCCTGTGCCTGAGCGGGCGTGCCGCGGTGGTCATCTGCGGCGACACCACGCCGCACAGCAAGCCTCATCCTGCACCGTTGCTGGAAGCGGCGCGGCGTGTTGGCATCGATGCCGCGCTGTGTGTCTATATTGGCGACGATCGACGTGACGTGCAGGCCGGGCGTGCCGCCGGTATGGCCGCGTTGGCTGCCGCCTGGGGTTACCTTGGTCAGGGCGACCCGATCGATGCCTGGGGTGCACACGCGGTCCTTGCGGAACCTGGCGCGCTGTTGCAATGGCTGCAAGTAGCCTAAAATGAGCGTTCCTGGGGCCGACCTGGTTTCGACGTGGGTACGGATCCGACGCAGGGCATGCCGAGCACCAGTTCGCTCGTAAATCCACTGGAAACAAAGTAACTGCGAACGATCAAACGTACGCACTCGCCGCTTAAAACCGGTGAGCCTCTCAACGGCAGGCCGATGGGCCGGG
>JANMSS010000318.1:0-3562 GCA_031389585.1 Burkholderiales bacterium | reverse complement strand
CTTGATGCGCAGCGCGCTCGCGGCAGCGGCCAGCTCACGGCGCTTGTCGGCCGTGATGCGTTTGCGGCGCTGCGCGCTCAGCAGCAGGTTGCCCACCTCCAGCAGCCACAGCGCCGGCACCCACACGTCGTGCGTGGCGGTAGCCTGCAAGGCCGCTTCGGTGCTGGCGGTGGCTTCATTGGGCAGGAACCACGCGGCGCTGATCGACGCATCGACGACAAAGGCGCCGGCACGAGCCGCCACGTTCAGGGCCGCCCTTCGCGGATGAGATCGCGGCTGTTCAGCCGGCCCAGGCTCACACCCTTGCGGCTGGCGCGCAGGCCCGCCACAGCATCGAGGGCGCGTTGCCCGGCATCGACAGGCGCCGCGGGGACGAGGCGAGCCACCACCTTGCCGCGCCGGGTGATGGCAATTTCTTCGCCCGCCTGCACCCGGTTGATGAGTTCGGACAGGCGGTTCTTGGCTTCGAACAGGGCAACGTCGTTCATGGCTGGGACCCGGGCGGGTGGTGCACGGAGTCTAGCGCGTTGATGGCTAGCTAGCTATATGGGTTTCTTCGTGGGTCTCTTCGCGATCGACACGGGCGGCGGCGACACGTCGCTGAGATCCTCGTACGCGAACTTCATGTCGCGCACCGGCCGAACGTCGGCCTGCGCATCGTCATGCGGCCACCGTTATGCCCGCGGCATGTGCGCGACGGGCTGGTCGCACGACGATCTCGACCTGCTGATCGAGCGACACCAGTGCCTGCATCAACCGCTCCAGCGAGATGCTCTGCCGCTTGTAGCGGCGCACCTGGGACACCTTGGGCTGCGTCATGCCGGTGAGCTGGGCGGCCTCGGTTTGACTGAGGCCGCGCTTGCCGATCGACTCGTTTGGCTTGACCGCGAGCACAGCCTTGGCCGACAGTTCCTCCGCATCGTCGAAGCCGAGGTCGGCCAGTACGTTGTCGGTACCCGCGTAAACCTTGCGCGACATCATGTTCTCCTATCCAGGCCCTTACGGGCATGCACCGCCTTCAACCGCAATGCCAGGACGCACGGAGTGTCGGGAAGCGCAGGCCGTGCCCCCTGGCTGCGACACGGGGTCGGATGCGGTATTTGCAGGCTCCTGGAACGGGGCGTCGTGGTCAGCGTGATCGGCGAGGAGGGCGCGGCAGGCGCCGGCGCCCTGGGCCGGCTGCAGGCGGGACTACCGGTGCCGGCTGTGCAGGCGCAGCCAGCGGCCAAAAGTGACTTCGTCCATCTGGCCGGCGGCCACGGCGAGCATCGTCAGCGTCGCGTCGGCTTGAGGCGCCGTCAAGCGGTAGCCATTGAGCGCGAGGAACAAGCCGACGGCGAGGAACGCAGCGCGTTTGTTGCCATCGACGAACGCGTGATTCTTGGCCAGGCCCACGCCATACGAGGCCGCGAGCTCCCATACGTCTGGACTGCCATAGGCCGCAAGGTTCAACGGCCGTGCCAGCGCCGACTCGAGCAGGCCTTCATCACGCAGGCCACTCGCACCACCATGCATGGCGAGGCTCTCGTCGTGCAGGAGTTCGAGCGCGCGGCGGTCGATCCAGCGCCAGCTCATTGAGCCCCCTTGGCCCTGCGGGCCGTCCCCCAGAGACCGGCACGGGCCCCTTCGTGGCCCTTGGGGAGCGACCGCCTTCGGAGCGGCCGTGCGGCGTTCATTTCGCGAGCTGGTGGAAGGTGTCCCGGTACTCGCGCATGAACTCGCGGCCGGCCTCGACCTGCTCGTCGAGCGCCGGGTCGTAGGGCGTCAGCATCACGCCATTGGCCGCGTCGGTGAGGTACAAGGTGTCACCCTTCTCGAGCTTCAGGCGCGCGAGCACTTCCTTGGGCAGGATCACGCCGACCGAGTTGCCGATCTGGGTCAGTTTGAGGGTAGCCATGACGATCTCCTTGTTATAACGGTTGTTATACTACCGCGATCGGCCGTGCTGAACAACCACCATGTTGCAAGTGAACAAACGCCTGCCCCAGTGCCGCGGCCTCGCACCGGCGCTGCTGCGCCGCGCCGCCACCGTCGAGCTCGACTGGGACACGCGGCAGAAGAGCCGCTTCGACGCCAGCGACAGCGCCAGCCGCCACCTCGGCGTGTTCCTGCCGCGCGGTCAGGTGGTGCGCGGCGGCGACGTGCTGGTGGCCGAAGATGGCTCGCTGGTGCGCGTGATCGCCGCGCCGCAGCCGCTGTTGCGCATCGCCGCCTGCACCGCGCACGGCACACCGCTGGACCTGCCGCGCGCGGCCTACCACCTGGGCAACCGGCATGTGGCGCTCGAAGTCCAGGCAAGCCATCTGCAGATCGAACCCGACCCGGTGCTGGCCGAGATGCTGCGCGCGATGCACCTGATCGTGGCCGAAGTGCAGGCGCCGTTCGAGCCCGAGGGCGGTGCGTACGCGAGCGAGCATGGCCACGGGCACGACCACGTATGACATGCCACGCGCCGACCCCCACCCCAACCCTCCCCCCGCCAGGGGGAGGGGGCAGCAGGCGGTCGACGCGATGAGCCTGGGCCCGGCCTCGCTGCTGCTACTGCTGTGGCTGGCCTCGCCGGCCCTGCCGGTGGGCGGCTTCAGCTACTCCGAGGGCCTGGAGGCGGCCATCGAAGCCGGCGCGGTACACGACGAGGCCAGCGCGTCGTCGTGGCTGCTCGACCCGTTGCAGCTCAGCCTGGGTCGCAGCGAACTGCCCTTGCTGGCGCAGGCCATCGTGGCCTGGGCCGGCAGCGACGCCGCACGCGTGGCGGCGCTCAACGAATGGGCCCTGGCCACCCGTGAGACCAGCGAGCTGCGGCGACAGAGCGAGCAGATGGGCCGTTCGATGCACGAGTGGCTGCGCCAGCGCGCGCCCGGTGACGCGCGCCTCGCGACCCTGGCCCAACTCGCACCGGCACCGGCCTGGCCGATCGCCTTTGCGCTGGCCGCGGCGCAAAGCGGCGCCGAGCCACGCGACGCCCTGCTGGCGTTCGGCTTCGGCTGGGCCGAGAACATGGTGCAGGCGGCGTTGAAGGCCATGTCGCTCGGCCAGACTGGCGGGCAACGCATCCTCGGCGCGCTGGCGGCCGCGTTGCCGGCGGTCGTCGACGCCGCACTCGCCCTGCCCGACGATGAGCGGCAGGCCTTCACGCCGATGCTCGCAATCCTGTCATCGCAACACGAATCGCAATACTCGAGACTCTTCCGTTCATGACATCCAAACTCCACAACATCCCCGGCCGCAGCAAGAAGTTGCCGCCGCTGCGCGTGGGCGTCGGCGGCCCGGTCGGCTCGGGCAAGACCACCCTGGTGGAAAAACTCTGCAAGGCGATGCGCGAGCGCTGGGATCTCGTCGTCGTCACCAACGACATCTACACCAAGGAAGACCAGCGCCTGCTCACCGTGGCCGGTGCGCTGGAGCCCGAACGCATCATGGGTGTCGAGACCGGCGGCTGCCCGCACACCGCGATCCGCGAAGACGCCAGCATCAACCTCGAAGCGGTCGACCGCATGCTCGACAAGTTCCCCGACGCCGACATCGTCTTCATCGAATCCGGCGGCGACAACCTGGCCGCGAC
>JANMSS010000304.1:0-1645 GCA_031389585.1 Burkholderiales bacterium | reverse complement strand
CTCGGCGGCGAGTTCCTGCCCAAGCTCGACGAAGGCGACCTGCTGTACATGCCCTCGGCCCTGCCGGGGTTGTCGGCGCAGAAGGCCAGCGAGCTGCTGCAACTCACCAACCGCATGATCAAGACCGTGCCCGAAGTCGCGCGCGCCTTCGGCAAGGCCGGCCGCGCCGAAACCGCCACCGACCCGGCGCCGCTGGAGATGTTCGAGACCACGATCCAGTTGAAGCCGCGCGAGCAGTGGCGGCCGGGGATGACGCCCGACAAGCTGGTCGAAGAACTCGACCGTGCGGTCAAGGTGCCGGGGCTGGCGAACATCTGGGTGCCGCCGATCCGCAACCGCATCGACATGCTGGCCACCGGCATCAAGAGCCCCATCGGCGTCAAGGTGACGGGCAGCGACCTGGCCGCGATCGACCGCGTGGCGGCGCACATCGAGCAGGTGGCCAAGGGCGTGTCGGGGGTCTCGTCGGCGCTGGCCGAACGCCTGACCGGCGGACGCTATGTCGACGTGCAGATCGACCGCGCCGCGGCCGCGCGCTACGGCCTGAACATTGCCGACGTGCAGGCGCTGATAGCCGGCGCGGTGGGCGGCGAGAACGTCACCGAGACGATCGAAGACCGGGCGCGTTTTCCGGTCAACCTGCGCTACCCGCGCGAGTGGCGCGACTCACCGCAGCGCTTGGCCGAATTGCCGATCCTCACCGCCATGGGCCAGCAGATCACGCTGGGCAGCGTGGCCAAGGTGACGATCAGCGACGGCCCGCCGATGTTGAAGAGCGAGAACGCGCGGCCCTCGGGCTGGGTCTATGTCGACACGCGTGGGCGCGACCTGGCGGCGGTGGCCAATGACCTGCGCCGCGCCGTGGCCGCCGAGGTCAAGTTGGAGCCCGGCATGAGCGTGGCCTACTCGGGGCAGTTCGAGTTCCTCGAACGCGCCAATGCGCGCTTGAAGCTCGTCGTGCCCGCCACCCTGCTGATCATCTTCGTATTGCTGTACCTGACCTTCAGCCGCTTCGACGAAGCCCTGCTGATCATGGCCACGCTGCCGTTTGCGCTGACCGGCGGCGTGTGGTTTCTCTACCTGCTCGGCTACCACCTCTCGGTCGCGACGGGGGTGGGCTTTATCGCGCTGGCCGGCGTGGCGGCCGAGTTCGGGGTCATCATGCTGCTGTACCTGAAGCAGGCGCTGGAGGCCCGCGTGGCGGCCGGTTCGCCGGTGACGCACGAGATGCTCGACGACGCGATCCGCGAAGGCGCCGTGTTGCGCGTGCGCCCGAAAGCGATGACCGTCGCCGTGATCCTGGCCGGCCTGGTGCCCATCGTCTGGGCCAGCGGCACCGGTGCCGAAGTGATGAGCCGCATCGCCGCGCCGATGCTCGGCGGCATGGTGACGGCGCCGCTGCTGTCGATGCTGGTGATTCCGGCGGCCTACCGGTTGATGCGGCGCAGGCGGCAGCCACGATCGTAGCCTTGCCCCCAAGACGCCTGCGGCGTCGGCCCCCCGAGGGGGCGTCGTCCGCTTGGGGCGGCCCGGCGCGGCCTAGCCCCGGGATTCTGCCGACGGGGCCAGGCGGCGACAAGACGAGAATGGCTGGCAGGCAATGGCGCTGGTCGTGTCTCACCGCATCGAACCGACTCCACGCGAG
>JANMSS010000292.1:0-4006 GCA_031389585.1 Burkholderiales bacterium | reverse complement strand
CCTGATCCTGACGCCGGTGCTGATGCCGCTGGTCAAGGCCGCGGGCATCGACCCGGTCTACTTCGGCGTGCTGTTCATCATGAACAACGCCATCGGCCTGGTCACGCCGCCGGTGGGCACGGTGCTCAACGTGGTGGCCGGTGTGGGCAAGATGCGGATGGACGAGGTCACGCGCGGCGTGATCCCCTTCATGTGCGCGCAGTTCGGCGTGCTGTTCCTGCTGGTGCTGTTCCCGCAGATCGTGCTGTGGCCGCTCAAGCTCTTCTATTGACCGAGTTCCCCCCCGAAACCACTCCCAAGGAGACAACGATGAAACGTCTGTTCGTCAAGACCACCCTGGCCGCCATGGCGCTGGCCACTTTCGGCACCGCGTTCGCGCAGGACATCAAGGAGCGCACGATCAAGTTCGGGCTCAACGGTCCGGAAGGGCACCCGGCCGTGGCCGGCATGAAGAAGTTCGCCGACCTCGTGGCTGCCAAGTCGGGCGGCAAGATCAAGGTCAACCTGTTCCTGGCCGGCGTGCTCGGCAGCGACCAGGCCATCACCTCCTCGATCCAGGGCGGGATTGTCGAAATGTCGGTGATGAACACCGGCATCCTGGCCAGCGTGGCCAAGGAACTGGCGATCTTCGACTTCCCCTTCCTGTTCGCCAACGAAAAGGAATCCGATGCGCTGGTTGACGGCCCGGTGGGCAGGAGGCTGCACGCCAAGCTGGAAGACAAGGGTCTCGTCGGCCTGGCCTACTGGGAGTTGGGCTATCGCCAGATGACCAACAGCAAGCGGCCGCTGACCAAGGTCGAAGACATCGACGGCCTGAAGTTGCGCGTGATCCCGAACCCGATCAACGTGGCCTGGGTCAAGGCGCTGGGTGCCAACCCGACGCCGATGCCCTTCCCGGAGGTCTACGGCGGCCTGGAGAGCAAGGCCATCGACGGCCAGGAGAATCCGATCTCCGTGATCGCCGCAAACAAGTTCTGGGAAGTGCAGAAGTACGTGGCGCTGACGAACCACCAATACAACCCGCAGTCGGTGATCTTCAGCAAGAAGATCTGGGACACGCTGAGCCCGGCCGAGAAGAAAATTCTCGACGACTCGGCGGACGAAGCTGCCAAGTTCCAGCGCGAGCAGTCGCGCGTCGCAGTCGCCGCCAATCTGGAACTGTTGAAGAAGAACGGCATGACCGTGACCCAGTTCGCGCCGGCCGAAGTGGCCAAGCTGCGCGAGAAGATGAAGCCGGTGATTGCGCAGTTCAGCGCCAACGTCGGTGAGGAAACGGTCAACGAAGTGACTGCCGAACTGGCCAAGATGCGCAAGTGATGGACCTGGCCGTGGCCCCTGCAACGGGTGTGGCCGCCAGCGGGCGCAAACTGCTGGTCGGTCTGATCGGCGCGGGCATTGCGCGCTCGCTCACGCCGGCCATGCAGGAGGCCGAGAGTGCGGCGCAGGGGCTGCGGATGCACTACCAACTGATCGACCTCGGCCGTGAGCCCTCGCGCGCTGGGCCGGGCCCCGAGGCCCTGGCCGGCCTGGTGACGGCCGCGCGGACGATGGGTTTCGCGGGCCTGAACATCACCTACCCGTGCAAGCAGGCGGTGATCGCGCTCCTGGACGGGCTGTCGGATGAAGCGCGGGCGATGGGCGCCGTCAACACCGTCGTGTTCAGCGCCGGCCGCGCGATTGGCCACAACACCGACGGCTCGGGCTGGCGCTGGGGCTTCGAGCGCGCGCTGCCGGGCGCCGACCTGTCGCGCGTCGTGCTGCTGGGCGCGGGCGGGGCAGGCTCGGCGATTGCCCATTCGGTGTGCCGCATGAAGGTCAAGGCCCTGGTCATCGTCGACCACGACGGCCAGCGCGCGGCCGCTCTGGCTGCCGAGCTCAGTCGCCAGTACGCCGGTGCGGGCGAGGCGCGTGTATGGGCCTGCGTCGACGCCGCGACCGCGCTGACCGGTGCCACCGGTCTGATCCACGCCACGCCCACCGGCATGGACAAGCTGCCGGGCCTGCCGTTGTCATCTGCCCTGTTGCGGTCCGAGATGTGGGTGTCGGAGGTCGTGTACTTCCCGCTCGAAACAGCATTGCTGAAAGCTGCGCGCACCGCGGGTTGTCGCGTCGTGGATGGCGGTACGATGGCCGTGGGCCAGGCCATCGGGGCTTTCGAGTTGTTCACCGGCCTCGTGGCCGACGCCGCGCGCATCGACGCGCATTTCCGCAGTCTCATCAAGGAGCGTGCATGAACCCGCCGGGCCGTCCCAAGGGCGAATTCCGCAGTGCGCACACGCAGGTGGCCTGATGACCGCCTTGCTCGAACGCGAAGCAATCGTCGACGTATCCAACCCGCTGGGCATCGAGGGGATCGAATTCGTCGAGTACGCGACGCCACGGCCCCAGGCACTCGGGCAGGTGCTGGAGTCAATCGGCTTTCGCCCGATTGCAAGGCACCGTTCGCGCGAAGTGCTGCTGTACCGCCAGGGCACGATGAACATCGTGGTCAACGGTCACGGGGTCGTCGCCGCAGACGGCGACGTGCCGCAGATCGCCGCCATCGCGCTGCGCGTGCGCGACGCCGGCGCCGCCTGGCGGCGTGCCGTCGACCTCGGCGGCTGGCCGGTGCCGGTGAAGGTGCAGCCGATGGAGTTGCACATTCCGGGTGTCCATGGTGCCGGTGCGAGCCGTATTTATTTCGTCGATCGCTGGCGCGAGTTCTCGATCTACGACGTGGATTTCGTTCCGATTCCCACCGTCGATTCCGATGTCAGCGCCGTCGAGGGCCTGCACTGGTTCGGGGTCGTGCAGTACGTCGGCACCGACCGCCGCGCCGACTGGTGCGAGTTCTACGCCGCGCTGTTCGGCTTCAGCGTGCTGCCGGCCGAGCAGCGTTTCGGCATCCTGCCGCGCGGCAGCGTGCTGGCCAGCCCCTGCGGCACCTTCTATCTGCAATTGATCGAGCCCGACACGCTGGTCGTCGACGACACCGGCGAGCGCCTGCAGCGCGTGGCCTTCGGCGCACCCGACGTGCCCGCCGCGGTCAAGGCGCTGCGCGCGCGTGGCGTCGAATTCGTCGAGACCGATGCCCTGCACACCGAAGTGCGCGGCGCGCTGACGCGGCCGCAACTCGGCGGCGTGATGTTCGAACTCGTGCACCACGAGCCATGAGCCTGCCCGGCCGCCCGAAAGGCGAGTACCGTAGTGCGAAGCACGGAGGTTGCCTGATGAACACGCTGATGCGCTCGGCCGAGTACATCGCCGACTTCGGCATGGACAGCATTTCCCTGGCCGGACCGCTGGCAGCCAAGCTGCGCGCGATCCGCGACGCCGGCTTCGGCCAGGTGATGCTGGCGGCGCGCGACCTGGTCGGCCATGCCGAGGGCTGGCAGGCGGCGGTGGATGAAGTCAAGGCCAGCGGCCTGCGCGTCACCGGCTTTCAGGTGCTGCGCGACTTCGAAGGGCTGTCAGGCCACTTGCACGACTACAAGGTCGACATCGCGCGCTCGATGATCGACATGTGTGCCGCCCTGGGCAGCCCGCTGCTGCTGGCCTGTTCGTCCACCAGCCGCCATGCCAGTGAGGACGAAGGAGCCATCGCTCGCGACCTGCGCAAGCTGGCGATGATGGCGCTGCCGCGCGGGATCCGGGTTGCCTACGAAGGCCTGTCGTGGGGGCGGCACATCAACGACAGCATCGGCGCCTGGCGTGTCGTGCAGCGTGCCGATGCACCCAACCTGGGTATCGGCATCGACTCGTTCCACAGTTTTGCCACCCGCACCCCGACCGAAGTGCTGCAGGACATCGATCCGGAAAAGATCTTCCTGGTGCAGTTGGCCGATTTCATGTGGCAGGAAATCCGCACCGTGGAGGAGCGCATCGAGACGGCGCGTCACTTCCGCGTGTTCCCGGGCGAGGGGGTGCATAGCGATGAGCTGCGCGGCCTGGTGATCGAACTCGACCGCATGGGCTACCGCGGCGACTACAGCTTCGAGGTCTTCAACGACGACTACACGCAGATGCC
>JANMSS010000290.1:0-4413 GCA_031389585.1 Burkholderiales bacterium | reverse complement strand
GTCAAGGTGGCCGGCGAAAAGCTTGACAGCGGCCTGGGCCAGTTGCTGCATTACAGCCGGTGGACCGACCTGAGCGGCAAGACGCTGGTCGGCGAAAAGCTCGACAGCGGCCTGGGCGAGTTGCCGCACTACAGCCAGTGGACCAACGCGACCGCCACGACGCCGATGGTCAAGCCGGCCGGCCGCGATGGCGACCAGTCTGCGCAGCTGTCGCGGTTGAAGTAATTCACTGCGGCGGGCGGTGGCGCGGCCCGCGCTCTGCCTAGCTGCGCTGCCGGCGCAGCACCCACACCAGAAACAGCGTCAGGCCCAGCGCGGCGGCGGCCAGCCCTGCGGTCGAGGCGATCCAGTAGCCGCGCGCGCCGTTCAGGGTGGCCGGAATCGCGCCGCCGACGTTGAAGGCCAGCACATAGCCGCCGCCCATGCCGATGCCCCAGATTGAGCTGGCATAAATGATCAGCGGCACGGTGGCGATGCGCCAGGCACGCAGCACGAACGAGGCCGTGATTTGCATCGCGTCGACGAAGTGGAACAGCGCCACCCAGGCCAGCAGCGGCAGCGCGGCGGCCACGATCACCTCGTTGTCGGTGTACACGCGAACCACGCCCTCGCGGGCGAAGAAGACCACGCCGCCGAGCAGTAGTGCGGTCAGCGCCGCGAACTTCATGCCGTGCCAGCCCATGCGCTGCGCGTCGCGCAGGTCGCCCGCGCCGATGCTCTGCGCCACCAGCGTCGTGGTGGCGCTGGCCAGCGACAGCGGCACCATGAACAGCAGCGTCACCAGGTTGGCCGCAATCTGGTGCCCGGCCACCGCGGTGGCGCCGATGCGCGAGATGAAGAAGGCCATGAAGGTGAATCCGGTGACCTCGACCATGATCGAGGCGCCCATCGGCACGCCGAGCTTGATCTGTGCCCACAGCGCCGGCCAATGCGGCGGGTGCAGGCCGCGGCCGAGCAGCGCAAAGGGCGCATAGAAGCGGTCGCGCCGCATCACCTGCCAAGCCACCAGCACCTGAAACCACATCGCAATGGCTGTGGCGATGCCGCAGCCGGTGACGCCCAGCGAGGGCACCGGCCCGGCGCCAAACACCAGCAGCACCGACAGGGGCACTTTCAGTGCCAGGCCGCTGAGCTGCAGCAGCATGACGGCCTTGGGTCGCGATACCGCGATGTTGAAGCCGCGGAAGCAGGTGAACAGCAGCCCGGCCGGCAGCGAGAAAGCCAGCGCCAACAAGAAGCCGCGCACCTTGTCGGCCACCTCGGGCGTGGCCTGCGCCAGCGCCAGGAACGGCCCCGGAAAGAGCAGCGCCGTGCTGCCCAACGCCGTCAGCCCGATGGCCAGCCAGACCGCCTGGTGCAGCTGCTCGCCCGCGGCCTCGAAGCGCTTGGCGCCAAAGAGCTGGCCGACGATCGGGCTCACCGCCATGACCACGCCCATCAGGCCGATGAACACGGTCATGTAGACCGCCCCGCCCACCGCGTACGCCGCCAGGTCGGCCGCCGAGTGGCGCGCCACCAGCACGGTGTCGACCGTGGCGAACAACAGCACCGCGACCTGGCCCACCAGCACCGGCCAGGCCAGCGGCATGAGGCGCGCCACGCTGGCGCGCAGCGTGCCCTGCATGGCCGTCAAGCAGAGCTCCGGGCGTCGGGCTTGGGCAAGGGCGGATCGGCAAACGCCGCGGCGTCGGGGTGGTCCACGCCGGTGGCCTGACGCGCGCGCTCGGCATAGCGGTTGAAGCGCCAGGCCGTGGCGTCCATCGTGATGCGCCGCCAGACCACGCGCTTTTCGCTCGGGCTCAGCACGGGCCAGTGCTGCACCTCGTCTTCGGTGCGGCCGCAGCCCTTGCACACCGCGTCGCCCTGTGCGGTGGAGCAGATGGCGATGCACGGCGCGTCGGGCGTGCTGGCGTACCAGTCAAGCCAGGCCTGCCGGGCACGCGCGGGCATCGAGTCGTCGTCGCATTGCGTCTCGTGGTAATAGACCATCAGCGCATACACCTCGGCCAGCGCGCGCACCTCGGCGCAGGCGGTGATGCCGTCGGGCGAGGGCGAGCGCCCGCGCCACCAGTTGATGGCGCGCTCGATGTCGGTGATGTGGATGCCGGCCATGGGGATCAATGCAAGGGGCGCGAAGCATAGCGCCGGCCGCGCGGGCGAGCGTTGACGCGCTGCTCGCCGCCGCTGACACCGAAACGTCATGACGTCAAAGCGCTACAATGGCACCTGTTGACGAAAGCCCCCACCATGGCCAATCCGGATTCCGTTCGTTCCACCGTCTACCTGGCGCCTGAGTTGCACCAGGCGTTGCGGCTGAAGTCCGCGCAAAGCCGGCGCAGCATGTCCGAGATCGTCAACGACGCCGTGCGCCACGCTCTGCAGGAAGACCAGGAAGACCTTGCCGCCGTGCGCAGCCGTGCAGGCGAGAAGGCAATCGGCTACGAAGCCTTCCTCGCCAAGCTCAAGGCCGATGGCACGCTATGAATTGCGGGTCAAGCCCTCGGTGGCGAAAGACCTGCGTGGCCTGCCCAAGGCTGACGTCAAGCGTGTGCTCAAGCGCATGCAGGCGCTGTGCGACGACCCGCGGGGGCTTGGCAGCGAAAAGCTGAGCGGGCAGGACCTCTACCGTGTGCGGCAGGGCGTCTATCGCATCGTGTACGCCATCGATGACGCGACCGTGGTCGTCGAAGTGATTCGCGTCGGTCACCGCGGCGACGCCTATCGCACCACGTAACCCTGGCCCACCGAGGGCGCGGCGGCCGCAGCGCCCGGCGCAACGGCTCAGGTGGCCGGCGTCGTCACGCTGACCATCCAGCTCAGGCCAAAACGATCGGCCACCATGCCGAACTTGGGCGACCAGAAGGTCTGGGCCAGCGGCAGCTGTACGGTGCCGCCCTCAGCCAGCGCGTTGAACATGCGCTCGGCCTCGGCTACGGTGTCGGCGGCGATCGACAACGAGAAGCCGCGGAATTCCGGCCTGCCATCACAGTGGCCGTCACTGGCCATCACCCTGCTCTTGCCGATGCGCAGGCTGGCATGCAAGACCTTGTTCTCGGATCCCGGCGGCAGCGCACCCGGCGACGCCGGCTCCGGGCTGTCACTGTTTCGCATCAGCATCAGCACCTCGGCGCCGAGCGCGCGCTGGTAGAACTCGATCGCCTCTTCGCAGCGGCCGTTGAAAAACACGTAGGACTCGATGTGCATGGGGGCTCCGGGCCAGCGTGGGCAAGGGCAGCCACTCTACGCCGGGTGCGGCCGGCGGCGCGCCGCGCCTTGGGGGTGCAGGCGGCCCGGCAAGGTTTGCAGGTTGTTGGCAGCGCGGCGGTCGGCTATCGTCCTGCCCAATGGAAAAGAAGACGCATCAGGGCAGGGGCGGGTGAGCACACCTGAGCAACAGGCGCGCGCCGAGATTGACCGCCTGCTGCAAGCGGCCGGCTGGGCCGTGCAATCGGTCGATGCGGTGAACCTGCACGCCGCGCGCGGCGTGGCCATCCGCGAGTTCCCGCTGAACCCTGGCCACGGCTTCGCCGACTACCTGCTCTACGTGGACGGCAAGGCCTGCGGCGTGGTCGAGGCCAAGAAGCAGGGCGCCACGCTCACCGGCGTGGAAGTCCAGTCCGCGCGCTACGCGCAAGGCCTGCCCGCCAGCCTGCCGGCCTGGCACAGGCCACTGCCCTTCCTGTACGAATCCACCGGTATCGAAACCCACTTCACCCAGGGCCTGGACCCGGCGCCGCGCGCCCGCAACGTCTTCGCCTTCCACCAGCCCGCGCTGCTGGCCGAGTGGCTTGCCGTTCGCCCTGAGCTTGTCGAAGGGCTCGTCACGCAGCAGAACCTGCCGCCGTACCGCATTGGCACCTTCCTGGCCCGCCTGCAACAGATGCCCGAACTGATCACCGAGTGGGGCGACTTCAAACTCTGGCCGGCACAGATCACCGCCATCCGCAACCTGGAAAAGAGCCTCGCGGCCAACAAGCCGCGTGCGCTGATCCAGATGGCCACCGGCAGCGGCAAAACCTTTACGGCCATCGGCTTCATCTACCGCCTGATCAAGTTCGCCGGCGCGCGGCGCGTGCTGTTTCTGGTCGACCGCGCCAACCTCGGCCGGCAGGCGAAGAAGGAGTTCGACGCCTACGTCTCGCCCTACAACAACTACAAGTTCGGCGAGGAATACATCGTCCAGCACCTGCAGGGGAACAACCTCGATACCACCGCGCGGGTGACGATCAGCACCATCCAGCGCATGTTCAGCATGCTGAAGGGCCGCGAGCTGGCCGACGAGGACGACGAGCACAGCCTAGAGGCGATCGAGAGCCTGTTCAAGCAACCCGAGCCGATCGACTACAACCCGAAGTACCCGATCGAGACCTTCGACATCATCGTCACCGACGAAGCGCACCGCAGCATCTACAA
>JANMSS010000305.1:0-2498 GCA_031389585.1 Burkholderiales bacterium | reverse complement strand
TCTCGCCCAGCGTCAGGTAGCCGGCGATGGCGATCGCCACGGCGGCGATCAGCGCGCAACTCAGGAGCACGATGAACACGGTGAACATCATGTCGGTCGAATACAGCTCGAACGACTTCTCGAAATGCGCCAGCGTAAAGCCGCCGTCCTTGGCCTGCAATGACGAGACGACCGACATCGCCAGCGGCACGATGAAGAAGATGCCGATGACCAGCAGCGCGGGGCTGATCAGCAGCAGCCCCGCCCAGCGGCGAATCATGCGTGGCCTTCGTCGAGCCCGTGCATGCACAAGAAGGCAGGAGCACGCGCCAAGCAGACGCCGCGGAACTGGCTTCGCCAGTCCGCTGGCGTGCCCCCTTGAGGGGGAGCGGCGAAGCCGCTACGGGGGTGGTTCACTTCAACACGACGCGCTCGTAACCTTCGACGATGTCGGTGAAGTAATTGAACAGCGGGAAGGGCCGGCCATAGCGCTCCAGCGCGTCGGGCTTGATGTCCGTGAACAGCTTGTCCCAGCTCTTGGCGTCGAGCTTGGCGCGCACATGCTGCGCGTCGATGCCCGGGTACCAGTTGAACTGCTTGACGATGCCCTCGGCCTGGATCTCCGGGCTGGCGGCGAACTCGACGAACTTGCGTGCGACCGCAGCGTTGGCCGCCTTGGCCGGCACCACGTAGTACATCGGCTGGCCGGGCAGGCCGGGCTCGGGCAGCGAGAGCTTGAGTTTCGGGCTCAGCTTGCCGTCGGCCTGCCACGTATAGAACATGTCGACCCACACCGGGCCCATCGTGATCTCGCCGCGGTTGAGCATGTCCAGCGTGCCGGCGTTGCCGGGGGTGAAGACGATGAACTTGTTGAACTCCTTCAGGCTGGTCAGTGCCTTGTCGATCGCCGCCTTCTGTGCGGCGTCGTAAGGGCCCTCCTCGAGCGTCTTGCCCAGCCCGCTGTTGGCCGAGACATAGCCCGTCACGAAGCCGACACCCGACATGCCGCCCTTGACGCCGTTGTAGCCAAACTGCTTTGGGTTGGTGCGCACCCAACTCTCGAGTTCGGTGAAACTCTTTGGTGGCGCCTTGACCAGGTCGGGGTTGTAGGCCAGCGCGATCTGGCTGTGGAACATCGGGATCACGAAGCCACTGACGTTCTGGCCCAATGCGTTCTTGGCGGTGTCGCGCGTGACCAGCTTGTCGGTGGCGATCTGGCTGCGGTAGGACGCGAGCAGGTTTTCCTTGACCATGGTGGCGGCGCCGCGCTGGTGGATCACTGCCACGTCGATGTCCCACGCCGCGTTGCCGGCCTTGGACTGCGCCGAGAGCTTCTCGTAGATCTTTTGCGAGCCGGCGTCGCCAGGGCCGGTGCCCACGGCCTTCACCGACACGCCAGGGTTCATTTTCTCGAAGCGTGGGCCGAGGAAGTTGTTGACGTAGTCGACCATGTTCTGGTCGCCCGCGGTGACCACGTTCAGGGTCTGCGCCGAGACCAGGCCTGCCGCGAATGTGCTGGCGGCGGCCACCAGCAGCGCCGGGGCCAGGCGGGTGAGGGTCTGCAAGTTCATGTCAGTCTCCTTCTGCTTCAGTGGGTCAAGGATTCGCTGCCGGAAAAAACAGCAGCGCATTGCGGGGAACGACAACCTGGGCCGGGCTGCCTTCGGGGTAGTGCACTGGGTCGTCGACCCAGATCTGGCCGCGCCCGACGCGAACGCGGTACCGAAAGCCATGGCCCAGATAGGCGGTCTGCTCGACGGTGCCCTGCAGTGACAAGTCGGCATTGGCGTCGGCCTGCGTCGACAGGCGTGCGCGGTCGCCGCGGAAGTGCGCACGCTTGAGCGACGCAGGGGGTGTGGTCTCGTTGGCCAACTGCAGCGCGTTGCCATCGAGCACCAGGTCGATCGCGTTGTCGGCGCCCATGAAGCCGGCCACGAAGGGGCTGGCAGGACGGTGGAAGACCTCTTCGGGCGTGCCGTACTGGACCACGCGACCGGCATCGACGACAGCGATGCGGTCGGCCAGCGTCAGCGCCTCCTCGCGGTCGTGGGTGACGTAGATCGCCGTGATGCCGACTCGCTGCTGCAGCGCGCGCAGCTCGTGGCGCAACTCCAGGCGCACCTTGTAGTCGAGGTTGGACATCGGCTCGTCGAGCAGCAGCAGCAGCGGGTCGACGGCCAGCGCACGCCCCAGAGCCACCCTCTGGCGCTGGCCGCCGGACAAGGCGGTCACGTCGCGGCTGCCGTAGCCCTCGAGTTGCAGCAACTTGAGGATTCCCTGCACGCGCTCGGCGATGCGCGCCTTGGCCACCCCGCGCATGCGCAGGCCATAGCCGATGTTGGCGGCGACGTTCATGTGCGGCCACAGCGCATACGACTGGAACATCATTGCGGTCTGCCGCGCCTCGGGCGGCAGGGCCGTGATGTCCCGCCCATCGACCACGATGCGTCCGGCGCTCGGCTTGACGAAGCCGGCGATGGCTCGCAACAGCGTGGTCTTGCCGCAGCCCGAACTGCCCA
>JANMSS010000217.1:0-6800 GCA_031389585.1 Burkholderiales bacterium | reverse complement strand
CGAAGGTGACCATGGTCTGGGGCGAGGTTTTCGGGGGCGGCATCGGTGCGCTGATGGCGCGTAGCAGGCCGGGACTGGATGCTGATCCGCTGAGCATCCGCAACCACGTGCTCGGCGTCCTGTGCAACCTACAGCCCATCTCGGACCGCAAGGTTGGCCGATACGCCGTGGAGAACGATGGGCAGGTACTGGTCGCCTCCGACGCCGACGTCGGTGCGCTGGCCGCTTCCATGACCCAGTTCGCAATTGATGCGATGTGCGCAGGGCCGGACTCCCAGTACCCGGTTGCCGCGTACCTTTTGGGCTACAAGAAGGCCTGGGAGTTCAAGCAGCCGTTCGACACCATCCCGATCGACTGCGCGAGCGCCGCCCAGCCGGCAGTTCCGCAGGAGCTGCTCACGCCCGAAGAAGAAGCCGCCGTCCAAGAACTCGTTGCGGCAATGGAGATCAGCCGTCGTGCTGCGGATAACGGTACCCCTTGAGCATCAGGACATGCTGCGCCGAGCGTTGAACAAGGCTGGCAGCCGCGAGTGCGGTGGCATCCTGTTAGGCGAACACGTCGGCACCAATCACTTCGCGGTTCGCGGCCTCACCGCCCAGAAGCCCGGCGCCATCGCGGCCTTTGTTCGCTCATTGACGAACGTGGTCACCACCATCAAGGCGTTCTGCGGCGCGAGGGGCAACGACTTCGCCAGGTTCAACTACCTGGGCGAATGGCACTCGCATCCGCTGTTCACTGTGCAGCCGAGCCCACAGGACCATGCAACGATGCGGGGACTCTCCTTGGACCCGAAGGTCGGAGCGAACTTCGTGGTCTTGTTGGTTTTCCGTCTGAGCGGTAGCCGCCTGGAGGGCAGCGCGCACACGTACCTGCCGGACGGCACCGTCCATCCGTCCCAGTTGGAACTGGAAGGAAGTGCATGACCGCAGGTCTCTTTGAAAGCGAATCCACCGGCGGCGTCGTCGCCCGCGTGGGCTTCGAGTATCAGGACGCGTTTGTGCTGCAGCATCTGCCGCGGTGGCTTGCGCAAGGCGCCTTCAGCCACGTCGTCAGCGAAGCAGTCGGCGACGTCGAGGTCTGCTACTACGCCCCTGGCGGTGGCGTCCAACGCGTCCTGCACGAGGCGAAAGACTATGCGCTGACCTCCACCCAGTTCTGGGCGGAAATTGCGCGATTCAAGCAGGTGCACGAGACATCGCCTGCAGAGTTTCCGCGCTTCGTTCTCGTGTGCCGAGACTTCAACAGCGTCACCGCCCCGCTGGTGTCCAAGGTCGACCGCCTGCGTGGCGTGGGAGCGTCGTTCGACGACGACTCGGTCATGTTGGCCGGCGCGCGGCGAGAAATCGTCGAGTGGGTGACGGGCAAGAGCCAGGGCGAAGCAACCGCGCAGTTCGTCATCGACCGAGTCGAGTTTGTCATCTACGGCGCCGAACACGCAGATGCCGCCTTTGCCGGCGAGGTCGAAAAGCATCTCTCTGCCCTCAACTTCCGCGCCCGCGAAGTCGCTGCTCTGCGCGACCAGTGCAAGGTGATGGTCGCTCGTTCCTCGTTTAGGCCACTGCACCGTGCGAGCATCGAGACCGCTGTCCTGGATCTCTTGGGCGACGAGTCTCTGACATGGATGGCAGCGCCCACGCCCGTGCTGCTGGTGAACCAGCGCGTGAGCCTTGAACATCTGGGCGTCAATGTCACCGGCTTCACCGGTCCGCAACGCAGCCAGCGCAGCGCCTCCGACTGGTCAACCCTGTCCGCCGCACTTACCGGCATCGGCGATTTCATCAAAGTCAGCCGGCCGCGACGTTGCGTCTCGCTCGATGGCAAACAACGCATGTCTGTCGCCTGCCTCGTGGGCTATGCGCTCAGCGCAACCCGTGGGTTCTTGCTGGACATCGAGCATAACGGCCAACACTACCGCACCGACAATCACGTCAAGGCCAGCGGTACGTTCTTCGATCGGGCTGTTGAGATTGGTAAGGGCATCAAGCAAGGCGTCGTGTGCATCGGGTTCCCGACACCTGTGGGCGTTGATTTTTCTGCTGCCGCCGGCGGTTCACTGGTAGCTCTTCCGCGACTGGAACTTTCAAGTAGCAGTGCCATTGCCGACACGATGTCGTTGAACCTAGCGGTCGCGGAAGCGAAGCAGGCGCTGTTGAGGTTTCGTACCTCAAATCAGCTCGAGCTCGTACATCTTTTCATCAAGGCGCCTTCGGTCTTTGCGATGGCTTTCGGACATCGTCTAAACGCTGTCGGCGGCGTCCAGTTGTATGACTGGGTTGACGGCGGCTATGCGCTCACCGCCACGCTAAGCGACGGCTAGTCAAAGCGATTCGAAACGCAACTCCGCGAATCTGACATCGCTGCTTGCAGACCAAGGTCTGTGGTGGAGTTTGAACGTCTGCTCTGGACACACCTGCCGAGCGGCAGCTCTTGGCCGACTGCCGGTGCCCACGGCAGGCGGCTTTCGGGCAGGCAATCTCGATGCGTACTCGGGCATCGCCGATCGCGTTCTGTGAGTTGGTGTAGCGCGTCGTCTCGGTCAGCAGCTCCTCGCCCCCCGACCCGACGACCACGATCTTCGTGTTGATCACCGCCGAGTTCAACGCTTCGAGCCACTGTTTGTGCGCTTCAGTCGGTGCGCCACCACCGGCGTTGAGGCGTCGTTGCAGGACAGATCAAATCGAGCGCGTCATCTGGCAGCCGTTCACGATGAAGGGGGTTGCCGACCTAACGCCACCCCCGCACGAACGCAAGCTACCCAACGGCGCTGATCACAATCTCAAACTCGGTCGGACTCACCGACGCGCAGTACAGCGGCACGGGCTCGACACGCTCACTGATCCAGCCCTTAAGCAGATCGATCGTCGTCCTGTCCGCGTTGGCGCCAACGATGATGCCGGTGAGGTTGTGTGGCCGAAACTCCACCAGGCCGGGCCCGTCTTTGTAGCGGAGCAGGCGGTATTCATCTTCGTAGGCCCAGTGATCCGACTTGGTGAGCAAAGCCTTCTCCATCATCTGCTCATGGGTCTCGTCGTACGCGCGAATAGGTTCACGCATCTTGCTGTACTTAACCTCCTGTGCGTGAGCCATGAATGTGGACATGCCGTCGAACTCGAGGCACACGCCTTTGTGGCTGTCCGCGTAGTGGGACCACATGAGGATGTCGTCGCGCTTCTTACAAACGCACAGTACTCCGACGGTTTCAGTGATGACCCGCGCATGTTCATCTTGGATTGCGCGGGTCGTAGCCGCGATGCTTTGCTGGCTCATCGATGTCTTCATGACCCGACGAGCTTCCTTTCGGCGCTCCGCTCGCCCTAGTCCCTCGTACTTCTTCGACAGTCGCTCATAGTCCTTGCGCTGAACGTGCCGGGGCGCGGTCAGGTCGAACACTGGATGCAGGTCGAAAGGATCGTTGAAGAACTTCGCAGGCGGGAAGTAGATCTTGCTCTCCACGACGACTTGTCGGAGTCGCTGCCGATCTTGTTCGGTCGCCAGTGAACGGTACTTGAAGAACTTCGATGGCAGATCCTCGGTCGGCACAACGATCTCCCTCGCTGGAATTGCCAACGCATTCTCCCGGGAATTCACGTCACGGCTGCGGCTGTGCCTAAACGAGCGGGCTATGCCCGCCGTTTCGTACCTGGACTGGAAGTCCGCTCCGCGCTTCTCCGCAGCTGCCTGTGGCGACCGGCAGTTCCTGGCCGGTCGGGTGAGTTCGACTCACAGCGCAGCAGACGTTCGGCCAGCTCGTCCTCGCCATCCGTCATCACACCGCGGCGACATTGAACCGATCGCAAAGCGCGTCGATCTGCCGCCCCGTCAGGCGCGCGGCGCTGAGCTTGAGCAGCGCGGACCGATCGAAGATCGCGTAGGAGACACCCTTGTTCATCTGCCGTGACACGTAGCGCACACCGTCCCAGCGCGGGCTCGCGTCGTGAATCGCTCGGGCCCAAAGTTGCGGGACGCTGTAATCGTTGGTTGCGCTGACGTCGTTGTTGAGCCCGAGAGCCTTCAGCGCCTCACCCGTCAGGTCAGCCAGTACCAGCGTCTTGCGCCGTTCGCACCGGAAACGAACGATCCATCGCTCAGTCAGCTCGGTGATGGGCACCTCGTAGCGGCCGTCGACGAAACGGCCGACCTCGTGGATCACGCTCTCCGCGAACGCGACGGCGATCGAGTTCCCCGCATAGCAGACGCCGAAGCCGCCTTCCCGTTCGGGTTGTGGGTCGTCGAAGCGGTAGACGCCGGCCGACCAGTACGGCTCCGTGGCCGGGTTGCGGCTCAATCGGATCAGCGAGGAGACATCGACACGGACTGGCCGCAGTCGACGCTCGAAGGTTCCGGGCTCAGGCAGCCGCAGCGGCACGCGCGGCCCCACGCTCGCGCGCCCATGCGGTGGCCAAGCGCTCGACCCTGGCCACAGGCGCGCCGGCCTCCAGGGCGCGAGCCACGCTCTTGCCAGCCAGGGTGCCGTGATCGCGCAGCCAGAACATCAGCTTCTCGCTCGCGCCAATGTCGCCAAGTGCTCGGCACACCCTTGCCACGGTTTCGCGATCCAAGGACAGGAACGGCTGTGGGTAGTACAGCCGGTTGCCGATCTTCACCGCGAAGACTTCGCCTCGCTCTGCGGCCGGTGCCAGCGCCTGTCGCGTCAGTCCCCAGGCTTGCGCGAGCTGCTCGCCGGGGACGACGAGGCCATCCTTGATCCACTGCACGCGAGCAGCCTCTCCGCGCGCGGTGGCACCGGCAAGGCCGCCACGGCCCAGGTCGGCCGATATCGTGGCTGGTTGGGCTGCATCGGCCGACCGCCGGCGGCTTGGCGGAAGCTCCTGCAGATTCAGGCCTTGCTTGCGGATCACCGAGCGCATGCTTCCAAGATCACGGCTGAGGCGGCCCACCGTGGCCTCTAGCTGGTCGATGCGGCGAAGCAAGACGGGGGTGCTGCGATCTGTACTCATTGGCGCATTCTAAGCAAACAGGGAAACTGTAGCAAGTCTAGATAATGCAGCAAATGACAACTGCAGGAAGCGCAGCCGGCTGCGCCGCCCGAATGATCTGGGCGACTTCCACGTTGCTCGGCCAGGCTTTTCCGACCCGTTGGGAGTCGGGGTACGTCGGCGTTCGTCGTTGGCACGCAGAAAGCTGACGCCGAGATCACAGTACAGCCGGCGTCCGTAACCAAACCAATGCGCCCCGCGCGGACACATGAACATGCGACGGTGACCGGCCGGGCTATCGCACGTGATCGCCCGGTGGCAGACTTGCCAAGCTTCCTGTCGGCGTTCGTGCTGGCACAGCCTTCACCCCGGGCCGTCTTCGGTTCTGGTTGAGGTTCCGGGTGCTCAGGCATCCGGCGTTAGCGGTCGTGACCCGCACTTGAATCGGCCACTCGCTGGCCATGTCGCGCAGGCGATGAATCGCTCCGCAGTTGCGGACATCCACGGCGACCGACCTTGCGTCGGTCATCGAATCCCGTCGGCGCCAAGGTGCCGGTGGCCGAGTCGCTCCATCCTCACGGACCGGAGTACCTCGCGCTTTCCCTGAAGCCATCGCTCGTGAGAGCGACTTGCACCGGGCCGCGTCTTCAGCCTCGTGTCTGCCATCCGGCGGGCATGGGCTATCGACAGCGGTGCTCCGGTGCCTTGCCACCGTTGACGAAACGGTGGCCAGGATCAGTTGCGCATCGATAGTCCTTGTCCGGCAAGGAACGGGACTCGAGATCGCGTGAACCGCAGGTGACCGGCGCAAGCCGGCAGCCTGAATCCCGGGGACGCAAGTCCTGAATGTGCGAGAGACCCACTGCTTCGGCATGGGTCTCCTCGCCGATCCACGGGCCCGCCATTCGGTGGTGCCTTCAACCCGCATGGGGAACATCGTTTCTCCATCCGGGGACGTGGTGCGCCCTCTGCTCACGCAAAGGAGAACGACCATGTCGAACAACACGACTCAAGCCGTGTGCCGCCTGCTTGGCGGTTCTGGCCGCCCGCAACTCCGCGTCGTGGCGTCCAGGAAGCTCCCCGCCCTGTGCTCCCCGTTCAGCCGCCCCGCGGCCGATACGGTCGTCCCTCGCCAATCGCTGCCCCTGGCTGCGTGAGCACGCGATGGACAAGCAGTTGTGGATCAGCTTCCTGCGTCTCGTCGACCAGGGAAGCGTGGAGAACCTCCAGACGAAGAAGGAGGAACTCCTTCAGAGCCTGGAAACGCATCGCATCAGGCGCGGGCCTGTGCGAAGCGACGTCATGCGGGTCGTACGCTTGATCGATGATGAGCTTCTCGCTCGTCATCTTCTGAGCGCACCACGCAAAGGGCGTCGTTAGCCGACTGTTCGAGGCGTCTTGCGAGGGACTGCTTGTCGGGGCGATCAAAGATGATCGCCCACATGTACTCCCTCTCGAGCGCTTCGCGCCCGCCGTCAATCAACTGAAGAGATGGGTCGGAACGAGTCATCGTGACGGCTTTCCAGTGGGTCATCGCATCGGCGGTGTGCCCATGCTACCCCTGCGGGGACGTCCTGTCCCCGCAGGGATGGTTCGTCTTCGTGATTGTCACTGGAGCGAACCATGCAGAACTCTTCTTATCAACCGCAAGCGCCCTTCCACGAGTCGCCTCCCATGAGCCACCAGTCGGCTTCCGAGGACTCCGCATGGGCCCACCTGTACCGGGCCGTTCGTCAACCACCCGCAGCCGCGGAAGTGGTCAAGCACCTCGACGACGACCCCGACGCCCGTCGCGCCCACATGGCGCTGTACCTGGTCGCCCGCGAGACCCTGCACGCCAGGGAACTCGAGGTGGCCCGGAA
>JANMSS010000214.1:0-2278 GCA_031389585.1 Burkholderiales bacterium | reverse complement strand
GACGCCCTGTCGGTCTTGGCGCCGTGATCAAACATGCCAGCCATGTCAGTCCTCCTCGTGCACGTTGTGCTCGATGTCGAGCTTGTTCATATAGCGGGCGTAGTACCAGATGATTACGCAGTACACGATCAACGCGCCCTGCCCACCCATCCAGACACTGAACGGCCAGCCGAAGAAGGTGAAGTTCAGGTCGCGGGCGTAGTAGCCGACGACGAACGTCACGACGAACCAGATGGCCATGAGAATTGCGGTGATGCGCAAATTCTTGTTCCAGTACTGGCGGTGCCTTTCTGATACTTGCATCGCGTTGTCTCCTCGATCTCACTCCCGGGATGAGCCCGGTTCTCTCGCTGAAAAAAGTCGGTTCACGCGGCCAGGCCGGTCTCGCGCTCGAGTTGCGCCGCCACCTTGGGCTCGAAGCCCTTCAGGTGGCGGATGATCTTGCGGGCCTCTTCGGGCTGCTGGCGATCGAACTGCACGCGGGCCAGCTGGTACCAGCCGTAGGGGCTCATCGGCTGCAGTTCGGTGTTCTTCTGCAGCGCGGCCAGGGCTTCGTCGGGGCGCTGCAGGCGGATCAGCACCAGGCCCAGGCCGTACCAGGCGCGGTCGAGCTTGGCATCCAGCGCCAGCGCACGGCGAAAGGCCGGCTCGGCCTCGGCGAAGCGGCCGGCGTCTTCGAGCAGGAAGGCCAGGTTGAACCAGTACACCGCGCTCAGATCGGGCTGCGCGGCGACCAGGGCCTGCAGGTCGGCAATGGCTTCGTCGCGCTGGCCGCGCTGCGAGCGCACATGCGAGCGGCTGGCCAGGGCATAGCCATCCTGCGGCCAGCGGCGCAGCATTTCCTCGAAGATCACGAGGGCCTGGGCCCGGCGGCCCAGCACCAGCCAGCCCATCGCCGACCACTTGAGCCACAGGTAGGTCAGTCCGCTGCCGTTCATTGGCACTGCTCCAGGCCGAGTTTGAGGCACAGGTCGATGCGCTCGAAGGTGACCACGAAGTACACGATCAACAGCGCGAAGAAGGTCACGAAGGGCACCTGGTGGTCACCCACCTTGGCCGGCGTCAGCCGCCGCACCAGCGCGGTGAAGGGCTTGGACAGCAGTTGCAGCAGGCGGTAGAAAACGTTGCTGTCGCGCTTGGTTCCGGCCAGCACAAACAGCGCCCCCTGCCCGAGCAACGCCAGCAGCGGGATGTACAGGATCAGTTGCAGCAGATTGAGGAAAGTCAGCACGGTGAATTCATTGCAGCAAAGCGCACACGGGCAACTCGCCCGCTCGGCATGGGCGCTAATGTCGTCTGGAATCGCTTACGGCTGTCTGACAAAACGGGCGCACCACTGGCATACCCGCTACGGATAAACCCTGACCGGCGTTCGCGTGCGAAAATCCGTCGCTTCAAGAACGAGGCTCAGCGCATGGACATCGAACGCATCAACCTGATCGGCACCAGCCTGGCCGATCTGACCCAGCGCACCGATGCGCTTCGGGGGTATCTTTGACTACGACCGCAAAGCCCTGCGCCTGAACGAGGTTGTCGCCGCGCTCGAAAACCCCAGCGTCTGGAATGAACCCAAGCGGGCCCAGGAACTCGGGCGCGAGAAGAAGTCGCTCGAGACGGTGGTCCAGACCATCGACCACCTGAGCAGCAACCTGGCCGACAACGCCGAGTTGTACGAGATGTCCAAAGCCGACGGCGATCTTGACGGCTTGGCCGCGATCGCGGCCGAGGCCGCCCAGTTGGCAGCCATCGTCGAGGGGCTCGAGTTCCGCCGCATGTTCAACAATCCGGCCGATCCGTCGAACTGCTTTCTCGACATCCAGGCTGGCGCCGGCGGCACCGAGGCCTGTGACTGGGCCGCGATGTTGCTGCGCCAGTACCTGAAGTACTGCGAGCGCAAGGGCTTCACGACCGAAATCATGGAAGAGACGGCCGGCGACGTGGCTGGCATCCGCAGCGCGACGATCAAGATCGAGGGTGACTATGCCTTCGGCCACCTGCGCACCGAGACCGGTGTGCACCGACTGGTGCGCAAGAGCCCCTTCGATTCGGCCGGCGGCCGCCACACCAGCTTCGCCAGCGTGTTCGTCTCACCCGAGGTCGATGACACGATCGAGATCGACATCAACCCGGCCGATGTGCGCACCGACACCTTCCGGGCTTCAGGCGCCGGCGGCCAGCACATCAACAAGACCGACTCGGCGGTGCGCCTGACCCATATCCCGACCAACATCGTGGTCCAGTGCCAGAACGACCGCAGCCAGCACCGCAACCGCGACGA
>JANMSS010000193.1:0-3782 GCA_031389585.1 Burkholderiales bacterium | reverse complement strand
GTCGCAGGCATCGCGCTGGACGACCGACGAGTTGGCAATTCGCGCCAGCGGCGAAGTGTTGAACCCGGCGCATTTCAAGGCGCACTTGGAGTCGCGGTACCTGGGGTGAGTTCGTTCTTCTCATGCCGAGTCGGCGCCGGGTATGCCCCGGCAGGCAGTCACTTTCTCTTTGCTGGCTCAAAGAGGAAAGTAACCAAAGAGAAAGAGCCCAACACGAATCATTGGATTTGAGCGCGCGAGCGTTTCCTGTTCGCGCGCACAAGTCTGATTGATCCGGTAAGGCCTGCGTTTGCACTAAGCCAAACGGGCTTGCCCTGCCTGCGATGTGGCCCAAGCGCGGTGCGCCGCGGTGCAATCGAAACTCCTGCCCGTACCGGGTCAGGCCTTGCGGCAATGCGCCGGCATCAAATGAAACCGCAGGCGCGAATGATCACGTGTTCAGGCTCTTTCTCTTTGGTTACTTCTCTCTTTGAGCCAGCAAAGAGAAAGTGACTGCCCGCCGGGGCACACCCGGCGCCGAATCACGCACGCGAAGAAACACCCATTCCCACCTCGAGGTCGTTCAAGACTTCGTCAAGTCGCTTCAACGCCCGCGCTGCACGCGTGCCCGCCAAACGCCGCTGGCGCCCGACCAGCCGCCGCGATGGGTCGTCGAGCACAGCCGAGTCAATCGTCACCCCATGCCGCGCCAATTGCGCGCCCAGCGACGAGCGCCGCGAACGCAGCAACTCGCGGGTGCGTTGATAGGCATGCTCGGCCAACAGCCGCCGCTGCGACACGCTGAAGGTGTTCGCCAGGAACATTTCCGGGTCGCGGTGGTCGGGTTCGAAGAGCACGATGTCGGTGCCCGGATAGCCGCGGGCATAGCCCTTCAGGCCGAGTTCGAGCCGCGAGTGGATCAGCGAGCGGAAGGTCTGCGACAGCACGACCGGCAGGCCACCGTCAACCAGCCGCGGGATGCGTGGGTCTGCGCTGCCCAGCACCTTGTGCCGCGTGGCATGGGTGGCGTCGAAGGGCACCAGCGGATTCAGACAGATCAGCAGGTCCAGCCCTTCGTCGAGCAGCACCGTGGCATGCAGCGTTTTCTTCAACGCGCCGTCGACGCAGGTGCGCCCCTGCACCGACACCGGAACGAACAGACCGGGCAATGCGGCACTGGCCTGCACGGCCAGCGAGATCGGTACATCGTCGTGACCGGGCTGGCCGAAAGGCACCGCGTCGCCGCTGTCGAGATCGGTGGCCACCAGCACCAGGCGGCGCTTGAGTTGCCTGAAGTCATTGCTGCGACCCGGCTTGCCGAACACCCGCGCCAGTTGGCGCTCCATGGCCGCGCCGCTGAGCAGGCCGGTGGGCAACGCGCGACCCAGGCGTTCGAAGGCTTGCAGCAGCGAGCGACGCTTGAAGGTGAATTCGTAGACGGCTTGCGCGGTCAGGCCGGGCAGCGCGGCCAGGCGGTGCAGGTACTCGCCCCAGGCCGGGCGCATCAGCAGCGAGGGCCGGAACAGATCGTCGCCGCCGGACTCGGCGCTTTCGATGAATGCCGCGCAGAGTTCGCGCGGCGTCATGCCGTTGGCCAGCCCGGCGGCAATGAAGCCACCCGCCGACACGCCGACATAGCCGGCAAGCTGGTTGAAGTCGAGCCCGTCGAGGGTTTCATCGAGCGCGCAAAGCGCGCCGATTTCGTAAATGGCGCCCAACGGGCCGCCGCCGGCGAGGGCCAATCCGATGCGCGAACCACGACGCGAGGCGGCGGCCCGTTCGTCATCTGCGCCCCTGGGCGACCGCTGCGCAGCAGCGGCTCGTCCGCCGCCGGCTAAGGCCAGACCGATGCGCGGCGGCTTGGCGCCGCGCCGGGGCATCGAGGTCACGCCTTCTTGCGTGCCGCGCGCTTGGCAGGTGCCTCGGTGACGGGCTTGACCGCGCGCTTGACGGCGGCCTTCTTCTTGGCGGCCGGTGCGGCCTTGCTGCCGACCTTCGCCGACAGCCCGTCGATGCGCTTGATCAGCGCGTCGACGTCCTTGCTCGAGGGCACGCCCATCTTGTTCAGGGCCTTGGCCACGCGTTGTTCGAAGATCGACTCGAGCTTGTCCCATTGCGCACCGGCCTTGTGGCTCATGCCGTCGGCCATCGAGGTCATCTTGCCGGTGACGGCGCTGATGCGCTCTTCGGCGATGCCCTGGGTTTTCTTCTGCAGGCTGGCGCCTTCCCTGACCAGGGCTTCGAAGACCTTGCCGCCTTCTTCCTGGGCCTTGGCAAACGCGCCCATGCCGGCCAGCCAGATCTGCTGCGCCGATTCCTTGACCGAGTGGGCGAGCTGGCTGTCCAGCAGACCGGCGGCCGAGGTGGCCTTCTTGTCCGCCATCTTCTTGAGCTTCTTGACCATGGGGTGTCCTTTGTCGTCACTGGGAGGGGTGTGCGCGAATGACTGCTGCGCTCGAAGGCCCACTATAGGAGCGGGCACGCACGGTGCGAGGGGCTTTCTCTAGTGAGAGGGCTCTATGCCCGCGCGGCCCGCGAGCCAGCCGTTCCTTGGGGTAAACGGGCAGCGCCATGTGCGGTCTTTGGGGGAAGAATGAATCATTCGGCGCCCGGCCGCCGCGCACCCCATTGAAGGAGATCCACATGCAGTACTTCGTTACCGGCGCCACCGGCTTCATTGGCAAGCGCCTGGTCAAGACCTTGCTCGCGCGCAGGGGCGCCATCGTCTACTTCCTGTTGCGCCCGGAGAGCGAGAACAAGGTCGCCGCGCTGCTGGCGTACTGGGGTGTGGGCAAGGCGCGCGCTGTACCCGTGTTTGGCGATCTGACGAGCAACAAACTCGGCGTGTCGGCCAATGAGGTGAAGAAGTTGAAGGGCCAAATCGACCACCTGTACCACCTGGCCGCGGTGTATGACTTGTCGGCCGACGAAGAGAGCCAGGTCAAGGTCAACATCGAAGGCACGCGCAGCGCGGTCGAGTTCGCCACGGCCATCGACGCCGGGCACTTCCACCATGTCTCGAGCATCGCCGCCGCGGGGCTGTACGAAGGCGTGTTCCGCGAAGACATGTTCGACGAGGCCGAGGGCCTGGACCACCCCTACTTCATGACCAAGCACGAGAGCGAGAAGCTGGTGCGCAAGGAGTGCAAGGTCAAGTGGACGGTGTACCGCCCGGCGATGGTGGTCGGTGACTCCAAGACCGGCGAGATGGACAAGATCGACGGCCCGTACTATTTCTTCAAGCTGATCCAGCGCATGCGCCAGATCCTGCCGCCGTGGATGCCCAGCATCGGCATCGAAGGCGGGCGCGTGAACATCGTGCCGGTCGACTTCGTCGTCGCCGCCCTGGACCACATCAGCCATCACTTCCACGCCAGCGGCAAGTGCTACCACCTGGTCGACCCGGTGGGTTACCGCATCGGCGACGTGCTCGACATCTTCAGCAAGGCCGCCCACGCGCCGAAGATGAACCTGTTCATCAACGCCGCGCTGCTCGGTTTCATCCCCAAGAGCGTGAAGAAGGGCTTGATGGCCATGGCCCCGGTGCGGCGCATCCGAAATGCCGTGATCAAGGACCTGGGCGTGCCCGAGGACATGCTCACCTTCGTCAACTACCCGACGCGTTTCGATCGCCGCGAAACCGACGCCGCACTCAAGGGCACCGGCATCGAGTGCCCGAACCTGAAGGACTACGCCTGGCTCCTGTGGGACTACTGGGAGCGGCATCTCGACCCGGCGCTGTTCATCGACCGTTCATTGCGCGGCACGGTCGGCGGCAAGGTGGTGCTGATCACCGGCGGCTC
>JANMSS010000187.1:0-3379 GCA_031389585.1 Burkholderiales bacterium | reverse complement strand
GGGCTCGAAAGCGCACTGCGCGGCCACGCGACATTGCCAGCACAGCGGCTTCCTGGCCTGGCACACATGGCGGCCGTGCAGGATCAGCCAGTGGTGGGCGCCCACGCTGTAGGCGGGCGGCACCGCGGCCAGCAGCTTCATCTCGACGTCGTAGGGCGTCTTGCCCGACGCCAGGCCGGTGCGGTTGCTGAGCCGAAAGACATGGGTGTCGACGGCCATCGTCGCCTCGCCGAAGGCCACGTTGAGCACCACATTGGCCGTTTTGCGGCCGACGCCGGGCAGGGCTTCGAGCGCTTCGCGCGTGCGTGGCACTTCGCCGCCATATTGCTCGACCAGCAGGCGGCAGGTCGCAACCAGGTTCCTGGCCTTGTTGCGGTACAGGCCGATGGTCCGGATGTGTTCGGCCACAACGCCGGCACCCAGCGCCAGCATCTTGCGCGGCGTCGGTGCCAGCGCGAACAAGCGCCTGCTGGCCTTGTTGACGCTGACGTCGGTGGCCTGCGCCGACAGCAGCACCGCGGCGAGCAGCTCGAACACGCTGGTGTATTCCAACTCCGACACCGGCGTCGGATTGGCCTCGCGCAGCGCGGCGAAGAAGGCTTTGATGTCGGCGGGCTTCATTCGATTCGAATCGCGCAGTGGGTTTGGCCGTCATGATGCATGGACTTGCCTGCCAGCAGCCTGCACTTGGTTGATCCGCTCACACGCAATTGCGTTCAATCGATGAGAAATTTCTACATGCCAGAGCCCGTTCGCGCTGAGCCTGTCGAAGCGTCGCGCTTGGGCTTCGACAGGCTCAGCCCGAACGGTTTCTAAACGGACGATCGCAATTCCGTATCAGTCTTCGCGCTGCGCCTCCAACCGCTCGACCGCTGCCGCAGCGGTGACGATCTCGATGCCCAGGAAGCTCTTCAGGTCGAGCAAACGCGCATCGCCCGAGACAATCAGATCGACCTGTGCCGCCAGCGCGGCGCTACTGGCCAGCTCGATGCGCTGCGCTTCAGCCGCATCGAGCAAGCGCCCCGGCGTGCCGCTCCACAGCAGTCCGGAAAGCGCCGTGTTTGTGTCAAGACCCAGCCGCACGCCGCTGCTCGGAGCGGTAGGCCTCGATCTCGGCACTGATCTCTTCGGGCGTCATCGGCGCCAGTGGCTCGGCCGCCAGAGTGGCGCGCGCCGCCTTCATCCGATCGATGCGCTCGGTACGCAGCCGCTCGCGCAAGATGCGCTCGATCTTCTCCGGTGCCAGCAGCCCGGCGCTGGCCGCTTCCTGGGCCAGCGCCGGGCAAGATGCTCTGCACGGTGGTCATGGGCGGCCTGCTTTCAATGGTCTGCACGTCGGCAACGACCATTGTGGCACCGCCTCATGCAAGCGACTCGGTTCGACCGGCATCGATACTGGTGCCGTGCCGCTGCTGCGGCACTGGCGTTGGCCGTCGGGTCAACGCTTGTCGAGACTGCCACGCGCGCGCGCGCGATTCAACGCCGCCTCGACCACGGCACGCTTTTTCGCCAACGCGGCCGGGTCGGTGATCGTGCTGGCGCCCTCCAGGTCGGCCAGCTTGGCCTGGGCGGTCGCGGCCAGGCGCTCGTCGTTCTCGCGCCGATCGCGCTCGGTGCGTGTGATGTGCGCCGCGTAGCGGTCGCGCGCCTCGTCGGCCGGCGCCGGGCCCCACGCCGCCCAGCCGCTCAGGCCGGGTGTTGCGTCTTCGAGCGCGATGCAGTCGACAGGGCAGACCGGGATGCAGAGTTCGCAGCCGGTGCACAGGGCTTCGATCACGGTGTGCATGGCCTTGGGCGCGCCGACGATGCAGTCCACCGGGCAGGCCTTGATGCACAGCGTGCAGCCGATGCACCAGTCTTCGTCGATCACGACCCGCTTGCGCGGGCCTTCGACGCCGTTGGCCGGGTTCAGCGCAATGACGGGGTCGCCGGTGATCGCCGCCAGCCGCCTGATGCCGTCGGCGCCACCCGGCGGGCATTGGTTGATCGCTGCCTCGCCGGCGGCCATCGCGTCGGCATAGCGCCGGCAATCCGGGTAGCCGCAGCGTGTGCACTGCGTCTGCGGCAGTGCGGCGTTCAGGCGATCGGCAAGGGCCAGATGGGCGGTGAGCGTCACCGCCGGATTATCGGCGGCGGCCCGGGCCCTTCTTTGCCGCAGGCTTGCGCGGTGTAGGCGCTGTCGTCAGCGCCGCGTCGCTGCCGAAGCGGGCGATAAAGGCGCTGACTTCGGGGTGCACATGCTCACGCCAACGGCGGCCGGAGAAGATGCCGTAATGGCCGGCACCCACCACGTCGTAGTGGAACTGGCGCGTCTTGGCAATCCCGGTACACAGGTCGTGCGCGGCGCGCGTCTGGCCGGCGCCGGAGATGTCGTCGAGCTCGCCTTCGATCGTCAGCAGGGCCGTGGTCCTGATGTCTTGTGGCCGCACCAGCTCGCCCGCCACGCGCCAGGTGCCGTTGACCAGCGCGAAATCCTGGAACACGGTCTTGATGGTGTCGAGGTAGTACTCGGCCGGCATGTCGAGCACGGCGTTGTACTCGTCATAGAACTGGCGGTGGCTCTCCGCGCTTTCTTCGTCGCCGCGCACCAGGTCGAGGAAGTAGTCGTAGTGCGAGCTGGCATGCCGGTCGGGGTTCATCGCCACGAAGCCGGTGTGCTGCAGGAAGCCGGGGTAAACACGCCGCGTTGCGCCGGGGTAGTTCTGCGGCACGCGGTAGATCACGTTGTGCTCGAACCATTCATGGCTCTTGTTCATCGCCAGGTTGTTGACGGCGGTGGGTGATTTGCGGGCGTCGATCGGCCCGCCCATCATGATCATCGTGCGCGGCGTGAACTCGCCACGGCTGGCCATCAGCGCCACCGCGGCCAGCACCGGCACGGTCGGCTGGCAGACCGAGATCACGTTCACCTCGGGCCCGATGTGGCGCATGAACTCCTGCATGTAGGCCACGTAGTCGTCGAGGTGGAACGGGCCCTTGTCGACCGGCACCATGCGCGCGTCGGTCCAGTCGGTGATGAAGACCTTGTGGCCGCCCAGCAGGCTGTTCACGGTGTCGCGCAACAGCGTCGAGTGGTGGCCCGACAGCGGCGCCACGATCAGCACCACCGGCTGGGTCTTCATGTCCGCGAGTGCGCGCGGGTCGTCGGTGAAGCGCTTGAAGCGCAGCAGGCGGCAGAACGGTTTTTCGATCGCCACCTGCTCCTGCACCGCGACCTGCACACCGTCGACCGTGGCGCTGCGGATGTCGAACTGCGGCTTCTCGTAGTCCTTGGCCAGCCGGTGCATCAAGTCCAGGCCGGCCGACACGCGCTGCGCCATGGGCGTGTGCGTGAACGGCGACAGCGGGTGGTTGTAGAGCTTGGAGGACGCGCTGGCGA
>JANMSS010000155.1:0-4071 GCA_031389585.1 Burkholderiales bacterium | reverse complement strand
GCCCGAGGGCTCTTCGCTCGAGTACACCCGCCGCTACCTCGACGCCGTCGGCGCCATCGCGATGCGTCAGGACGACTTCGACCGCGTCTTCGTCTTCCTGCGCACGCTGCGCGCGTCGATCATTCCGCTGGTGACGATTCCGGTGAGCCTGATCGGCTCCTTCGCGCTGATGGCGGCGGCCGGCTTCACCATCAATACCCTGACCTTGCTGGCCCTGGTGCTGGCAATCGGCCTGGTGGTCGACGACGCCATCGTGGTACTGGAAAACATCTATCGCCACATCGAGGAAGGCTTGACGCCGTTCCAGGCCGCGGTCAAGGGCGCGCGCGAGATCGCCTTCGCCGTGGTCGCAATGACGCTCACGTTGGCGGCTGTGTTTGCGCCGCTGGCCTTCACGCCCGGGCGCACGGGGCGCCTGTTTGCCGAGTTCGCGCTGACGCTGGCTGGTGCAGTGATCGTCTCGGGCTTCGTGGCGCTGACCCTCACGCCGATGATGTGCAGCAAGCTGCTGCGCCACAACCCCAAGCCAGGTTGGTTCGACCGCACGATGGAGCGTGTGCTCATCGGCCTCACGGCGGGATACCGCGGCGCGCTCGGCACGGTCCTCAACCAGCGCTGGATCGTGTTGCTGGTGATGCTGGGCAGCGGCGCCGCAAGCTGGTGGCTGTTCAGCACCGCCAAGAGCGAGCTTTCGCCGATGGAAGACCGCGGCGTGATCATCATGCCGGTGTCGGCGCCCGAGGGCTCTTCGCTCGAGTACACCCGCCGCTACCTCGACGCCGTCGGCGCCATCGCGATGCGTCAGGACGACTTCGACCGCGTCTTCGTCTTCCTCGGCGGCGGTGGCAACAACAGCGTGTCGCAAGGGACCGTGATCCTGCGCGCCAAGGACTGGAGCGAGCGCAGCCGCAGCACGCAGGAGGCGGCGCGCGCGATGCAGCCGCAGCTCTCGGCGCTGCCGGGTGTGAATGCTTTCCCGATCACGCCGCCCAGCCTGGGGCAGGGGTTTCGCGCCCAACCGATCAATTTCGTCGTTGTCAGCAATGAGAGCTACGAGAGCCTGCAGCGCGCGACCCAGGCCATCGTGGCCGAGATGCAGAAGAACCCCGGCTTCGTGCAGCCCGACACCGACCTGCGCCTGAACAAGCCCGAGCTGCTGATCGAGGTCGACCGCGACCGCGCCGCCGACCAGGGTGTCGCCGTCGATCAAGTGGCGCGCACCGTTGAGACCATGCTCGGCGGGCGCAACGTGACACGCTACAAACGCGGCTCCGACCAGTACGACGTCATCGTGCAGACCGTGGCGGCGGGCCGGGCGACGCCCGACGACATCGAAAAGCTCTTCGTGCGCGCACGCAACGACACCATGGTGCCGCTGTCGTCGCTGGTGAAGGTGCGCGAAGGCGTCGCGGCGCGCGAGCTGAACCACTTCAACCAGCGCCGCTCCGTCACCATCACGGCCAATCTGGCGCCCAACTTTTCGCTTGGCGAGGCGCTCGACTTCATGGACGCCACGGCGGCCAAGGTCTTGCAGCCGGGCTATGCCACCGAACTCAATGGCGTCAGCCGTGAGTTCCGGGCCTCCAGCGGCGCGCTCGGGCTGGTCTTCGTGCTCGCGCTGCTGTTCATCTTCCTGGTCTTGGCGGCGCAGTTCGAAAGCTTTGTCGACCCCTTCATCATCCTGCTGGCGGTGCCGCTGTCGATGGTCGGTGCGCTCGGTGCGTTGCATCTCTCGGGTGGCACGCTCAACGTGTATTCGCAGATCGGGCTCATCACCCTGGTCGGCCTGATCACCAAACACGGCATCCTGATCGTCGAGTTCAGCAACCAGTTGCGAAAACTTGGGCGGCCCGTGCGCGAGGCCGTGATGGAAGCCGCCACCTTGCGCCTGCGCCCGATCCTGATGACCACCGGCGCGATGGTGCTCGGCGCCTTGCCGCTGGCCCTGGCGAGTGGCGCCGGTGCCGAAAGCCGCCAGCAGATCGGCTGGGTCATCGTCGGCGGCATGAGCGTGGGCACCCTGCTCACGATCTTCGTCGTGCCGACGGTCTACACCTGGTTCGCCCGATCGCGGGTACCGGGCGAGATCACGGAGCGCGCGCTCGACGACGCTGTGCCGGCGAAGTAACTGGCGTCAGACCAGGCCGTCGAACGGGATCACATCGACTTCGTCGCCGGCCGCGACATCGCCTTGGGCGTGGTGCAAGGCCACCATGCCGTTGGCCGCGCTCATCGACGACAGAATGCCCGAGCCCTGGCTGCCCGTGATCGCCACCTGCCAGCGGCCGTCAGCGCCGCGGCTGACGACGCCGCGCTGGTACTCGGTGCGGCCGGGTTTCTTGCGCAGCGCAGTGGTGCAGGCGGCGCGCAGCAGGGGTAGCGGCTCTTTGGCGGCGCCGCTCATGGCCCGCAGCGCCTCGCGCACGAAGGCATAGAAGGTGACCATCACCGCGACCGGGTTGCCGGGCAGGCCGAAGAGGATGGCATTGCCGATTCTCCCGATCGCCATCGGCCGCCCCGGCCGCATGGCGATGCGCCAGAACAGCACATCGCCCAGCTCGGCCATGATCTGCTTGGTGTGGTCGGCCTCGCCTACGCTGACGCCGCCCGAGGTGATGACCGCATCGGCGCAGGCTGCGGCCTGGCTGAACGCCGCGCGCAAGGCCTCGGGCTGGTCGCGCACGACGCCCAAGTCGACAACTTCGCAGCCCAGGCGTTGCAGCATGGCCCAGATCGTGTAGCGGTTGCTGTCGTAGACGCAGCCCGCGTCGAGCGGCTCGCCGATCGAGCGCAGTTCGTCGCCGGTGGAGAAGAAGGCCACGCGCAGGCGGCGATAGACAGGCACTTCGGCCTGGCCGAGCGAGGCCAGCAGCCCCAAGTCGGCGGGGCGCAGCACTCGCCCGGCGGCCAGCGCCGCGCTGCCCTTGGCCAGGTCTTCGCCGGACAGGCGGCGGTTGTCGCCGCGGCGCACCACACCAGCGGCAAACCGGATCGCTTCGCCATCGATCTGCGTGAATTCCTGCGGCACGACGGTGTCCAGGCCCTCGGGCATCACTGCGCCGGTCATGATGCGCACGCAGTGCCCGGCGGCGACCGGGCCGCTGAAGGCCTGCCCTGCAAAGCCGGTGCCGGCGACGCGCAGACGGGTCGGACCGTCGGCCGCCAGGTCGCTGCCGCACAAGGCGTAGCCGTCCATCGCCGAGTTGTCGTGTGCCGGCACATTGGCCACTGCGACGATGTCGCGCGCGAGCACGCGCCCCAGGCTGCTGCGCAGGGCCACGCTCTCGACGGCGCTGACCTTGGGCACCAGGTGCGCGATGAATTCCTGCGCCTGGGCGACGGGCAGCGAATTCGGGTCGTAGCCGGCCACGCAGGAGGCAATCTGCTCGAGAGTCTGCGTTGCGCTCATTGCAGCTTGAGATGCATCAGTTGCTTGTCGAAGAAGCGGCCGGCGACGCGAATCGCGCGCGGCAGGGTGCCATAGCGGGTGAAACCGGCGCGCTCGTACATCCGCACCGCGCGCTCGTTGCTGGAAGTCACACTGAGCGTGAGCTGGTGCAACTCGGCGTCGGCGCTGGCGCGCTCAATCAGCGCGGCCAGCAACGCCCGGCCCACGCCCTGGCCCTGTTCGACAGCCGTGACCATCATTCCGACGATATGGCCGACATGGCGTACCTTGCTGCGCGGGTCGCGCTCGCACGTGATCGCACCGACCAGGCGGTCGCCGCGCCAGGCACCCAAGCTGAAGCCGCCGGCGTTACTGTCGTCGCCGCCGCTGCCCAGCCGCGCGCGGTAACTCTGGGCCGTGCGGAGGGCTTCCGTGGCGGCGTCCGAGGTGAAGGCTTCGTCGTGGTGGAGCAGGGCATGGTCGCGAAGCGCCTTGTACGCCGGCAAATCCGGCTCGGTCAGCGGGAGAATCTGCGGTGCGCCGGCCTCAGGCACGCGGCACCTGCAACGTCGCCAGCTCGGCCGCCGTGTTGGCGTTGAAGAAGGCGCTGGCGTCGTCGAAGCGCACGGTCACCGCGTGGTGTTGCGCGAACCACGCGTCGATCTTGCGCCCGCCGCCGTGCA
>JANMSS010000139.1:0-12084 GCA_031389585.1 Burkholderiales bacterium | reverse complement strand
CGAGCTCGGCAGGCAAGGCCAGGGCACGCGTACCGATCTCGGTACCTTCCAGCAGATGCTCCTGGCGCAGGGCGCCGAGGTGGCGCGCGGACAGCACGAACAGATCGAGTCGCTGCGTGCGCAGCAAGCGGCCACGCAACTCGAAACCGATGCGGCGCTGCACCGTGTGAGCGAAACCCTGGCCCTGCAACTGCGGCTCTTGTCCGAGGCGAACGAACGGCGTCTGGCCGATGTGCGCGCTGCGGTCGACACGCGCTTGCTGGCGCTGCAGGAAGGCAACGAGAAGAAGCTCGACCAGATGCGCGCCACCGTCGACGAGAAGCTGCACGCCACGCTCGAGCTGCGGCTGGGCCAGAGCTTCAAGCAGGTCGCCGACCGCCTGGAGCAGGTGCACCGGGGCCTGGGCGAGATGCAGACGCTGGCGCGCGACGTGGGCTCGCTCAACCGCGTGCTGACCAATGTGAAGACCCGCGGCATTTATGGCGAGGTGCAGCTGTCGGGTCTGCTGGAGCAGGTCTTCACGCCCGAGCAGTACGCCACCAACGTGGCCACGGTGCCCGGCAGCGCTGACCGCGTCGAGTTTGCGATCCGCCTGCCCGGCCAGCGTAGCGACGGGGTGCCGCTGTGGCTGCCGATCGACGCCAAGTTTCCGCGCGAGGATTACGAGCGCCTCCTGGATGCCCAGGAGCGGGCTGACAAACCGGCTGCCGATCTTGCGGCCAAGGCGATCGAGACCCGGCTGCGGCTGGAGGCACGCACGATCCGCGAGAAGTATGTGTCGCCGCCGCACACCACCGACTTCGCCATCCTGTTCCTGCCCACCGAGGGCCTGTACGCCGAGGCGCTGCGCAGGCCCGGACTGATGGAATCGCTTCAGCGTGAGAACAAGGTGATGCTGGCAGGACCGACGACGCTGCTGGCCACGCTCAATAGCCTGCAGATGGGTTTTCGCACGCTGGCTCTGGAGCAGCGCTCGGCCGAGGTCTGGGAGGTGCTGGGTGCCGTCAAGACCGAGTTCGGAAAGTTTGGCGATGTGCTGGCCAAGACCAAGAAGAAGCTCGACGAGGCCAGCAACACGATCGTGCAAGCCGAGGTGCGCACCCGCGCCATGGAGCGGCAACTGAGGGGCGTCGAGGCGATGCCGGCAGGGCGAGCGTCGGACCTGCTCGGAGCGCCGGCGCTCGACAACGATGATGAGGTCGACGACGAGGAGTGCGCCGCGCGATGAGCCTGGGCGGCGCCGCGGCGGTGCCGCGCAGGGCGTTCCTGATGGTCATGGCCACGTTGGTCGGCCTGCACGCGTGCATGGCCGCGACCCGGGTCGCGGCCAGTCTGGCGGTGCTGCAGCAGGGGCACGCTGACTGGGTCGTCGGCGTACTCTTGAGTCTGTATGCGGTGGCGCCGATTGCGCTGTCCCTGTGGGCGGGGCGGCTGGCCGACCGTCACGGCTTCCACCGCCCAGTGGCCTGGGCCGTCGGGCTGTCGCTGGGTGGGGCTGCACTGCCGGTGGCTTCGCAGCAGTTCTGGGCCCTGGCCGCGTCGGGGCTGCTCACTGGTGGCGGCCTCAGCGTCGCGGCAGTTGCGATCCAGCGCGAAGCCGGTCTGATGGCGCGCGACGCCCGCGACTTGAAGCGCGTCTTCAGCTGGGTCGCGCTCGGCCCGGCATTGTCGAACATGGTGGCGCCGGTGGCGACGGGGCTGCTGATCGATCATGTCGGCTTTCGCGCCGCATTCGCGTTTGCCGCGGTGTTGCCGCTGTTGGCGGTGGCTGCCGCCTGGCGCGTGCCGCGCAAGGCGGCGCTGCCGGTGGGAGAGGTTCATCGCGCTGCACCCGGGCATGCCTTGGAGCTGCTGCGCCTGCCCTTGTTGCGCAACCTGATGCTGGTCAACGTGGCGACGGCGGCTGCCTGGGACGCGCACAGCTTTACGGTGCCGGTGATCGGCCATGCACGCGAGATGAGCGCGTCGGCGATCGGTGCCGTGCTAGGGGCTTTCGCCTTGGCCGCCACGCTGGTGCGGCTGGCGATTTGGACCTGGGCCGAACATCTCGACGACCGCCGCTCGCTGCTCGCGGCGCTGACATTGGCCAGCGTCGTGCTGCTGGCCTACCCTTGGCTCACGGGCGTGGCCGGCATGATGCTCGGCTCGGCACTGCTCGGGGTGGCGCTAGGGTCCGTGCAGCCGATGGTGCTGTCGATGTTGCATCAGGCTGCGCCGCCCGACCGCCGGGGCCAGGCGCTGGCGCTGCGCATGCTGTTCACCAACGTGGCGACGATCGCGATGCCCGCCGGCTTTGGTCTTCTTGCCGTGGTGGCGACGACCGCGGCACCGATGTGGTTGATGGCCGCGCTACTGATCGCAGCCCATTGGCCGGCGCGCCGGTTGGTGCTGCCGACTGGACCCGCGCGATCGCCAGGCGAGTCCTGACCGCTGCGGGCGGCTGCGAATTCGACCCGCCTGACGGCCAGTGACTCAGAAACGGATGCCGGTCGGGTTTGCGCTCGGGTCGACCGCCGGCGCCGTGGCTGCGGGCGGCGCCACGCGCGGTGGCGGCCGGCGCTCGACCAGCGGCATGGGTGCTGCCGCCTGGTAATTGGCCGGTAGCAGCGATTGGCGCGGGTAGCCTGCGACGTCAAGCGTCTCGTCCCACGTCGCTTGCGTGTAACCGCGGAGCGACTGCCCGCCCACCTTCAGGACAGGCGCCTCCGGACCACCGACCAGGCGCTGCCAGGCCTGACGATCTTCTTCCGTTTCTGCCGTGCGCTCGCTGTACGGCACGCCGCGCCGGGCGAGCAGGGCGCGCCCCAGCGCGCAGGCCTCGCCGCAATCGCTGGCGGTGTACAGCGTCACCGGGAAGCGCGTCGCCACCTGGCGCAGGGCGTAGGGCAGCGCAGGGTCGCTGGCGCGGCCGGTTTCGCTGTTGACCGGTGAGATCCGGCCCTCGCTGGGCATGGGCACGCGGTCGCTGTAGGTCACTCGGCCGTCGGGGCCGACGACTTTGAACAAGGCGTGAGCCGAAGGCACGACCAGCAACAGTGCCGTGGCGAGCGAGCAGAACAGGACGGGGTTGCGCATGACTCGCAATCTAACCCGCTTGGGCCGCAGACTCAAGCCATACCTTGATGGCGCAGCAGGGCATCGATGCGTGGTTCACGACCGCGAAAGGCGGTGAAGTTCTCCAGCGCGCTGCGGCTGCCGCCCGCTTCGAGAATTTGTTCACGCAATCGCCGTCCGGTGGCCACCGACAGCGCGCCGGCTTCCTCGAAGGCGCTCCAGGCATCGGCGGACAGCACCTCGGCCCATTTGTAGCTGTAGTAGCCGGCCGAGTAGCCGCCGGCAAAGATATGCGAGAAGCTGTGCTGGAAGCGGTTGAACGACGGCGGGTTCAGCACGGCCACCTCGTGGCGTACCTCGTCAAGCACCTGTTGTACGCGCCCGGCGGCATCCGGTTCGGCGTGGATGCGCAGGTCGAACAGGCCGAACTCGATCTGGCGCAGCGTGCCCAAACCGCTTTGGAAATTCTTCGCGGCGACCATCTTGTCGAACAGTGCACGCGGTAGGGGCTGGCCGTGGTCGACATGCGCAGTCAGCCGTTGCAGGACGTCCCATTCCCAGCAGAAGTTCTCCATAAACTGGCTCGGCAGTTCGACCGCATCCCACTCCACGCCCGACAGACCCGAGACGCCCAGGTCGTCGATGCGGGTGAGCATCAGGTGCAGGCCATGGCCGAATTCGTGAAACAGGGTGATGACGTCGTCGTGCGTCAGCAGCGCTGGTTCGATGCCGACCGGCGGCGTGTAGTTGCAGACCAGCGTGGCCACCGGCGTTTGCAGGCTGCCGTCAGGCCGTGCCCAGCGCACGCGCACGTCGTCCATCCAGGCGCCCGGCTGCTTGCCCGGGCGGGCGTAGGGGTCGAGGTAGAACTGGGCCAGCAGTTGCCCCTGCCGCTCGACGCGGTAGAAGCGCACGCTGTCATGCCAGACAGGCGCCTGATCGGGTGTGATCGTGACCTCGAAGACCGTCTGCACGATGTCGAACAGGCCATCTAGCACCTTGGGCTCGGTGAAGTAGCGTTTGACCTCCTGGTCGCTGAAGGCGTAGCGCGCTTCCTTGAGTTTCTCGCTGGCGAAGGCCACGTCCCAGGCCTGCAGATCGGGCAGGTTCAATTCGGAACCGGCGAAGCTGCGCAACTCGCGCAGGTCGGTCTGGGCGAAGGGCCGCGCGCGCGTCGCCAGGTCGCGCAGGAAGCCGTTCACCTCAGCCGTCGATCGCGCCATCTTCGGCACCAGCGAGACTTCGGCGTAGTTGGCGTGGCCGAGCAGTTGTGCGGCCTCCTGGCGCAGCGCCAACAGCACCTGCATCAGCGGGCTGTTGTCCCGCTCGCTGGGACCAAGCTCGCTGGCTCGGGTGACATAGGCGGTGTAGAGCGTCTCGCGCAAGCGGCGATTCGTCGCGTACTGCATTACCGGGCCGTAGACCGGGTAGTGCAGGGTCAGCAGGTGGCCATCCAGGCCCTTGGTCTGCGCTGCCTCGCCGCTGGCCTGCAGCACGTCGGCGGGCACGCCATCGAGGTCTTCGCGGCTGGCCAGGTGGGAGAAGCCGTCCGTCGCGTCGAGCACATGCTCGCGGTACTGTTGCTCGAGTTCGGCGGCGCGCTCCTGGATCGCGACAAAGCGGGCCTTGGCGTCGCCTGCCAGTTCGGCACCCGAGAGGACGAAATCGCGCAAGGCGTTGGCCAGGGCCTTGCGCCGAGGCGCCGTCAGGGCCGCAGCGGCTGGGCTGGCGGCGATTGCCTTGTATTTGGCGTAGACCCGCTCATCGGCACCGAGCTTCGTCTCGAACTCGGTCACCTTGGGCAGACTGTCGTTGTAAGCCGCGCGAAGCTCAGGTGTGTCGGCCACGGCATTCAGGTGTGACACGGCGCCCCAGGCCCGGCCCAGGCGCTCGGTGGCGACGTCGAGCACGGCCGACATCGCCGCGTAGTCGGCCGGCACCTCGGGGCCGACGGCACGTTCGAGCGCTGCATTGGCTTGCGCCAACAACGCGTCGACGGCGGGCGCAACATGTTCGGGACGGATGGCGTCGAAGGCGGGCAGTCCGTCGGTGTGCAGTAGGGAATTGTTCATGGGCTCTTGGTGTCAACGCGCAGCGGCTTGTTCCGCAGCGTGCAATGTGTTGGCGAGAAGCATCGCGATGGTCATCGGGCCGACGCCACCGGGCACCGGGGAAATCCAGCCGGCGACCTCACTGACGCCGGCGAAGTCGACGTCGCCACAGAGTTTGCCGGCTTCATCGCGGTTGATCCCGACATCGATGACGAGCGCGCCGGGTTTGACCATCGCGGCAGTCAACATGTGGCGCCGGCCGACCGCGGCGACCACGATGTCGGCTTGCCGGGTGTGCAGCGCCAGATCCGGCGTGGCGCTATGGCAGATCGTGACCGTGGCGTGGGCCTGCAGCAGCAACAGCGCCATCGGTTTGCCCACGGTGTTGCTGCGGCCGATGACCACGGCATGCTTGCCGCGCAGGTTGATACCCGTGCTCTCGATCATGCGCATGCAGCCTGCCGGCGTGGCCGGACGCATCCCCGGCAGGCCGGTCATCAACTCGCCAGCACTGGCGACCGAAAATCCATCGACATCCTTGACTGGCGCGATGGCCTCAATGACGCGGTGGGCGTCGAGATGCCCTGGCAGCGGCATCTGTACCAGGATGCCGTGGATGGCTGGATCGGCGTTCAACGCCGCGATGCGCGCCAGCAGGTCGTCCTGTGTCATCGTGGCGTCGTAGCGTTCAAGCACGGAGTGCAGGCCGCTGTCATGGCAGGCCTTGACCTTGTTGCGCACGTAGACCGCACTGGCGGCGTCATCGCCGACCTGGATCACGGCCAGGCCCGGTTTGACGCCGCGTGCACTCAGCGCCGCAGCGCGCTCGGCGACCTGCAAGCGAATCTGCTGCGACAGCGCAATGCCATCGATGAGTTGGGCCGTCATAGGCTGGATTAGAACGAAGCAAGGCCGCTTCGCAGCGGCCTTGCAAGGGTGTGAGCGATCAAGTTCTGGCGGCCTGCGCGCCGAGGGCGATCTTCAGCAGGTCGGCCACGGTGTTGGCGTTCAACTTCTCCATGATATTGGCGCGGTGTGCTTCCACCGTCTTGATGCTGATGCCCAGGTCGTCGGCGATCTGCTTGTTCAGGCGCCCGGCGACGATGCGCTCGAGCACCTGCGTTTCGCGCGTGGTCAGTCGCGACAGCAAGGCATCGCGGCTGGCCTGCTCCTGGTGGTGGCTGAAGGCGCTGCGCGCGGTGTCGAGCATGCGCTCGACCAGGCCGAGCAATTCTTCTTCCTTGAACGGCTTTTCGATGAAGTCCATCGCGCCCTTCTTCATGGTCGTCACCGCCATCGGCACGTCGCCATGGCCGGTGATGAAGACGATCGGCAGCGGGCTCTTGCGTTCGACCAACCGGTCCTGCAATTCGAGGCCGTTCATACCTTCCATGCGGATGTCGGCGATCAGGCAAGCCACTTCGCGCGGATCGAAGCGCGACAGGAACGACTCCGAGGAGTCAAAGCACTTGACGCGGTAGTCCTTGCCCTCGAGCAGCCACTGCAAGGAGTCACGCACGGCCTCGTCATCGTCGACGACATACACGGTGCCTTTTTTCGGAATCAAGCTCATGATGTGAGGTTCGCGTTGGCGTTATCGCGCACGGTCTGCGCAGGGGTGGCGGCGGGTGTACCGAAGAGACCGGTGGATTCGGCGCGGGCCGAACTGTCGACCGGCAGCGTGAAGGCAAAACGGCAACCCACAACGGCCTCGCCATTGTAGAGGTTCAGGGCCCGCAGCCGGCCCCGGTGCGACTCGACGATCGAGCGGCACAGCGCCAGGCCGATGCCCAGGCCTTCGGCCTTGGTCGAGAAGAAGGCTTCGTACATGCGCGCCAGCACGTCTTCGCGTACGCCGGGGCCACGGTCGGTGACGCTGAACTCGATCACGCCGCCTTCTTCGGGCGTGTGCCGCGGCACGACACGCAATTCGATATGCCGCCGCGTGGCCGGCATGTGGGCGTTGTCGATCGCCTCGGCCGCATTCTTCAGCAGGTTGAGCACGACCTGCTCGATCAGAATCGGGTCACAGTGCAGCGCCGGCAGGCGCTGGGCCACATAAGTCGTCAGCGCGACATTGCGGCGGCGCAGCTCGATGCCGGCCAGTTCGACGGCGTCGTCGATGATCGCGCGCGCTGCGGAGCTCTGCCGTTGTGGCTCGCTGCGCTTCACGAAGGCGCGAATGCGGTGAATGATTTGCCCGGCGCGCTCGGCCTGACGCGCGGTCTTTTGCAACGCTGCGACCAGATCTTCCTTGGCGATCGAGTCGGCGCGCACGCGCGTGACCATCCCGTTGCAGTAGTTGGTGATCGCCGTCAGCGGCTGGTTGAGTTCATGTGCGACCGAGCTGGCCATCTCGCCCATCGTGACCAGCCGGCTGGTGACCTGCGCTTTTTCGGCCTGCTGGGCGGCCTGCTCCTCAATGCGACGGCGTGAAGTGATGTCGGTGGCGATCAGCATCTGCGCCAGGCGGCCGTCGGTCCACTGCAGGTAGCGCGAGCGCACGTCGAACCACTTCTTCAAGGTGTCGACATAGACCTCCCGCGGATCGGCGCCGTTGGCAGTGAGCGACTCGGTGGGCAGGCCCGAGAGGCTGTCGATGGCGTCGCCGCCGTCTTCGCCCGTGGCCAGGAACGCCGGCGACGCGCTGCTGCTGGCCAGCAGCGCGTGACCCTTGGGATCGGCCCCAAACCAGAGCCGGTACGAGCGATTGGCGAACAACAGCTCGCCCTGCTGGACCGACAGCACCGAGACCGCGGCATCCAGACCCTCGAGCACCGTGGTGAAGCGCTCATGCGAGGCGGAGAGCTGGTCGCGAATGCGCTTGGCTTCGGTGATGTTGGTCATCGACGTCATCCAGCCGGTTTGCAGGCCGCGTGCGTCGATCAGCGGAGAAACGTACATGCGCGCATCGAATAGCGTGTTGTCCTTGCGCATGACCTTGACTTCGATGCCGCCAACCGGGCTGCGGCCTTGCAACTCCTGTTGCAACAAGCGCAGGTTCTCGTCGATGCGGTCGGTTGGCCAGTGCGGGTAAGGCGGCAGTTGACCGACCAAGTCAATCTCCGCAAAACCGGTCATTGCACAGAAGGCGGGGTTGACATAGGTGATGCGGCCGTCCGCGTCCATCGCGCGCATGCCGGTCAGCATCGAGTTCTCCATTGCACGGCGGAAGTTGGTTTCCTGGACCAGGGTGCCCTGCATCTGGCTGCGCCGGCGCACGTGGCGCCAGGTGCCCAGGAGCATCCACACGGTCAACACCGACAGGGCCACGACCATCCAGAACAGCGTGTTGCCGACCAACCCGACGGAGGTGCGCCAGCCTTCGCCGCGCAGCACCAGTCCGTTGGCTGTCGGGGCCAGTGGCAGGTCGTAGACGATGCTCGGGCGGCTGGCGGGCTCGCCCGGCATGTGCAACACGCTGCCGGCAAGCTCAACGCCGTCGGCGTCGAGCACGGCGACAGTGTGGCGCTGCGTCACTTCGGGAGGCACCGAGTTGCGTAACAAGGTGTCGATCGAGTACTCGGCGATCAACGAACCTTTGAAGATGCCGCGTTCGAGCAGTGGGACGTGAAGTTGAAAGACGGCCGTGCCGCTGGCATTGCGGAACGCGCGCGAGAACAACGCCCGGCGTGCATCGCGGGCAGCGGCAAAGGCTCGCTCGGGTTCGCTGGATTCGCCGGCCACCGGCAAGGCTTGCGGCATCGCGTCGCCGCTCGGATTGGCTTCAGGGTGAAATACGGCGGCCGCGTGGCTCGCGCGCAGTGCCCGGTCCGAGGTGATCCAACTCAGATGTGTCACGTACGGACGCTCTCGAGCAAATGCCACCGCTTGGAGCGCGAAAGCCGTACCGTCGATTTCCTGCCCGGTGATCTGACGTGCCAACCGCGCCACCTGCTCCTGATCGTCGAGCAGTCGCAGTCGAATCTGCTGCTGGGCGATCTCGGTGTCGCGCATGACCGAGTCGGTCGCACGCCCAATCTCTTCGTTTCGCAGATACCAGAATGCCGCAATGATCGCGGCCAGGAACAGCAGCACAGAAATCAGCGGGCCGATGGTTGCGAACCGGTCTTGCCGCGTCGGTGACTGGCGCCGCCACCAGCGACCAAACAAACGCTGGGTGCGGGTATAGGTCGGCAGTTCACTATCGCGTGACAGTTCGGGGCGTGGCTGCATGGGTGCGATTATCGAGGGATGGTTCAGGTCGGTCGCTCTGTCGTAATTCGTATTACGAAACGACTAGTCACTATTTGAAATTAGTTCCCGCTTGTGCGAAACTTGCGACGGTCAGAAAAGGCGTCCGTCGCGTGGCGCCAGTTCACGAAAGCCCGCAGAGACTTCACCTGGAGACCCGCATGTCAACGCTTCCCCGATCGCCTCTCGCCGCCGCCGTTGGCGGTGACATCGACAGCCAGGAGACCCGCGAATGGCTCGATGCGCTGTCGGCCGTGGTGGCGACCGAGGGCCGCGAGCGCGGCCACTTTCTGCTCGAGCAATTGCTCGAACATGCTCGCCAGCACGGCGTCGATCTCCCGTTCTCGGCGACCACCGGTTACGTCAACACGATCGAGCCCGAAGACCAGGCGCGCAGTCCGGGCAACCTTGAACTTGAAGGCCGCTTGCGCGCCTACATGCGCTGGAACGCGATGGCCTTGGTCGTCAAGGCCAATCGTCTGAACCCGGCCGACGGTGGCGACCTCGGTGGGCATATCTCGAGCTTTGCGTCCGTGGCGCATATGTTCGCGGCCGGCTTCAATCACTTCTGGCATGCCGAAAGCGAAGGCCACGGCGGCGACCTGCTCTACATCCAGGGCCACAGCTCGCCCGGCATCTACGCCCGTGCCTTCCTCGAGGGGCGGCTGACCGAAGAGCAGATGCTCAACTTCCGCCAGGAAGGCGATGGCAAGGGCCTGTCGAGCTACCCGCACCCCAAGCTGATGCCCGAGTTCTGGCAATTTCCCACGGTGTCGATGGGCCTGGGCCCGCTGATGGCGATCTACCAGGCGCGCTTCCTGAAGTACCTGCATGCGCGCGGCATCGCCGATACCGCGAATCGAAAAGTGTGGGTCTTCTGCGGCGACGGCGAGATGGACGAGCCCGAGTCGCTCGGCGCGATCGGCCTGGCCGCGCGCGAAAAGCTCGACAACCTGGTCTTCGTCATCAACTGCAATCTGCAGCGCCTGGACGGCCCGGTGCGCGGCAACGGCAAGATCATCCAGGAACTTGAAGGCGAATTCCGCGGCTCGGGCTGGAACGTCATCAAGCTGATCTGGGGCAGCAACTGGGACCCGCTGCTGGCGCGCGACAAGGACGGCGCGCTGAAGAAGATCATGATGGACACGCTCGACGGCGACTACCAGGCCTTCAAGGCCAACGATGGCGCCTTCGTGCGCAAGCATTTCTTCGGCCGCGACCCGCGCACACTGGAGATGGTGGCCAAGATGAGCGACGACGACATCTGGAACCTGCGCCGCGGCGGCCACGACGCGCAGAAGGTGCATGCCGCCTTCCACCGCGCCAACAACGCCCAGGGCCAGCCGACGGTGCTGCTGATCAAGACCGTCAAGGGCTGGGGCATGGGCAAGTCCGGCGAGGGCAAGAATACGGCGCACCAGGCCAAGAAGCTCAGCGACGACGACATCCGCATCTTCCGCGACCGCTTCAATATTCCGATTCCCGACAGCGAGCTGGCGAAGATCCCGTTCTACAAGCCGGCCGACGACACGCCCGAGATGAAGTACCTGCATGAGCGTCGCCAGGCGCTCGGCGGCTACCTGCCCAAGCGCCGCCCCAAGGCCGACGAGAGCTTCACGGTGCCGCCGCTGGAAACCTTCAAGGCGGTGCTCGAACCCACCGCCGCGGGCCGCGAGATCAGCACCACGCAGGCCTATGTGCGCTTCCTGACCCAGTTGTTGCGTGACAAGGATCTGGGGCCCCGTGTGGTGCCGATCCTGGTCGATGAGGCGCGCACCTTTGGCATGGAGGGCCTGTTCCGCCAGATCGGCATCTATAACCCCGAAGGGCAGAAGTACACCCCGGTCGACAAGGACCAGGTGATGTACTACCGCGAGGCCACCGATGGCCAGATCCTGCAGGAAGGTATCAATGAAGCCGGTGGCATGGGCTCGTGGATTGCCGCCGCGACCTCGTACTCGACGAACAACCGCATCATGGTGCCGTTCTACGTCTATTACTCGATGTTCGGCTTCCAGCGCATCGGCGACATGGCCTGGGCCGCGGGCGACATGCAAGCGCGCGGCTTCCTGCTCGGCGGCACATCGGGAAGGACCACGCTCAACGGCGAGGGCCTGCAGCACGAAGACGGCCACAGCCACATCCTGGCCGGCACGATTCCCAACTGCATCAGCTACGACCCGAGCTTTGCGCACGAGGTCGGCGTGATCCTGCACCATGGCCTCAAGCGCATGGTCGAGCAACAGGACAACGTCTATTTCTACATCACGCTGCTGAACGAGAACTACCCGATGCCGGGCCTGAAGGCCGGCACCGAGGCGCAGATCCTGAAGGGCATGTACCTGCTCGAAGAGGGCGCGAAGAAGACGCCGCGCGTCAACCTGCTCGGCAGCGGCACCATCCTGCGCGAGAGCATCGCCGCCAAGGCTCTGCTCGAAGCCGAATGGGGCGTGGCGGCCAACATCTGGAGCTGCCCGAGCTTCAATGAACTGGCGCGCGACGGCCAGGATTGCGAGCGCTGGAACCTGCTGCACCCGACGGAGAAAGCGCGGGTGCCCTTCGTGACCCAGCAGCTCGACAAGCATGCCGGCCCGGTGATCGCCTCGACCGACTACATGAAGAATTACGCCGACCAGATCCGCGCCTTCATCCCGAAGGGCCGGCAGTACAAGGTGCTCGGCACCGACGGCTTCGGGCGCAGCGATTTCCGCTTCAAGCTGCGCGAGCATTTCGAGATCAATCGCCATTACGTGGTCGTCGCGGCATTGAAGGCGCTGGCCGACGA
>JANMSS010000110.1:0-19002 GCA_031389585.1 Burkholderiales bacterium | reverse complement strand
CGCGTGGGGCGGCCCGGCGCCGGGCCGGTGGCTCGAGTCAGCGCAATGGCGGCAGCAAGCCCACGGGCGCGCCGTAGCCACCCGTGGCCGCACGCAGCGCCGCCAGGTCCTGGACGGTGTCGATGTCGATCAGGACACCGGGGTCATCGACCTCGACCGCCAGGGCCGGGTAGCGCGCCACCAACCGGCGTGCACCTTCGTCACCCGTCAACGCCACCAACTCCGAAAACAACTCGGCCGAGAAGCCGACTGGGTGGCCGCGCCGACCGGCGTACTGCGCGTAGGCCACGGCGTGCGTCTGCAACGCCTGCGCAACCTGCTGCAGCGTGTCCGCACGCACTCGCGGCATGTCGCCGGGCAGCACCAGCCAGCCGCCCGCATCGGCACGCGCCACCACTCCAGCGGCGATCGAGTCGCCCATGCCGCGGGTGCGCAAGGGAGGCAGGATCACGACATCGCGGGCCGCGACCTGTTGCTGCGCCAGCGGCGCGAGCTCGGCGCTGGCTACTACCAACACCGGCAGGCGGCTGGCGATCGCGTTGCGCAGCGTCACGCTAAGCACGGCGCCGGCATCGCCGCCGTCGTCGAGCGCCTGCGCAAGTTTGTGCCCGGCGCCAGTGAACCGACTGGCCGTGCCGGCGGCAAGAACGATCACGGTGACAGGCGGGTTCATCTGTAGTGACACGAGTGGTTTCAAGGTCGGCCGCAACGCTCGCTGCGGCATGCACCAAGAATCGGCTGCCAACCCGTCCCGCGTAAGTGGGGCCACCACCTAAGGCCTTTCACTTAAGCAGTACTGGGTAGGCCGCGCCGCGCTTATGCTCGCCACATGGACGGCCCGCCCACGCAAGACATCGCCGCGTTGCGCAAGAGCTACGCGCGCGCCGAACTAGACGAAGCCGCGTCACTGCCCGACCCGCTGCAACAGTTCGAGCGCTGGCTCGGCGAGGCGATCGATGCGGCGCTGCCTGAACCCAACGCGATGACGCTGGCCACTGTGGGCGAAGGCGGTCAGCCGTCCACACGCGTCGTGCTGATCAAGGGCTATGACGCACGGGGCATCGTCTGGTACACCAACTATCAGAGCCGCAAGGGCCGCGAGCTGACCGCATCACCACTGGCCGCGCTGCAGTTCCACTGGGTCGAGCTCGAGCGTGTGGTGCGCATCGAGGGCCGCGTCGAGCGGGTCGCTGAGGCCGACAGCGACGCTTACTTCGCCACCCGGCCGCTCGACTCGCGCATCGGCGCCTGGGCCTCGCCACAAAGCGAGGTCATTGGCTCGCGCATGGTGCTGGTGGCCAACGCGGCCAAGTTCGCGGCTCGCTATGCGCTGAACCCGCCAAGGCCGCCACATTGGGGCGGCTACCGGCTCGTGCCCCAGTGTTGGGAGTTCTGGCAGGGGCGCAACAGCCGCCTGCACGATCGCCTGCGCTACCGGCGAGCTGCAACCGACAGGCAGGAGTGGCTGCGCGAGCGACTCGCGCCCTGAGATTCAGGTACGTTTCAAGCGCGCGGCGAATGTGCGCTTGAACTTTTGCACCTTCGGCGCCACGACGACAGCGCAATAGCCCTGGCCAGGGTGGCTGGCGAAGTAATGCTGGTGGTAGTCCTCGGCGCGCGAGTAATTGGCCAGCGGCTTGACCTCGGTGACGACGCGCCCGCCGTGCTCCGCATCGGCCTGGGCAAGCACCTCACGCGCCACGCGCTCCTGCTCGGGGCCCTCGAAGTAGATGCCCGAGCGGTACTGCGTGCCGACATCGTTGCCTTGGTAGTTCAACGTGGTCGGATCGTGAATGTGAAAGAAGATCTCGAGCACCTCGCGCAGGCTGATGCGCTCGTTGTCGTACGTCACGCACACGACTTCGTTGTGACCAGTCTGGCCGCTGCACACCTGCTCATAGCTCGGATTCAGCACATGCCCGTTGCTGTACCCGGATTCGACCGCAGTCACGCCGTCGACCTGCTCGTACACCGCCTCGGTGCACCAGAAACAGCCGCCACCCAGCGTGATGATTTCGTTTGCCATGCATTGCTCCTTGAGTCAGCGGCGTGGTCGCCTGCGCCAGCCCACTCCTGACGCGCTCGCCATTATCGGCAGGAGTCACATCGCGCGAGCCCAATGCAATGAGCCCCTGGCCTGGCCAGGGGCTCATTAGTACTGTGCGGCTCAGTGCCTTAGCGGCTGAACGCGCTCGGACGCTTGGGCTTGAAGCTGCCGCCCGGCTTGCGGGCACCGGCCGGGCCGGCGCCGAAGCGCGGCTTGCGGTCGAAGGACTTGCCGCCACCGAAGCCGCCTTCGCTGCGGAAACCGGCGCTGCCGGTGGTGCGCGGCGCGGCCTTCTTCGGCTCCAGGCCGGTGATCGTGGCCACCGGGATGGACTGCGTCGTGAACTGCTGGATGCGGCGGATCATGCCTGCATCGCCGGCCTCGGCCAGCGTCACCGCCAGGCCCTGACGGCCGGCGCGGCCGGTGCGGCCAATGCGGTGCACATAGTCTTCGGCCTTCATCGGCAGGCCGAAGTTGATGACATGGCTGATGGTCGGCACGTCGATGCCGCGTGCGGCCACGTCGGTAGCCACCAGCACGCGCAGCTTGCGCGAACGCAGGCCCTGCAGCACATGGTTGCGCCGGCCTTGCGGCAGTCCGCCATGCAACGAGGCGACCGCATGGCCCATGTCGGCCAGACGGTCAGCCAGCCAGTCGGCATCGCGCTGGGTGCTGGTGAAGACCAGCGCCTGGTCGACTTCCTTGGTCGTCAGCAGGTGATCGAGCAGCGCTTGCTTGTGGCGGCCGTCGTCGGCCCAGTGCAGACGCTGCTCGATGTGCTCGTGGGTGTCGGTGTGCGAATCGACAGCGATCGTCTGCGCGTCCGGCTTGAGCAACTCACTGGCCAAACGACCGACATTGCCGGCGAACGTGGCGCTGTACATCATGGTCTGGCGCGTCTTCGGAATGCACTCGGCGATGAAACGAATGTCGTCGATGAAACCCATGTCGAGCATGCGGTCGGCTTCGTCGAGGACCAGCATGGTCACGTTGTCGAGCACCAGCTTGCCGCTCTTGACATGGTCGATCAGGCGGCCCGGCGTGGCGATCAGCACGTCGAGCGGGCCGCGCATGGCCTTCAATTGCGCACCAGAGGGCACGCCGCCGACGACCGTGGCCACTCGCAGGCCCTGCACATGGCGGCCGTAGGTATCGGTCGCCTTGGCGACCTGGATCGCCAGCTCGCGCGTCGGGGTCAGCACCAGCACGCGCGGGCCGTAGACCACACCGCGGTCGCGGCGCTCACCGCTGGCGCGCACGTCGAGCACGCCCTGAAGCGCGGGCAGTACGAAGGACGCGGTCTTGCCGCTGCCGGTGGACGACGAGACGCGCAGATCACGCCCGGCCAGCGCCGGCGTGATGGCACGCGCTTGCACGTCGGTCGGCGTGGTGTAGCCGGCGTCAGCCAGCGCACGGTGCAAGGCCGCGTGCAGGGCAATTGCCGCGAAGCCGCTTGGCGTCGGGCTCATCGACGCCGGTGCAGCGTCTTGTGGGTGTTGTAGGTTCTGGGTCTCGGTAAACATCACAGCTCTTTCAGATTCAGCGCGCGCACAGGCACGCACCGGCGCGGCACGGGGCAGCGCTGCAGATCAAGTCGCGGTAGGCTGAACGTGAGTGCCTGAGGGCGGCACCAACAACGGACGGGTCCAAGCGACGGCATCGCCGCCAACCAACGTCCGCGTCTGCAATCAGCAGCGGCACGCATCGAACGCCGAGAAGGCGGGATGCACCAGGCTAGAGGGGATGAACGAACGGCTTCGAAGACAAGGGCTCTTCGAAGCCGTGGGGCATTGTAGCCGAAGTTCGGGTTTGTCCCTAATCGCGCCGCCCTAAACCGCCAGCAGGTGCTGGCGGTAGTGCAGCAGTTCGTCGATCGACTCGTGCACATCCGCCAACGCCGTATGCGCCTGCGCCTTCTTGATGCCCTCAAGCGCAGCCGGTTTCCAGCGCCGGGCCAATTCCTTCAGCGTGCTGACATCGAGGTTGCGGTAGTGGAAGAAAGCCTCCAGCGCCGGCATGTCCTTGGCCAGGAAGCGCCGGTCCTGGCAGATCGAGTTGCCGCACATCGGACTCTTGCCGGCCTTGACGTACTGCGACAACCACTCGATCACCTGCGCCTGCGCATGGGCTTCATCGATCGCCGAAGCCTTGACGCGATCGATCAGCCCACTCTTGCCATGGGTGCCCTTGTTCCAGGCGTCCATCGCGTCGAGCGTGGCGTCGCTCTGGTGAATCGCGAATACCGGGCCTTCAACGCGGGTAGTGACCTGCGCGTCGGTGACCACCACCGCAATCTCGATGATGTGGTCGCGGTCGGGGTACAGCCCGGTCATTTCCAGGTCGATCCAGATCAGGTTGCTGTCGTCTTTGGGCAGGACGGTCTCTGTCATGGCAAGCTCTTGGAAGTTCAATGCGGTCATTGTCTCAGCCCTACACTGCGACCCCTATGCAATCACTCTGGCTCTCCGTGACCTTTGCCGCCGCCCTGCTGCTGACGGTGGCGCTCAAGTTCTGGCTGGCATCGCGGCAGATGCGCCATGTCGCGGGCCATCGGGCTGCGGTGCCGGCAGCGTTCGCCGCGTCGGTGCCGCTTGCTGCGCACCAAAAGGCGGCCGACTACACCGTGGTGCGCTCGCGTTTTGGCCTGATCACGCTGGCATTCGGCACGGCCGTGCTGCTCGGCTGGACCTTGCTCGGCGGCCTGGACGCCTTGAGCGACGTCGTTCGCGACGCGATCCAGCCACGCTGGGGCGACCTGGCCTACCAGCTCGCGCTGGTGACCGCATTCGCACTGATCGGCGGTCTGCTCGATGCACCGCTCGAGATCTACAACACCTTTCGCATCGAGCAACGCTTCGGCTTCAACCGCACGAGCTGGCGCCTGTACCTGGTCGATGCCGTCAAAGGCCTGCTGGTGGCCGCGCTGATCGGCCTGCCACTGGTCGCGCTGGTGTTGTGGATCATGGCCAGCGCAGGCGCCTGGTGGTGGCTGTGGGCCTGGCTGGCCTGGGTAGGCTTTCAGTTGCTGATGCTCGTGATCTACCCGACCCTGATCGCGCCGCTGTTCAACAAGTTCGAACCGCTGGCCGACGAGTCGCTGAAGCAGCGGGTGCAGGCCTTGATGGCGCGCTGCGGCTTTGCCGCCAAGGGCCTGTTCGTGATGGACGGCAGCCGCCGCTCGGCCCATGCCAACGCCTACTTCACCGGCCTGGGTGCGGCCAAGCGGGTGGTCTTCTTCGACACCCTGCTCAAGCGCCTGACGCCGGGCGAGGTCGAGGCGGTGCTGGCACATGAACTCGGCCACTTCAAGCTGCGCCATGTGCCCAAGCGCATGGCCGTGGTCTTTGCGATGAGCCTGGCCGCCTTGGCGCTGCTCGGCTGGCTGGCGCAACAGCAGTGGTTCTACTCCGGCCTGGGCGTCACGCCCAACCTGGGCGGGCCCAACGACGCGCTGGCGTTGCTGCTGTTCATGCTGGCGCTGCCACCATTCGCCTTCCTGTTGGTGCCGCTGGCCTCGCGAGTGTCGCGCCGCCATGAATTCGAGGCTGACGCCTATGCCTGTGCGCAGTCCAGCGGCCGCGACTTGGCCAACGCACTGCTCAAGCTGCATGAAGCCAACGCCGGCACCTTGACACCCGACCCGGTCTTCGTGAGCTTCTACTACTCACACCCGCCGGCGAACGAGCGGCTTGCGGCGCTGAAGATGGAGTCGGCATGAACGACTTGGCGGCCCTGCACTGCAATCCCCTTGAAGGCCACGCGGCGATGAGCACGGGCGAGGTTGCCACGCACTTGCAGCAGACCCTCGGCTGGTCGCTCAACGAAGGCGCAATCGAGAAGACGTTTCAATTTGGCGACTACCACCACACGATGGCCTTCGTGAACGCCGTGGCGTGGATCGCCCACCGCGAGGACCATCACCCCGACATCGCCTTCGGCTACAACCGCTGCAAGGTGCGCTTCAACACCCATTCTGTCGACGGCATCTCGCTCAACGACTTCATCTGCGCAGCCAAAGTGGATGCATTGAACCGTTGAGCAAGTTTGCCGCCCTCGACCTCGGCCGCGTCGTCGCCGCGCATGGTCGCCATGTCAGGGTCGAAACGCCCGACGGCGAGCGCTTGAGTTGCCACCTGCGCGGCAAGAAGAGCGATTGCGTGGTCGGCGACATGGTGCGATGGCAACCCGCAGGCGATGAGGGTGTGGTCGAACACATCGAGCCGCGTCGCAATCTGTTGTTTCGCCAGGACGACTGGCGCACGAAGTCGTTCGCCGCCAACCTCGACCAGATCCTGGTGCTGGTGGCTGGCGAGCCGATGTTCTCCGAGACACAGCTGGCGCGCGCGCTGATTGCAGCTGAGAGCGCAGGCATCGCTGTCCAGGTGCTGCTCAACAAGACCGACCTGCCACCGGCGGCGCTGGCGCGCGAACGGCTGCTGCCGTACTGCGCAATGGGCATCAGCGTCATAGAAACGGCGCTCAAGACCCGGCCTGACGAGGCGCGCGCACTGCTGACCCCGCTGCTGGCGGGCCGCACCACGCTCGTGCTCGGGCCCAGCGGTACGGGCAAGAGCACGCTGATCAACCTGATAGTTCAGGACGCTGCAGCACAGGTCGGCGAGGTGTCGCAGGCACTCAACTCGGGCCGCCACACCACGACTACCACCACTTGGTACTGGCTCGACGCCCAGCGCAGCGCCGCACTGATCGACTCGCCCGGCTTTCAGGAATTCGGCCTGCGCCAGATCGACGCACAGCAACTGCCGTTGCTGATGCCTGACCTGAACGCGCATGTCACCGCATGCCGGTTCTACAACTGCACGCACCGGCAGGAACCAGGTTGCGGCATTCTTGCCGCCGTCGAGCGGGGTGAGATCAGCCCCTCGCGCTGGCGCATCTATGGCGAGATTTGCGACGAATTGGCGCGCACCAAGTGGTGACCAGGCCAGCGCCGGCCCGCCCCAAGCGGTCCGACTGCCCTTGGCGCGAACGAGAGCAACCGCCTTGCGGCCGTCAAATCAGCCAAGCAGATTCGCCAGCGAAAACAGCGCTGCCAACAACAACCACAGCACCACCGAGCGCCAAACCAGGCCGACGACGCTTTGCAGGTGACCGACTTGCGCTGGAACACCTGCGGTGCATCCCGCGGCGCCGGCTGTACGCGTGTCGCTGCCGTTGTCAAAGGTCTTCGAGCGATCGGGCGTGACGCCGGGAGCGGCCCGGCCGCCGAGCTGCACGCCGATGGCACCGGCTGCGGCCGCCAGCAGGATGCCCTCGTTGTTATGCAGCCAGAGGCTGGCGTCGCGTCGCCAGCCGTTGACAGCCTCTTCGAAGTTGCCAACAACGGCAAACCCAAACGCGGTCAGTCGTGCCGGCGCATGATCGATCAATTCAAACCAGCGCTGCGACAACTGCATCAGGCGCTCGTTGGCCGGGGCGTCAAGCGTGCGACTCTTGAAGGCCCAGTAGCGACCGGCGAACTCGGCCATGCGGTAGATGACCGCACCGGCCGGCCCGAGGCCGATCGCCGACAGGGCAATGAAGCAAAAGAAGACGCCAAAGACATGGCGGTGCGCGGCAAGCAAGGAATGCTCGAGCACGTGGCGCAACAGTTCGGTTCGCGGCAGTTCGCTGGCATCGAGGTGCCGCCATTGGCCGAGCAGGCGCCGGGCCTGGTCGTCGTCACCACGCTCCAGGGCATCGCGAATGTCAGTGAAGTAATGGCTGAATTGCCGAAAACCGAGGGTCAAGTACAGCACCGCAACATTGAACGCCAGTGCGGCCAGCAGGCTGTAACGAGCCACAGCGATGTACAGCGCTGCAGCCGCCAGTCCAGGCGCCAGTACGGTGACGCACCAGACGACGATGGCATGCCGTTCATGGCCGGCGTCGAAATTTCGCCCGGTCCAGCCGACCCATGAAATCAGCGTGTCATGGACCCAGTTGTCGCGCGGCAGCGGCTTGAGTTGCTCAATCAGCAGCGCGAAGAGAACGGCGAAGAAGCTCATCGACCGCGATGCTACGGATGTCAGGCGCTGAGGAAGCGGTACAGGTTGCGTAACATGGCCGCGGTCGCGCCCCAGATGAAGTAGGGCTCGCCAGCGCCATCCGGCCGCGGCCATGGCATTGACAGGAACTCGCGCCGGTGCCCAGCGAACTCGAACACATGCCGCTGGTGGTGCGCAGGTGTCATCAGAAACGCCAGCGGCACCTCGAAAGCATCGGCCACCTCATGGGCGTCCAGCGACAACGTGAACGGCGGTCGCACCAAGGCCACGACGGGCGTCACGTCGTAGTAGGTGACCGTGCGGTACTCGGGCATCGCACCGATGACCTCGACGTGCCGGCGTGACAGACCGACCTCCTCCTCCGCTTCGCGCAGCGCCGTGGCGACGGCGTCGTCAGCGTCGCCCGCTTCAGCTCGGCCGCCGGGAAAACTGATTTGGCCGGCGTGATCGCGCAGGTGCGCAGTGCGCTGAGTCAGCAGCACGGTGAGGCCTGCCTCGCGCTCGACCAGGGGCACCAACACCGAGGCGACCGCACGCTCGCGACCCTCGAACAGGCGACCGTCGCCGCGCGTTTCCGGCTCCCACAATGGGGGCGACGCGAATCGCTGGCGAAGCGCGAGCGCGCTGAGTTGGATCGGATCGACCGCCGGCAAGTGGCCATCGTGGCCGAGCACCGGCACCGCACGCGGGTTGAGGATCGGCGCACGGATGGTCTTCTGCACGGGGGTCATGCTGCAAGCATAGAGCGACAACGACTGGGCCGCCCACGGGCAGCCCTGTTTGTTGTCCACCCGAATTGACTCAGGCGAGCCCTTGCGAAAAAAATCCGGCCGGCGCGCTTCGCGCGTCACGACGGCTGCGCCGTCAATCCGAACTTCGTTCAGGCCAGCTTTTCTTTGATGCGAGCCGACTTGCCTGAGCGTTCGCGCAGGAAGTACAGCTTGGCACGACGCACGTCGCCGCGGCGCTTGACTTCGATGCCGGCGATCAGCGGGCTGTAGAGCTGGAAAGTCCGCTCAACGCCTTCGCCGCTGGAAATCTTGCGCACAATGAAACTGGAGTTGAGTCCGCGGTTGCGCTTGGCAATCACGACGCCTTCATAGGCCTGCAGGCGCTTGCGCGTACCTTCGACGACCTTGACGCTGACAATCACTGTGTCGCCGGGGGCGAAGGCGGGAACCTTCTGGCCGAGGCGAGCAATTTCTTCCTGCTCGAGGGTTTGGATCAGATCCACTTGAAGTTCTCCTGGTGATCGTGCCGGCGGTTTGTTGGGAGTGGTGCGCAGCCCGCAATGCGGGGCGCTGATCCCGGCAGAGGATCGAAAAGCCGCAGATTATAGCCCGATCGACGCCAAATAGCGCTCGTCGGCAGGGCTCAGGCGGCCAGCGGCTCGGGCCGCGGCGATCAAGTCGGGGCGACGCCGCAGCGTCAGTTCCAACGAGCGCTCGCGCCGCCAGCGCTCGATCTCGGCATGATGGCCCGACAACAAGACCGGCGGCGTGGCCAGCCCGCCACGCTCGCTAGGCAAGGTCTCAGGGCGGCTGTAGTGTGGGCAGTCGAGCAGGCCGTCACGGCCGAAACTGTCTTGCTGATGGGATTTTTCGTCGCCGAGCACGCCAGGCTGCAAGCGAGCGATGGCGTCGAGCAGCGCCAGCGCGGGCAGTTCACCGCCAGACAGCACAAAGTCGCCCAAGCTCACCTCCAGCGTCACGTGACGGTCCAGGACGCGTTGGTCGATGCCCTCGTAGCGGCCACACAGCAACACGGCGCCCGCGCCGTCTGCCATTTCCCGCACCCATGCCTGGTTGAGCCGACGGCCCGTGGGCGTGAAATGAATGATGGCAGGCGCCGCACCGCCACGGTCGGCCAGCGCCGTGGCCAGCGCTCTCTCAAGCGGTTCGGCCAGTAACACCATGCCCGGTCCGCCGCCAAACGGGCGGTCATCGACGCGCCTATAGGCGCCTTCGCCATGGTCACGCAGCGGCCAAAGGCGCACATCGACCTGGCGTGATTCGAAGGCGCGGCGCGTCACCCCGTTCGCCAGATGCGGCGCGAACAGTTCCGGGAACAGAGTCAGCACATCAAAGCGCATCAGTAGTCCAGCCCCCAATCGACGCCAATCAGCCGCCCGGCCAGATCGACACTGTCGACGTAAGCGGCAACGAACGGAATCAGCCGCTCGGCAGACTCTGCCGAATCTTCCGGCGACGCATCGACGCGGCGCACGCGCAGCACACTGTGCGCGCCGGTGTCGATCAAGTCGGCGACCGTACCGAGGGTCTGGCCCTCGCGGTTGCGCACCGTCAGGCCGATCAGGTCGACCCAGTAGTACTCGCCGTCGCCCGCAGTCGGGAAACTGGCACGCGAGACAAATACGCGCGCGCCGTTCAGGGCTTCAGCAGTCAAACGGTCCGGGACTTCCTGCGCGGTGGCGACCACCACAGAACCCTGCTCCCGAGCCTGCGTAATACGCAGCAGCGGCGGCAGCGCCGCCCGATGTGGGCCCGGGGCTGCGGGTGATTGCAGAAACCAGCGCCGCGAGGAGAACAGCGCTTGCGGGTCGGTGGCGTGCGCGTGGACTTTGAATGCGCCCTTTACGCCCCATGGCCCCACGATGCAACCGACCTCGATGGCGTCCGCCGGAAAGTCCGGCGTGTCGCCGGGCGCGGCGCTCAGCGACGGCAGCGTCGCCATACCACCGCGCCGTCGGGCTTCAGACGCTCGCCTTGGCCTGGTCGACCAGACGGGCCACAGTCGGCGACACCTGAGCGCCAACGCCAGTCCAGTAGGCGATGCGATCGGTGGCCACGCGCAGCGGCTGTTCGCCACCGGCGGCAACCGGGTTGTAGAAGCCGACACGTTCGATGAAGCGACCATCACGGCGCTCATGCGAGTCGGCAACGACGATGTTGTAGAACGGGCGCTTCTTGGCGCCGGAGCGGGACAGACGGATGACAACCATGGGGTTTCCTCGAAACTAGAGCTCGTTCGTCCACCGCGCCCGGAGACACACCGGCCGGGCAGATTCTTTGTGCAACCGACGGCGGCGGTACACGCGGCTCGGCGCCGTAGATACGCCAGTCACCTGACCAGCCGCCGCCGAAAACCGAGCATTATAGACTTGCCCAATCTGCCCTCCACCGCGCCTCCATGCAACCCCTGATCATCCGCCCCAGCAGCGCCGACGACCTGCCGGCAATCACCCGCGTCTACGGATACTTGGTGGTCCACGGCACCGGCACTTTCGAGCTTGATGCACCGGACGAGTTTGAGATGGCGCGCCGCCGCGACGAGGTGTTGGCCAAGGGTCTGCCCTGGCTGGTGGCCGAACGCGACGGCCAGGTGCTTGGCTATGCGTATGCCAACCACTTTCGCGCGCGCCGCGCCTACCGTTTCTGCTTGGAAGACTCGATCTACCTCGACCCCGCGGCACAGGGTCAAGGTGTGGGGCGCACTCTGCTGGCCGAGTTGCTGGCTCAGTGCGGGGCGCGCGGCGCGCGGCAGATGTTGGCCGTGATTGGCGATGCCGCCAACACCGGCTCGATCGCGGTCCACCGCGCGTGCGGCTTCGAGCCCACCGGGGTGCTCAAGGCCGCCGGCTGGAAGTTCGACCGCTGGCTCGACGTCGTGCTGATGCAGCGCAGCCTGGGCGAAGGCAGCGCTGCGCCAGGCGCGGACACTTGATGGCGTACTACAAGTCAAAGACCCTGGCCACCTGGATCGCCCTGATCGGCGGCAGCCTGGGTCTGCACCGGTGGTATCTCTATGGCTGGCGCGACACCCTCGCATGGTTGCACCCGCTACCCACACTGACGGGCCTGGTCGGCCTGCAGCGCGCGCTCGAATTCGGCCAGGATGACCAACTCTCCTGGTTGCTGCTGCCGCTGCTGGGTTTGATGCTGGCGCAGGCGTCGCTTTGCGCCATCGTCTATGGCCTGCTCCCTGATGAGAAATGGGATGCGCGCCACAACCCGAAGTCTCCCGTGCAGGCAACGCGATGGGGCCCGGTGCTGGGCGTGATCGCAGCGTTGCTGATCGGCGCCACTGCCCTGATGGCCACCATCGCCTTTGGCGGTCAACGCTACTTCGAATGGCAGGTCGAAGAGGCACGCAAGATCAGCCAGTGATTCAGAGCATTCCGCGGCCAGCCCAATAGGCCAGCGCCGCCATCAGCGCCGAGGCGGGGATCGTGAAGATCCAGGCCCAGACAATGTTGCCTGCCACGCCCCAACGCACGGCCGACGCGCGTCGGGTCGAGCCGACACCGACGATCGCGCCGGTGATGGTGTGCGTGGTCGACACCGGGATCCCCAGGCCGGTCGCCAGAAACAGGGTAATCGCGCCGCCGGTCTCGGCGCAAAACCCGCCGACCGGCTTCAACTTGGTGATCTTCTGGCCCATCGTTTTCACGATACGCCAGCCGCCGAACATCGTACCTGCGGCAATCGCGATGTAGCAGACCCAGATGACCCATAGCGGCGGCACGCTGTCCGTCGCACTGGCATAGCCCGTAGCGATCAGCAGCATCCAAATGATGCCGATCGTTTTTTGCGCGTCGTTACCCCCGTGGCCCAGGCTGTACATGCCGGCAGACACTAACTGCAGTCGCCGGAACGTACTGTCCACACGTTGAGGTCGTGCGCGTCTGAACAACCAGGACACAGCCACCAGCATCAACGATCCGAGCATGAATCCCAGCAGCGGCGAGACGAGAATGAAGATCACCGTTTTCCAGACCCCGGCGGCCAACAGCGCACCGGCACCAGCCTTGGCCATCACGGCACCGACGATGCCACCGATCAAGGCGTGCGAACTCGATGACGGGATGCCGTACCACCAAGTGGTGATGTTCCAGACAATCGCACCGATCAGCGCGCCGAAGACCACGTAGTGGTCGACCACGCCCGGCATCACGATGCCCTTGCCCACCGTGGCGGCGACCTTGAGCTGGAAGACGAAGATGGCGATGAAGTTGAAGAACGCGGCAAACGCCACGGCCTGATGCGGCTTGAGCACGCCGGTCGAGACGACCGTGGCGATCGAGTTCGCCGCGTCGTGAAAGCCGTTCATGAAATCAAAGGCGATCGCCAGCAGCACCAGCATGACGATCACCCAAAACGAAACCTGGACCACCTCCATACGCCGGTGCTCCGCAGGCTCAGGTGCTCTCGAGGACCACGCCCTCGATCAGGTTGGCCACGTCCTCGCAGCGGTCGGTGATCGATTCCAGCTGTTCGTAGATGGCCTTGAGCTTGATCAGTTCGCGCACGTCAGCCTGCTCACGGAACAGCCTGCTCATTGCCGCGCGCATCACCCGGTCGGCATCGGACTCAAGTTGGTCAATCTCCTCGCAGGTCTTTAGCGCGGCCTCGCTGACTTCGGCTTGCCCCAGGCGCGGCAGAAGCTCGACCACTTGCGCCACCCTGTCGCAACAGCGCACGGCCAACGCGCCCAGGCTCACGACTTCGGGCGTGAGTTCGCGCACGTCGTACAAGGACATGGTCTCAGTTGAGTCTTGCAACAAGTCCAATACGTCGTCCATGGCGTTGATCAGGCCGTGGATTTGATCGCGGTCGATTGGCGTGATGAACGACTTGTGCAGCAGCCGATTGACTTCGGCGGTGATCTTGTCGGCCTGGCGCTCTGCCAAATCGACTTCGTCAGCGTACTTCTGGCGCAGCACAGGGTCGGCATAGTTCTCGATCATCTGCATGAAGGCGCGCGCACCCTTCGAGATGTGGGCGCCATGCTGATTGAACAGCTCGAAAAAATTGCCTTCACGCGGCAAAAACCTGCCGAACAACATGGGGGCCTCCAAGCCGCAGTGCGGCCGCGATCAATCGGACTGACAACGATTGTATTTGTCAACGATCGACGTCGATGCCCGAAACCCGTGCGATGCGCTGATCCGTCAGCGAGGCCAGTGTCTGCTCAACGCTGCGGCCGCCGGGACAGACCAGCGCAGGCGCCAGCTCGGCCAGTGGCGCCAGCACGAATGCACGCTCGTGCAGTCGGGGGTGCGGCAAGCACAGCTCGCTCGACTCAATGCGGCGCTCGCCGAACAGCAACAGATCGAGATCGAGTGAGCGCGGCGCATGGTGGAAGGGCCGCTGGCGGCCAAAGCGTTGCTCCACGCTCATCAGCTGCGCGAGCAGCGCCTGCGGCGTCAGTCGAGTGCGCAACTCGACGACGGCGTTGATGAAGTCCGGCCCGACTGCATCCAGCGGTGCACTGCGGTACAGCGATGACGAGGCGACAAATTTCGTCTCCGGCAGGGTGCCCAAGTGCAGGATCGCCTCGCGCACGCTGGCCGCTGCATCGCCGAGGTTGGCGCCCAGTCCGACGAAAACACACTCACCATCGCGCATCGAACAACGACGCAGCTAGCCTGCGTCGCCCGCCGGTGGTGAGGTTGCGCCGCCGCCCGTCTTGCGGCGACGGCGGCGGCGCTTCTTGGCCGGCTCGGCCTCGCCGCGTGCCCCCCCTTCGTCACCTGGCACGGTGTCGCCCGCCTCCGCTGACTCGTGGCGATCGCGGGTCTCGCGCGGCTGCGTGCGCTGCGCCTCGCGGGCCGCAGCGATCAGCGCCTCGCGCTCTTCCATGCTGCCCAGGGCGAAGTCCTCCCACCAGTCAGCCAACTCTTCCTCGGCTTCACCGCTGTCGGCACGCAGCCGCAGAAAATCGTAGGCAGCACGAAAGCGCGGCTGGTCGACCATCGCGTACGGGGTCGTACCGGTGCGGCGCTCGAATCTGGGCTGCATCAACCAGATCTCGCGCATATCGGTTCCGAGCTTGCCGCGGCCCGAGATGTCGCCCACGCGGGCGTCGAAGACGGCGTCGATGGCTTCTTGCAGTGCCGGCGCCGCAGGGGTACCGCGTTGCCGCGCCGCCTGCCACCGCTCGCGCACCTCGTGCCAGAGCAGGCAGGCGAGTAGGAAGCTCGGCGCCACGCCCTTGTCCTGTTCGATCCGCGCGTCGGTGTCGGCCAGCGCCGCCTCGATGAACTGGACGCGCTGGTTCTTGTGCTTGATGCCCTCGACCATCAACGGCTCGAGCAGCGGAAACTGTCGGTTCAGGCCCTGCTTGCGCAGTTCAGCCACGCTGGCCAGTGAGTGGCCCGTCTGCAACAGCTTGAACAACTCGTCGAACAACCGCGAACTGGGTACGCTGTCGAGCAGCGTGGCCATCTCGCGGATCGGCGCGCGCGACGCGGGCTCGATGTCGAAGCCGAGCTTGGCGGCGAATCGCACGGCACGAATGATGCGCACCGGATCCTCGCGGTAGCGCGTGACCGGGTCGCCGATCATGCGCAACGCGCGCTTCTTGATGTCCTTGATGCCGCCGTGATAGTCGACCACGATCTGCGTTAGCGGGTCGTAGTACATCGCGTTGATCGTGAAATCGCGCCGCGCAGCGTCTTCGATCTGCGGACCCCACACGTTGTCGCGCAGCACGCGACCGGCCGCGTCGATCACATGGCTCTTGCCGGCCAACTCGCTCTTGGAGGTCTTCTCCTTGCCCTGCACCTGCTCGGCCAACTCGGCCTCGACGTAGGCGCGGAAAGTCGACACCTCGACGACTTCGTGCTCGCGGCCGCGGCCGAATACGACGTGCACGATGCGAAAGCGCCGGCCAATGATGAAGGCGCGGCGGAACAGCCCCCTGACTTGTTCGGGGGTGGCGTCGGTGGCGACATCGAAGTCTTTCGGCCGCCGCCCGACGAGCAGGTCGCGCACAGCGCCGCCGACGATGAAGGCCGCGTGGCCGGCCTCCTGCAACGTGCGCACGACCCTGACAGCACGCTCATCGAGTAGATCGGGGTTGATACCGTGGTCCGCAGCGGAGACTTCGACGCGCTTGCCGACTGGGATGCGCGCGCCCTTGCCGGGGGACAGCGGTGACTTGCCGAGTAGTTTGTCGATGAATTTTCGGATCATGGTTGTTCTTTTTGGAATAGGTTCAAGACAGGCCAGCCGCGCTCGCAAGCGATTTCGCGCAGCGCCGGCCCCGGATTGGTAGCCACTGGGTGGGTCGCCCACTCGAGCAGCGGCAGGTCGTTGGTGGAGTCGCTGTAGACCGTGATGCGCGCAAAGTCAGCGCGCTGGCGGCCCTGCCCGGCCAACCATTGCTCGACACGCACGATCTTGCCTTCGCGAAATGACGGTACGCCGCGCACAGTCCCGGTTGGGTTGCCATTGTCGTCGCGTGTCAATTCGACGGCGATCAGGTCGGCCACGCCGAAGGCATCGGCGATCGGGCGGGTGATGAATTCATTGGTCGCCGTGACGATAGCCACGCAATCGCCTGCCGCCTGGTGATCCTGTACCAATGCCATGGCGCGCTGGTCAAACACCGGGTGCACAACCTCTCGCATGAAGCGCTCGCGCATCGCCAACGACTCCGCTTCGGGGCGTTCTCGCCAAGGTGCGGTGGCAAAGTCGATGTAGGCGTCGATGTCGAGCCGGGCAGCCTGGTAGTCCTCGTAGAACGCGTCGTTGCGGCGCTGGAAGGCGTCAGCGTCGACCCATCCGATGGTCACCATAAACTCACCGAAGGCATGGTCGGAGTCAGCGTCGATCAGCGTGCCGTCGAGGTCGAACAGCGTCAGGTTCACAGTGTCGCGCCCTCTTGCTCGAACATGCGCCTGAGCAGCGGCACCGTGACGGCGCGGTGCTGCGACAGGGCAAACTCGTCCAACCGGTCGAGCAATGCCATCAGGTGCTGCATGTCGCGCGAGAAGCGCGTCAGCAGGTAATCCATCACCTCATCCGACAAGAAGATGCCACGTCGATCCGCTTCGCGTCGCAGCGCAGCGCGCGTGTCGCTCTCGGTCAACGGAACGAGTGCAAAGATGTGACCCCAGCCCAGGCGCGTTCGCAAGTCCTCGCGCAGAGGCAGGTCGACCGGTGGTGTGGCCCCGGCCGCCGCAACCTGCACGCCATGCGCGCCGGCCTCGATGAAGAGGGCAAAGGCGGCCTGTTGCTGCACCTCGTCGAGGCTGTCGCAGCCATCGAGCAACAGCAGCGTGACCTGTTCGTCAAGAACCCAGGGCAAAGGGCTGGCACCACTGAACCAACCCGTTCGCAGGCCGCGTGCCTGCGCCGCGGCGGCCAGCGCACACAGCAAGTGCGTTTTTCCGGTGCCCCGTGGCCCCCAAAGATAGACCGGCGTGGCCACATGCGTCGCGGCGTGCGGGATCGCGCCGGCCAGTCCGCGCAGGTGCGCCAGCGCCGCCGCGTTGGCGCCGGGGACGAAGCCGTCAAAGGTGTGCAGTGGCGCCGGGCCGATCGCAAGCGGTATTTGTCGCATGGCGCCTAGCCCAGGTAGAGCCGGCTGGCGAGGTAGGCGCCGCGCCCACGACGCAGCGCGACCAAGATCAAGGCGCTGACCGGCAGCGCGATCAGCACGCCAATGAAACCGAACAGATGGCCAAAGGCCAGTAGTGCAAAGATCACGGCCAGTGGATTGAGCCCGATGCGTTCGCCCACCAGCCGCGGGGTCAGGAACAAACTCTCACCGACTTGGCCGATGCCATAGATCACGGCCACCGCAACCACGCCGTACCAGCCGGCAAACTGCATGGCACCGGCAAAGAGTGCCAGCAGCAGGCCCAGGCCGAAGCCGAGATAGGGAATGAAGATCGCCAGGCCCGTGAACAGGCCCACCGGCAGCGCGAGGTCAAAGCCCGCCAAGGCCAATGCCGCGCTGTAATAGATCGCCAGCGCCGCCATGACCAACAGTTGGCCGCGCAGGTATTTGCCGAGCACGCCGTCGCACTCGTCAAGGAAGCCTTTCACGCTGTCGCGCAAGCGCGGCGGGATGAATCCCTGGACCCGACCGACCAGATTCGGCCAGTCGATGAGCAGGTAGAACAGCACCACGGGCATCAGCACGGCATTGCCGATAAAGGCCAGCAGCAGGCTGCCGCCAATTCGAGCTGAGCTGAGCGCGGTGCCGATCCAGTCTTCCAGGTTGGCGTCGAGCACCTTGGCGACGAAGGCCTTGATGCCGGGGCCGTCCAGCGAGACCACGATGCCAAACTGCGCCAGCCAAGGAGATACGTGCTGGTTCACACGCTCAGCCAGCAACGGCACCTGCTCGCGCAGCAGGGGCAGTTGCTTGGAGATGATCGGCACCACCAGCAGCAGCAGTGCCAGCAGTGCCGCGATGGCCAGCAGCTCGACGGCCAGCACGGCGGCCATACGCGGCACGCGCCGCGAGGCCAGCGCCTCGACCGCTGGGTGCAGTGCATACGCCAGCACCACGGCCACGATGAATGGCGTCAGTACCGGTGCCAACAGCCACAGCAGCAAGGCGGCAGTCAGGGCCAGAGCCAACCATGCCAGGCTGCGGCGTTGCACAGGATTGAGCGTCATCCTGCGTCCAGCCTCAATGCAGCCGCGGCGTGCCGGCGCCGCGCAAATCGGCCAGGCGTTCACCGATGGCGCGGGCGTCGTCGGACTGGGGCCGGTGGTCGAGGTAGGCCTGCAAATCATCGACCGCGGCACGGCGGTCGTTCAACTCGGCCCACACCAGTCCGCGATCGCGCCGCTCTTCCCAGGCCTCGGGCAGGAGCACGACCAAGCGCTCCTGCACCGCCAGCAGCCGCGGCCAGTCTTCGCCGCCTTGGTGAACTTCCTTGAGATTGCGCAGCATTCGCGCCAACACGTCGCGGCCACTGGCCACCTGCAGAAACAGGCCGAGCGGCGCCTCGAATTCACCCACAAGCCCCTGACGGCGCCGATAGGGAACAAGGCGCTCATCGAGCGTCTCGCGGGACAACGACTGACCGGTAAACGGGTCGATGATGACCTCCCCCTGCGGCATCTTCAGCTTGACCAGGAAATGTCCTGGGAACGACACCGGACGTGCGTCCAAGCCAACCTGGTTTGCAATTTCGATATACAGCAGCGCCAGCGTGATCGGGATGCCGCGCCGCGTGCTGAG
>JANMSS010000043.1:0-48374 GCA_031389585.1 Burkholderiales bacterium | reverse complement strand
TTTTGCAGGCCGTAGGGCAGGCGGCCGACGGGGGTCTTCCGGTGGGCCTGGATTTCGAGGAAGTCGATGATTCTCTCGACCGACTCGCGGTGCTCGGATTCCTCGCGCTCGGCGGCGCCCCAACGGATCGCCTGCTGGAAGATATTGGTCTTCATGCGCAGGTTGCGCCCGGTCATGATGTTGTCGAGCACGCTCATGCCCTTGAACAACGCCAGGTTCTGGAAGGTGCGTGCCACGCCCATCTCGGCGACCTGGCGCGAGTTCATGTGGCTAAAGGTCTGGCCGCGAAAGCTGATACTGCCTTGCTGCGGGTCATAGACGCCATTGATGCAGTTGAGCATCGAGCTCTTGCCCGCGCCGTTGGGGCCGATGATGGCGCGCAACTCATGCTCGCGCACGTCGAAGCTGATGTCGGTCAACGCCTTGACGCCGCCGAAACGCAGGCTGATGTTCTTGACGTCGAGGATGACGTCGCCAATCTGGCGCTGGCTCATGCCGCAGCCTTCACGGCGCCGAAGGTCTTGGCATCGACGATCTTCAGCGTCGCCGAAACGCTGCCGCTGCGGCCGTCCTCGAACTTCATTGCGGTCTCGACGAACTGCTCGCTCAGGCCCGCGTACAGCGCATCGACCAGCACCTGGTACTTGTCGGCAATGGCGCCGCGGCGCACTTTGCGCGTGCGGGTGAGTTCGCCGTCGTCGGGGTCGAGTTCCTTGTGCAGGATCAGGAAGCGGCCAATCTGCGAGCCGGCCAGCTTGTCGTCCTGCGCCAGGTCGGCGTTGACCTTTTCGACGCATTCGCGCACCAGCTCGATCACCTGCGGCTTGGCCGCCAGGTCGTTGTAGCCGGCATAGGGCAGGTTGCGCTTTTCGGCCCAGTTGCCGACGGCGTCGAAATCGATGTTGATGAAGGCGCAGACTTTTTCGCGCTTGTCGCCGAAGGCCACCGCCTCCTTGATGTAGGGGAAGAACTTGAGCTTGTTCTCGACATACTTGGGCGCAAACATCGCGCCGTCGCTGGCCCCACCCATCAAGCGGCCGACGTCCTTGGCGCGGTCGATGATTTTCAGGTGGCCGCCGGCATCGAGGAAGCCGGCGTCGCCGGTGCGGTACCAGCCGTCGGGCGTGAGCACTTCGGCGGTCGCAACTTCGTTCTTGTAGTAGCCCTTGAGCAGACCGCTCGAACGCACCAGCAGTTCGCCATTGGCATCGAACTTGATCTCGACGCCGTCGATCGGCACGCCGACGGTATCGGCCTTGGCCTGGTTGTCGGGTTGCAGGCAGACGAAGACCGCCGTCTCGGTGCTGCCGTAGAGCTGCTTCAAGTTGATGCCGATGGCGCGGTAGAAGGTGAACAGGTCGGGCCCGATGGCTTCGCCCGCGGTATAGGCCACGCGCACGCGCGAGAAGCCCAGGGTGTTGCGCAGCGGGCCGTAGATGAACAGGTTGCCCAGCGCATAGTGCAGCTTGTCGAGCGCGCCGACGGGCTTGCCGTCCATAAGGGTTGGGCCGATGCGCTGGGCCAGCGCCATGAAGTGTTGGTAGAGCCACTTCTTGATGCTGCCGGCGTCTTCCATGCGGATCGTGACACTGGTCAGCAGGCCTTCAAAGATGCGCGGCGGCGCGAAGTAATAGGTCGGGCCGACTTCCTTCAAGTCGATGCTGGCCGTGCTGGCGTTCTCGGGACAGTTGACGACGTAGCCGCAGGCCAGCCACTGCGCGTAGCTGAAGATGTTCTGGCCGATCCAGGCCGGCGGCATGTAGGCCAGCACTTCTTCGCGCGAAGTGAGCTTGTCGAAGCGGGCCCCGGCCGCGGCGCGGTCGAGCAGCGAGAAGTGGGTGTGGACCACGCCCTTCGGGTTGCCGGTGGTGCCCGAGGTGAAGAACATCGCGGCCACATCGCCGGGCTGGATGGCGGCGACCGCGCGCTCGAAGAAACCGGGCTGCGCCGCTTCATGGGCCTTGCCGGCTTCGATCAGCGCGTCGATGGCTGCCAGGCCCGGCTCGCTGTAGTGGCGCAGGCCGCGCGGGTCGTCGAACCAGATGTTCGCCAGCTGCGGGCACTGTGGCCGGATTTCGAGCAGCTTGTCGACCTGCTCCTGGTCTTCGACGACGGCGAAGGCGACTTCGGCGTTGTTGATCGGAAAGACGAACTCGGTGCTGGCGGCGTCCTGGTACAGCGGCACCGGGATTGCGCCGAGCGACTGTGCGGCCAGCATCGAGGCATACAGCCGCGGCCGGTTCTCGCCGACCACCACCACATGCTGGCCCTTGCCCAGGCCCGCCGCCGCCAAGCCACCGGCAAGCTGGCGCACCAGCGTGGCCAGCGCGCTCCAGCTCAGCGTCTGCCAGATGCCGTACTCCTTCTCGCGCAACGCCGGCGCGTCGGGGCGCTGCTTGGCGTGGTCGAGCATCAGGCGCGGAAAGGTGGTTTGCACCGCGGGGCTCCGTCGGGCACTGATGCGTGCCGCGTTGGGTCCGATGCTAGATGCATGTTTGACGCCTGGTTGTCACGCGGGCGACAATCCTAGGGTCACCCCGCAGGGGAGTTTCCCTCGCCTGCCTTGTCGGCCCGTTGCCAACCTGGCTTGGATGAACGCACTCGACTCAACGCCCTCGACACCGCTGCGCCAGCGAACGCGCCGCGCCAGCGCCGACGAATTGCAGCGTGTGCCCTGGTGGCCGCTGCTTGACGCCGTCGAGGCCGAGCGCGTGGCCGCCGACATGCGGGTGGCCGAGGCCGAAGCCGGCGAGTTCCTCTGTCGCATCGGCCGCCCGGCCACGCTGTGGCTGGGCGTCGTCGAGGGCCTGCTGAAGATGAGCAACGACAGTGCGATGGGCGCGCCGATCACGTTCACCGGCGTGCCGTCGGGCGCCTGGTTCGGCGAAGGCACCCTGCTCAAGCGCGAGACCTACCGCTACAACATCGAGGCGCTGCGCAAGAGCCTGGTGGCCGGCCTGCCGATCGCCACATTCGACTGGCTGATCGAACGCAGCCTCCCGTTCAACCGCTATCTGATGAACCAGTTGAACGAACGCCTGGGCCAGTTCATCGCCGCGCGCGAGATCGACCGCCTGACCGACGCCGACACGCGCGTCGCGCGCAGCCTGGGCGCGCTGTTCCACCCGGTGCTGTACCCCGGCGTGGGCGAGCTGCTGCGCATCACGCAGCAGGAACTCGGCTACCTGGTCGGCCTGTCGCGGCAGCGCGTCAACGAGGCGCTGCGCGCCTTGCAGGCGCGCGGCCTGATACGCATCGAGTACGGCGGCGTGCGCGTCCTCGACCTGGCGGGATTGCAGCGCAGCCGGCCGGCCTGATCAGGCGCTCGGCGGGTGGTCGTTGCTGACCCCCGCCGCGACATGCCCCGCAGGCACATGCGCCGCGGCGCTTTCGATATGGCCGGTCTGGTCGTCGAAGAAGAAGTCGGGTTCGAACTCGCGCAGGAATTCGCCTTTGGGCAGGCCGCCGAGGAACATGGCTTCGTCGACATCGATGCGCCAGTCCATCAGGGTTCGGATCGCGCGCTCGTGGGCGGGTGCGCTGCGCGCCGTGACCAAGGCGGTGCGCACGCGCATCCTGCCCTGGGGCTCGTGTTGCAGGCGCTGCAAGGCCTCGAGCAGCGGCTTGAACGGCCCGGCGGCCAGAGGCGTTGCCGCGCGCGCCTGCTCATGGGCCTGGAAGGCTTGCAGGCCGGCGCGCTGGTAGACGCGCTCGGACTCGTCGGAGAAGAGCACGGCGTCGCCGTCGAAGGCGATGCGCACTTCGTTCGGGTGCGCGCTCGAGGCGTGCGCCGAGTGCGGATAGACCCGTGCGGCGGGCACGCCGGCTGAAAGCGCGGAGCGAACATCGGCCTCGTTGGTCGACAGGAACAGGTGGGCGTTGAGCGGCTTGAGGTAGCGCCAGGGGTTCTGGCCGCGCGTGAAGACACCGCGTTCGATCGGCAGCCCGTAGTGCTGGCAGGAGCGGAACACGCGCATGCCCGAGACGGGGTCGTTGCGCGACAGGATCACCACTTCGACCAAGGCGCTCGCGTCGCTGTTGAAGGCCAGCAGCTTGTTGACCAGCGAGAACGCGACGCCGGCCCGCGCCGGCTGCTCAAGGCGCTGCAACTGCAGCTGCATGTAGGCGCGGTCGTCATGGGCTTCGAAGACGCGGTTCTCGTCCTCGAAGTCGAACAGGGCGCGTGAGGAGATGGCCACCACCAGGCGGCCGTCGAGGGTGGCGGGCATGCGCGGGATCATAGCCACGTGGATGCGGGGCCTGGCCGACTGTGCGGTTTGACGCGCAGTCTGTCGGGCACACGAGGCGCTCGGCCGCCAGCGCTGCGTTGCGGGCTCAAGACCTGGCCGCAACGGCCGATGTTGCGCTCATGACCGACCGACCTCACGTCGCTGCATGGGCGCGGCGCTTGGCCTTGTTTTGCCTTGCGCTGGCGAGCGGCCTGGCCGTGGCGCAGCCGCTGCGCCTGGACGCCGCCGCCGGCGTCATCGACGCCTGGCCGGCGGTCACGGTGTTGTCGGACCCGACTCACGAGCTGACGCTCGAACAGGTGCTGGCGCGCCGCAGCGAATTCGCCGCGCCGACCGGGCCGCACGCCAATCTGGGCCCACGCAAGGACGCGGTCTGGCTGCGCATCGAGGTTCAGCTGCCGCGGGGCGCGCGGCCGGACTGGGTGCTGGCGCTCGAGTACGCCTCGCTCGACAAGGTTGAACTTCATGTGCTGGGCGGCAAAGAGGTGCAGGCGACGGTGCGTCTGGGCCGGACGCTGCCGTTTTCGCAGCATCCGCTGCCGAGCGCCTGGCACGCGACGCCGATCACGCTGGAGGCCGGGCGCACGCACGAACTGTTCCTGCGCGTCGAGACGCGCAGCTCGATGCTGCTGCCGCTGGTGATCGCCACGCCCGAAGCCTTCCACGGCCGCGAGGCCAGGGCGCAGATGCTGCAAGGCCTGCTCGCGGGCGCGGCCCTGTGCCTGCTGCTGTACAGCCTGGCGCATTGGCTGACCCTGCGCGATCCAGTGTTCCTGCACTACGCCCTGGCGCTGGGCTGCACCGCCTTGTTCTTCATCGCCTATTTCGGTCTGGGCCCGCAGCACCTGTGGGGCGACAACGCCTGGTGGGTGGAGCACGCGGCGCCGCTGGCGGTGTTGGCCGCGCTCGCGGGCGGCTGTCTGTTCATCGACCGCGCGCTGGCCGTGGCCGAATTGCGGCCCTGGATCTCGAGCGCGCTGCGTGCCCAGGCGCTGGTCGCGGGACTGACGGCCGCCGCCTTTGCGTTGGACCTGGTCAGCTACCGCAGCGCTTCCCTGGTGGCGACCACGCTCGGTCCGCTGCCGATGCTGCTGGCGATCCCGGTCGCGTACCGGCGCGCGCGCATGGGCCAGAGCGTGGGCCTGTACCTGCTGGTCGGCTGGGCGGTCTACGCCGCCGCGATACTGAGCATGGCCGCACTGTTGCGCGGCTGGGTGCCGTCCAACTTCTGGACCCAGCATGCGTTCCAGTTCGGTTCGATGATCGAGATGGCCATGTGGATGCGCGTGCTCGGCCTGCGCATCGAGGATCTGCGCGCCTCGGCGCAGCGCGCGCACCTGGAGCATGCGGCGCTGCGCTCGCTGGCCCATACGGACGCACTGACCAGCCTGCCGAACCGGCGTGGCCTCAACGAGGCCCTGGCCCGCGTGCTGCCGATGAGCGTGCCCGAGCGAATGACCGCCGTGTACCTGGTTGACCTGGACGGCTTCAAGGCGGTCAACGACCGGCTCGGCCACGACGCGGGCGATGCCCTGCTGGTCGCTGTGGCGCGGCGCCTGGAGTCGCTGGTGCGCGCCAGCGACACGGTGGCCCGCCTGGGCGGCGACGAATTCGTCGTCGTCGCCACGCGACTGCCCGGCGACGCCGAGGCCCGGGCGCTGGGGCGAAAGCTGCTCGCGGGATTCGCGCAACCGTTCGAGGTCGCAGGGCAGGCATGCCGCGTGGGCCTGACCGCCGGCTACGCCCTGGCACCGCTGGACGGCAGCGACGCACTCAGCCTGCTTAAGCGCGCCGACGCGGCGATGTACGCCGGCAAGCAGGCCGGGCGCAATTGCCTGCAGCGCGGGGGCGCGTCGGCGGGTTTGGTCGCGGCCTGAGCGCCCGCAGCGGCATCTGCCGCGCCGGGCTCCGACGGCTGCCTACTGAATGAATCCGATCGCCGAGCGGCGCTGCCCGGGTGCCGGCAGGTCGCGCAGCAGCAGGTGCTCGCGCTTGTCGAGCTTGGCATTGCCGAAGGCCGTCATCCACGCGCGGCGCATCTCGCGTGGCGCCAACTCGCTCATGCGCTCGAGCACGGCGGGTGGTGGCTCGGCCTCGAAACGCGAGCCCCAGTCATGGCCGGCGCGGATGCATTTGTACAACTTGGCAGCGATCTGTCGCGCCGCATGCGGGTCAGGCGCGACGATTTCATAGACGTTCATGCGGTTCAGGATCGGCGCAGGGATTGCTCGGGCTTCGTTGGCCGTGGCCACCCAGATCAGTTGGCTGGCATCGATCGGCACTTCGGCGAATTCGTCGGTGAAGCCGACCGCCGTGTCGTGCTCGAGCAGGCTGTACAGCGCGCCGAGCGGGTCGTAGGCATGTTCGCCGCCGGCCTTGTCGATCTCGTCGACGACCATCACCGGGTTGGCGTAGGAGCCGTCGACCAGGGTCTCGAAGACCTTGCCCGGGCGCGCGCCTTTCCATTGGCTCGACGCACCCGACAGCACCCAGCCGGCGGTCAGGCTGCTCATCGATACAAAACCCATGCCGGTGCTCAGCAACTGAGCAATCTCGCGCGCGAAGTGCGTCTTGCCGATGCCCGGCGGGCCAAGCAGCAACATCGGCGCAATCTCGAGCGCGTCACAGCTGTCCTGGCACAGCGCCAACTGGCGCTTGACGTCGTCCAGGGCGAGATGGAAGTTCGGTAGCTCGTCGTACAGGTGGTCCATCGCCGGCACGCCCGCGGGCTTGACCTGGAAGCGCTCGGGCCCCTTCTCGAGCATGCGCTCGTAGGTGCTGCGCAGGCCTTCGTGATCCTTGGGCGGTAGCTTGTGCAGGCGGCGCTCGATGTCGGCACAGCGGTAGACGTTGCGCATCGTTGCGATCGGGATGCTGGGCGACTGCGTTGCCTGCATGCGAATCTCCTGGAGCCTGTGGCAATCATTCAATCACTGACAAGACCAATGCAAGGGCGGAAATGACGGCGCAACGGCCGCCAGATGCGGCGCATGTGCAGCAAGTCGCACACCGTCTGTCGCCGGCATCTGCCGTCCGAGCCGCGCTGAGCGCAATTGGTCGCAACGCAGTCGCGCCGCGCCGCCCTGATGCCTAGAGTTCAGCCATCGACACATTGATTCAACCCCAGGAGCCGACCATGAACCACCTGCCCACGATGTCCACCACCGCCCGCTTGAACGCCCTGGCCGCTGCCGTGGTCGTCACCTTGACCCTGCTCTCTGGCATCGACGCCCTGGCGACGGCTCACAGCGCCGTGCCTCAACTGACGCAAACCGTTCTCACGCAGCCGGCCTGAGCACGGGCATGGCGTGCCCGCCTCGAGACACATTTGCACACAAGGTCCAGGCCGTTGCGGTCATCCAGACATCGCCCAGACACGTCTAGCTCAGAGACTGCCACTTTCGCAGGAGCCCGCAAATGAGCACCACCATCGAGTCCCCCGTCTACCGCAGCGAAGCTTTCGCCGAGGACGTGCTCGACCTGGTGAGCGCGGCCCCCGCGTACGAGACACCGTCCTCGCCAATCCGCGGGTTGACCAAGGCGTCGCCAGTGGCCGTGGCCCCGCTCGGCGTGGCCTTCGCGGGGGTACCGCCGCTGAGTTGATTTGCTGACGGACCCATTGGGTCTTGCATGGCGCTTGCCGCGCCGCCGCTCCGGTCCGAGCCGCAGCCTACTTGACCCAGGTATTGAGCTGGATGATCGGCAGCAACACGGCCAGCACGATCAACATCACCATCGCGCCCATGGCCACGATCAGCAGCGGCTCGAGGACGGTGGCCAGCGCCATGGCCCGGCGCTGCACGTCCACGCTAAGCTGGGTCGCGGCCCGCTGCAGCATCTGCGGCAGCGTGCCGGTCTGCTCGCCCAGCCGGGCGAACATCGGTAACAGACCAGGAAAGCGCTTGTTCGCTGCCAACGCGTTGGCCAGGGGCGCCCCTTCGCGAACCTGCACCAACGCGGCCATGGCATCGGCGCGCATGGCGCGGTTGCCGAGCGTTTCAGAGGCCGCCTGCAGGGCTTTGAGGATCGGCACGCCGGCCGCCGCCAACATCGCCAGCGTGCCGGCGAACCGCGCCGCGTTGTAGCCGCGCGCCAGGCGACCGATCAGCGGGAGCCTCAGCCACAGTGCATCGAAGCGCTCACGCACCGCCTCATTGCGCAGTGAATACATGAACGCCATGCCGCCGCCGACCGCAGCCAGCAGCACCAGCCAGCCCCATTGACGCGCGAAGGCGCTGACGGCCAGCATGATCACCGTGAGCATCGGCAGCGAGCGCTTGCTGCCGGCAAACACGCTGGCCACCTGTGGCACCACATACGTGACCAGAAAGATCACGATCAGCACGGCGATCAGCGAGACGATGGCCGGGTAAAGCGTGGCCCCTATGAGCTTGCCCTTGAGCGTCTGGCGCTCCTCCAGGTCGTCGGCCAACTTCTCCAACACCGTACCCAGTGCGCCGCTCTGCTCGCCGGCCGCGACCACGGCGCGGTAGACGTCATCGAATTCGCGTGGCGCGCTGCCCAGCGCGCGCGCGAACGGGCTGCCGGCATTGACCTCGCTGCGCAGGTGCGCGACCAGCTCGCGCTGGCGTGGATCTTCGGCTTCGTCGACCAGGGCGGTGAGGGCGCGCTCCAGCGGCAGGCCCGCGCCGACCAGGCCGGCCATCTGCCGCGTCCAGACCGACAGCTCGGTGCTCGAAAACACGCGCCGACCGAATCGCGACAACTGGCCATCGTTGGCGGCCTGGGCCACCGGAACCACTTCGAGCGGCACCAGGGCCTGCGCCCGCAACTGCGCCCGCGCTGCCCGGGCGTTGTCAGCCTCGAGCAGGCCGGTCTTGGGCTTGCCGGCGGCGTCAAGCGCCTCGAATTTGTAGGCGGGCATCTGAAGTCGTTAGCATGGACGGCCGCCGCCGGGCCGCCCCAAGCCTGTCCTGAGCCTGGTCGAAGGGGCGGCCGCGGCCCCCAGGGTCCCGAAGGGACCCCTTCGTGGCCCTTGGGGTAGCGAAGGCGCGAAGCGACAAGCTCGGGGGCTCACATTACTCTCGCGTGACGCGCATGACTTCCTCGGCGGAGGTGACGCCCTCGACCACCAGCCGCTCGCCGTCTTCGCGCATCGAACGCAGGCCAGCGGCTTCGGCAGCCACGAACAACTGGCTCTCGGCCGCGCGGCTGTGGATCAAGGCGCTGATCTTCTCGTCGACGGCCATCAATTCGTAGACGCCGGTGCGGCCGCGGTAGCCGGTCTGGCCGCATTCAACGCAGCCGACCGGGTGGTAGCGGCCGCGGGCATCGACCCGCTTGCAATGCGCACACAGCTTGCGCACCAGGCGCTGAGCCAGCACGCCGAGCAGTGACGAACTCAGCAGATACGGCTCGACGCCCATGTCGATCAGTCGCGTGACCAGGCTGGGCGCGTCATTGGTGTGCACGGTGGCCAGCACCAGGTGGCCGGTCAGCGAGGCCTGGATCGCAACCTGCGCGGTCTCGAAATCGCGGATCTCGCCGATCATGATCACGTCCGGATCCTGGCGCAGGATTGCGCGCAATGCCTTGGCGAAGGTCAGGTCGATCTTCGAATTGACCTGGGTCTGGCCGATGCCCGGCAGCTCGTACTCGATCGGGTCCTCGACCGTCAACACGTTGGTGGTGGCGGTTTCCAGCGTTTGCAGCGCGGCGTACAGCGTGGTCGTCTTGCCCGAGCCGGTCGGGCCGGTGACGAGGACGATGCCGTGGGGTTGCTGCACCAGCCTGCGGAACTGGCGCAGCACCTCACCGTCCATGCCCAGCGACTCGAGGCTGAATTTGGATTCGCCCTTGTCCAGCAGACGCAGCACGGCGCGCTCACCGTGGGCGCTGGGCAGGGTCGAGACGCGCACGTCGATCGCACGTCCGCCGATGCGCAGGCTGATGCGGCCGTCTTGCGGCAGGCGCTTCTCGGCAATGTCGAGCTCGGCCATGATCTTCAACCGCGAGATCAGCGCGGCGTGCAGTGCGCGATTGGGTTGCACCACCTCCCGCAGCGTGCCATCGACGCGAAAGCGCACCGACGAATTGCGCTCGTAGGGTTCGATGTGGATGTCGCTGGCGCCGTCCTTGGCTGCCTGCGTCAACAGGGCGTTGAGCATGCGGATGATCGGCGCGTCGTTGGCCGCTTCGAGCAGGTCTTCGACGGCAGGCAAGTCCTGCATCAGGCGACCCAGATCGACCGCGCTTTCGACCTCGCCGATCACGGTGGCCGCATTCGATTCGCCGCCGGCATAGGCCACCGCGATGCGCTGGGCCAGACTGGTCTGGGCCTCGCGTTCGAAGCATCGCACGTCGTAGACGCGCAGCACTTCCGACAGCGCGGCCGTCGAGGTGTGATCGCCGGTCCACAAGGTCAGCTGCTGGCCGTCGTCTTCGAGCAGCAGCGTGTGGGCTTTGGCAAAACCGTAGGGCAGGGGGTGGCGGGAGCCCATGCGCTTGCTCAGTTGGGTTTGGGAGCCGAAGCGGGCAACGCCGGGTCGGCACGCAACGGCGGGACGACGGGCGCGTCGTTCACCGGTACCATCACGCTACGCGGTGGCTGAGCGTCCTTCTGCTGGGCGCGGATCAGGTCATAGCGGTCCAGCGAGAGTTTGTCGGCGCTGGCGCCGTCGCGCAACACCACCGGACGCAGGAAGACCATCAGGTTGGTGCGGGTCTTGGTGCGGCTCTGGCTGCGGAACAGGTTGCCGACCAGCGGCAGATCGCCAAGCAAGGGCACTTGCGCGTTGTTGTCGGAATAGCGGTCTTCGATCAGGCCGCCGAGCACGATGATCGATCCGTCGTCGACGACCACGTTCGATTCGATCGAGCGCTTGTTGGTCGAGGGCCCGGCGTTGCTGGTGCCGACCGCCGCGGTCGCCTGCACGCTCGACGACTCCTGGTAGATCGACAGCCTCACCGTGCCGCCTTCGCCTATCTGCGGCCTGATGCGCAGCGTCAGACCCACATCCTTGCGCTCGATGGTCTGGAAAGGGTTGGTGGCGCCGGTGCCGGTGTTGGTGAACTGGCCGGTGATGAATGGCACATTGGAGCCGACCACGATCTTGGCCTCTTCGTTGTCCAGCGTGATCAGGTTTGGCGTCGAAATGATGTTCGTGTTGGCCTGGGTCTGCAGCATGCGGGCGATGGCCGCCAAGGCGTAGGTGCCGCCGAAATTGCGCACCAGGCCGATGTTCAGGCCCTCGCCGAGCGCCACCGTGCCGCTGGCCGCGCTGCTGTTGATGTTGATGATGTTGCCGCTGCCGGTGCCGAAGTTGCTGCCGGCACCGACTATGTTCTTGTCGCCGCGGTTGCCGATCAGGCCCTGCCACTGGAAGCCGAAGTCGGCCGCGTTGTCGCCGCTGACCTCGACGATCATGCTTTCGATGTAGACCTGCGCTCGCCGCGAGTCCAGCTTCTCGACCATGGTGCGCACCTGGCGGTACAGCGGCTCGGCGGCCGTGACGATCAACGAGTTGGTCGAAGGATCGGCCTGGATGAAGCCGCCGGTACTGGGGCCGGCCGAGGCTTGAAGGGGCGCCGCCGCTGCCGTGGCGCCACCGGCCTGGACCGTGCCCGCGCCAACCTGCGCACTGGAGGTCGGGAATCCGCCCGAGGCCGCGCCGCCCCCGGTGGTGGCAAACGCTGCACGCAGCACGGCGGCCAGCTTCACCGCATCGGCGTTCTTCAGGTGGATGACCCAGATCGAGCCACCGGGGCCACCGCCCTGAGTCGGCAGGTCGAGCTTGTCGATGATCGAGCGCACCTGCGCCTGGCGCGCGACGTTGGTGGCGCGCACGATCAGCGCGTTGCTGCGTGCATCGGCAATCACGGACACGCTGCCACTGCCGCTGCCGGGCGGCGCGCCGGGCATCGCACCGGTACTGCTGTCGGCCAGGCGCTGCACCAGCGGCGCCATGTCGCTGGCCAGGCCATGCTTGAGCGGCACGACCTCGATGTCCGACGCCGCCGGCTGGTCGAGCGCGGCGATGATCTTGCCCAGTCGCGTCAGGTTGTCGGCGTAGTCGGTGATCACCAGCGTGTTGCTGCCGGGGTTGGCGTTGATGGTGTTGTTCGGGCTGATCAGCGGGCGCAGCACGGCGACCAGGTTGTTCGGGTTCTCGTGGTTCAGACGGAAAATCTGCGTCACGATCTGATCGCCGCGCTGCTGCACGGCACCGATCGACACCGTACCGGCTTGCAACTTGGCATCGGCCTCGGGGACCACCTTCAACAGCCCGGCGTTCTCGACCACAGTGAAACCCAGCCCGCGCAGCGCGGCCAGGTAGTTCAAGTAGGCCTCGCGGACGCTCAGCGGTGTTTCGCTGTAAACGGTGATATTGCCGCGCACGCGCGGATCGACAATGAATTGGCGGTCGAGCATGGCGCCCATGGCGCGGGTCACGGCTTCGATGTCGGCATTGACGAAATTCAGCGTCACCTGCGTCCCGGACTTCAGCGCCGGGCTGTGGCCGGCGGTGCGGCTGGTCTGCGCGGCCAGCGGTGGTGTCAACAGGCTGGCGGTGAGGGCCGTGGCGATCAGGCGCAGGGCCATTGAATGGGGGTGTCTTTGCATGCTCATCCGATCGAGATCACCGAGCGTGCGCCTTGGCGCCGCCCGATGATGTTCAGGAGGTTGTTGAGTGGCGTTTCGCTGCCCTCGGCGGCCTGCGCTTCGCCGCGAAAGCGCAGACCGGTGCCGGCCCACTCGCCCTGGCCCGAGAGGCGCAGCGCGCCCTCGACCGTGATCAGCGTCAGGCTCGCGGCATCGCCGCTGGCGGCGTTGCCGCGCAGTGTCAGGCGATAGCTGCCCAGGGTGTCGAGCGTGGTCACGCGCGAGGAGGTGTGAGCGACATCGAGGGTGGCCTCGCCGGAAAAGCGCATGCGTCCCTGGACCCATTCGACGGTCAGGCCGGGTGAGGTCAGGCGCAGCGTGCCACCGAGTTGCAGGGTGTTCCAGGGGGTGCCCAAGCCCGTCAGCCAGCCAGCCGGCCACTGGCCGAGCGTGCTGCTCTGGGCAGGCAGCACCTGCACCGACAGGCGGCCCAGGCCGGGCCGGATCAGCGCACGTACTTCGCCGCGCAGGCAACAATTTTGGCGCGCACGCAGCTCGGCACCCAGGCCGCGCCAGGCCAGATTCCATTCAAGCCGGCCGGGCAGTGCGCTGGCATCGCGGCTGCCGGGGCCGCCGCTCAATACCGGCAATGCGCTGCCGGCCCAGAGCGTGCCGCGCGCGTCGGTCAGCAGCAGACGCTGGTCGGTCGCCGAGGCCACCGCCGAGGCCAGCCAGGCGGCAGGCGCAAAGGCCACCAGCCCGATGACGGTGCCGACGATTGCGCCGGCAAGAGCCCAGCGCCCGGCGGCGCCGCGCGTGCGCTGCCAGGCCAACTCGGCCAGCGTTGATTCGGCGAATCCGGTGCGTGCAAAGCGCGCCGCACGACCCCGCTCGCGGGTGCGCAGGGCGGCGCTGATGATGCTCACTGGGGTGCGCCTCCGCCGGGCAGCGCAAGCACGATGCTGCCGCTGTAACCTTGGGGACCGCGCGTCAGGTTGGCCTCGATGGGGCGCGCCCGCGCGGCGCTGCGCGCCTCTGCCAGCCAGTCGCGCAACTGCGTGCCATTGACACCGGTAAGGGTCAACGTGGCGCGGTCGCCGGCGACTTGCAAGCGACCGGCCGCGCCCAGCGCGTCGCTGGTGGTGCGCAGCGCGGCGATCGACTGGCTGCTGTTCAGCGCCGGCGTGGCACGCAGATCGCGGGCATCGAGGGCTTGGCGCTGCATCAACTGCAACTGGCCGTCGAGGCGATCGAGTTGAACCGGCGCGACACGGGTCGTGCGCCAGGCTGGCGCGATCGCCAGCGCCCACAGCAGGAACAGACCGAGCAACCACGTCGCCGCCACCACCGCCTGGCGCTCGCGCGTACGGAGTGCCTGCCAGCGCGCGCGCCAGGGCGACATCCACTTCTCGATGGCATCGCCTGCGCTCACCGGCAGGGTCAGACGAGAGTTTGAGAAGCCCTTCATATTGCTTTGCCGCGGCTGATGGTCAGCACGCCGTTGGTGGAGGCCAAATCCCAGCCGCCGCTCGTGAGCTGGGCGCGGAACTGGGCAAGCTGGGCCTCGGCCCAGCCGCTGGCGGAAAAACTCAGGCGGCCGTTGTCAAAGCGCAGCGTGGCCAGTGGCGACTGCGCCTCAGGCCACGCAGCGGCGGCGACGCCGAGCACGGTTTCGAGGTCGCTATCCCCGACCTTTCCGGCTGCAGCACGCAGGCTGTCGGTCTCGCGCTGCATTTGCACCGGCGCATCGAGGACGGCGCGGACTTGCGGATGGGTTGTGCGCAGCAACTGGGTCATTGCCTCGCGCTTGGTCTGGATCTGGCGCTGTTGGTCCCAGGCCCACAAGTTCAGCCCCAGCACGTGCAGGGCCACCAAGGCGACCACGCCGTAGCGGACCGGCCGCCAGGCGACGCTGCGCCAACGCCGCCAGGCATCACGCAGTGCGAGCGTGCCGCGGTGCCGCGGTGCGAGGTCGAACTGGCGCAGGTTCCACAGCGAGCGCATGGCTTGCAGCATGCGTTGTTCGTCGCTTAACACGAGTACGCCGCGCCCGAGCCAGCGCTCGGCCGGCGCGGCGACGGCCGGGTGCGCGCTCCAGCGCGCCGGCTGTTCGATCCACGCCGGCAACATCTGGCGCGCCAGTGCGCCTTGCACGCTGATCGCAGCCACGCCCTTGGCATCGGACCACGTCAGTTGCATTGGTGCCCCTGCGTCGGCGCCAAACGCCGCCGAGAAGTGGCCCTGCGGCGTATCTTCGGGCCAGGAGACTGGCACCACGCGTTCGACTTGCAGACCGGCTTTCTCCAGAGCCGCCAGCTCGGCAGTGAACCAGGCCTTGTCGACCGCGGCGATCCAGGCAGTCTCACCGCCCGCCGCGCCAGGGGCCAGCGCCAAGTGCACCGCGCCGGGCTCGTCAAGCAACTGTTCTTCGAGCACGCCGGCGATGGCCGCTCGCTGGCGCACGGCCGGTGCCTTCGGCACCTTGATGCGGTGCCAGCTGACATCGGTGTCGGCCAACACCATCACCACTGTGTCGGCCTTGGGCAACAAGCTGGCGGCCGCGCGCCCGTGTTTGGTGAGCGCCAGCCCGTCGGGCGTGAGCACGTAGGCGAGCTCGGCCGCGCTGCGGCCTGGCGCCGAGGCGGGCAGACTCTCGGCGCCGCTTTGCAGGCGCGTCCTTGCGGGGAGTTGGATAACCAGTGTGGACATGATGGCCGAAGGAGGCTAGCGCCAAAGTACCGGTGCGGCAACGGCATCCGGCGTGAAATCAATGACTTAGCGAGTGTATTTGGTGTGGAGTTGCACGACGACGCGGGCGATCCCTGGGGTGCGCGCCTGTCAATTGCGGTCGCGCAGGTTGATGCGTTCGCGGGCCAGGACCACGATGTCGAGCTGGCGCCGCTCGATCAGCGAACGTTCTTCGAGCACGCGCTCGCCCAGGCGCAGCCGGCCCTGGACGATGAAGTAGCGGCTGGAGACGCCGAGACCGTCGAGGTTGGTCTGCGGATCAGCCGGGAAGTAGGCCCTCGCCGCCGCGGAGTTGAGATCACGCAAAGGCACCCGCTGGCGTTCCTGGAGCAGGCGCTGGGCGCTGCCCAGGCCCATGCCGTCGACCGTGGCGGCTATCACTTCGGCGGCAGCCGTATTGACGTTGACACGCGTGTCGCTGCTGGGCAGCAGGGTGACCCAGGGTTCGAGGCGGCGAATGCCGTCTGCGTCAATGCCCAGCCAGGTGAGCTCGGCCAGACGCTGCGGGGCGATCGCAGCCTGCGCCGGCGCGGCGCCGGAAGCTGCCACGCTCGGCGCCCAGACCTTGCGCAGCGCCTGGGCGATGCGCTCGGAGCTGTCGCTGGGCAGGCCGGCCTGCTCGGCCAGGCGCTGCAGCACGCGCAGTTGAGCCGGCGCGACCTTGCCTTCGGCGTCGATCAGCCGGCGCAGGTTCCAGCGTGATTGCGCATCGGTGATGCTGCCCGACAGGAAGGCCTCGAGCCCTTCGGACTCGGCGGCACTGTTGTTGTCGCGGTCGGCGGCCAGGAACGACGACAGCCGCGCCTCGGCCAGCGGCACCGCCCAGGGCTCACCGAGGTGGTCGGCGCCGCCGGTGCGCGCGTCTTCACGCAGGATCAGTCGCGCCCAGTCCAGCGCGCCCGACAGAATCCACGCCGCCTGCGTGCGGGCGCGTTCGGCGCTTTCGACCTGGATCGCCCGCCATTGCTGCCAGACCATGCCGGACGCCAGCGTGGCCACCAGCGTCAGGATCAGCATCGCCAGCAGCAGCGCGGCACCGCGCTGGCGGCGACGGGGAGGGCGATCAGCACTCATCAGGCGACCATCGCGCTGTGCGCGCCGGTTTCGCGCTTGGGGCGGCCCGGCGCGCTCATGGCATCTGCGGCGCGAGCATCACGTCACGCGTCAGCTCGCCGGCCAGGCCGCTGCCTTCGAAGCCGAGCACGACGCGCACGCCGGTGGGCAACTGCGTGCGAACTTCAATCGGCGCCGACGCGGCGGGCGCCGCCGCGACCACATCGGCACTCGACTGTGCGTTGCTCCAGGCGTTACCGCGGTAGAAGTAGACCTGCCAGCGGGCCAGACCCTCCTGCATGCGCAGTTGCGCAGTTTCGTTGCCCAGCAATTGCTGGCTGACCAGCCAGCTGTTCTGCAGGGCCGTGGCCTGTGTGACGACGGGGCCCGTCCATCGCAGCCAGCGCTGGTCGCGCAGCGACCAGGCCACGACTTGCAAGCCATCGGGATGGCGCCGGACCAAGCGCAGGGTGGCGCCATCAAAGGCCAGTGCGGGCACGAGGCGGGTGTCGAACACGGACTGCAGGTCCTGCTCCCACTGCGCCAGCACGGTGTTCAGGCGCAACGTTTGCGCGACATGATCCTGGCTCACGGTGCGTGCACGCGAGATGCCTTCGAGGCCCTGCCAGGCCATGCCGGCCAGGACGGCCATCAGGGCCAGCGCGACCAACACTTCGATCAGCGTGAAACCGGCCTGCACCGCACGCGCAATGCGGTTCGTCGCGCTGCGCCGAATGCCGCGTTCCGCGCTTGCCGGCGACCTCAGTTGGGGCGCCCTCATCAGTACCGAGGCAAGACTGTTGACAGGGTCAACAGGGGCTGGTCCGTGTCGTCAGCGATGTGGGCGTCGACGCGGCGAAAGTTGGGGTTGGGCGTCGGCCGCACTTGCAGCTGACCTTTGAAGCTGCGGCCAAGCTGTTCGCAGGTGAATTCGCTGTCACCGACGCCTGGAAACTGGCGCGCCAGTTTCAGGTTGGCAAGCTGGTTGTCAGCACACCATTGGGCTGCACTGACATCGGCCACGCGCTGCGCATTGGCGGTCAGCGCGCCAGCGGCCTTGACGCCGGCACCCAGCGCCACCGCCACGATGGCCAGCGCCACCAGCACCTCGATCAAGGTGAATCCGCGAGTCAGGTGGTGTGAGTTCACTGTGTGGGGCTGGCGGGTTCGACCGCCGGGCCGAAGGGTGCCAGGCCATCGCTGACCAGCACCAGGCGTCGGTCTTCGAGCAGCAGGACAAGCCGCTGCGCTGGCAGCACGGGCTCGGGGCCGAGCAGCACGGCGCGCGCGCCGATGACCTCGGCGCTGACGCCCTCAGCGAGCCAGCGCGTGGGCAACTCAGCGCCTGGCGGCAGGCCGACAAAACGAAAGTGAGCACCGTCGCTGGCATCGGGATCGACCGGAACCCAGCGCACAGTCACACCCAGGGCGCGGGCCTCTGCGCGGGCAGATTCGAGCAGCGCCGACAAGCGGGCGCCTTCTTCGTCCAGGCGGCTCTGGGTGCCGTCGCGCAGAGCCAGGCTGACCAGCGCGGTGGCGATGGCGATGATGGCCATCACCAGCATGACTTCGATCAGCGTGAAGCCCGTCTCGGGCGATGCCGGGCGCAGCCGGCGTGGGCTACTGCCAGGAGCCGATGTCCGCATCGTTGCCTTCACCGCCGGGCTGACCGTCGGCGCCGAAGCTGAAGACATCAATCTCGCCCTTCACGCCCGGATTGACATACTGGTAGGCGCGGCCCCACGGGTCGTTGGGCAGCTTGTCGAGGTAGGGCTTCCAGTTGGGTGGCAGGGTGCCGACGTTGGGCTTCTTGACCAGCGCCTCAAGGCCCTGCTCGGCAGTTGGGAAACGCTGGTTGTCGAGTTTGTACAACTTCATCGCCTGGATCAGGTTGTTGACGTCGGTGCGCGCGGCAGTCACCCGTGCCTCGTCGGCGCGATTGAGCACATTGGGCACGATCAGCGCGGCCAGCACGCCAATGATCACCAAGACAACCAGCAACTCGATCAGCGTGAAGCCGCGCGCAAGGCTGGGACGCAGGGACAGGATGGGGTGGCGGCTCATGGTGTGCTAAGCGCTGTGGCGTGCAGGTTGCACGCCATGGCGCAGGGTGGCAGGGCGCTAGGTGCGATGCGTTCAATGATAATCGGCAGCCATGAAGGTACGCCTCGTTGCATTCGTGATCTGGGCCGCAGTTGCCGCCAGTGCAATGTTCTGGGCTCTGCGCCTTGGCGCGGCATCGCCTGCAGCTCCGGCGCATACGGTGACCGTGGGCGCGGCAACCGCGCCGCGCGGCGACCTGACGCGCCTCTTCGGCGCCGCCCCGGTGAGCCCGACGGGTGCTGCGCAGGCGGCCACCGAGAGCCCCTTGGCATCGCGCTTTCGCCTCCTCGGCGTGGCCGCACCGCGCCAAGGCGGCGACCGCACCGGGCTGGCCCTGATCTCGGTCGATGGCAAGCCGGCGCGCAGCTATGCGGTGGGCGCAGCGGTCGACGGCGACCTTGTGCTGCAGTCGGTGCATGCGCGGGGGGCGCGGCTCGGCACATCGGGCGCGGCGCCGCAGGTGACGCTTGACATACCGGCGCTGCCGCCGCCAGCCACCGGCAGCCTGCCGCTGGCTCAGGCGCCGGTGTTGCCTGGGGCCTTGCCGGGCACAGCGGCAGGAACGACCGCCTCGCCGGTGGTGGCCGTGCCTGCGTTGCCGCTGCAGGGCGAGCCCATCCTGGTGCCGCCGCCGCCGCAATCTGCAACCTCCCAGACCCTCAGCCGCTAGGACAGGCTGCGCCGCCGCCTGCGCTCAGCCGGCGGCTTGTCCCAGCGCACCGAATTGACTGTCGAGGCTGCCCGGACGCGAGGGGCCCGGGTCTTCGCCTTCGACGACTTCGGTGAGAAGGGCCGCGGCCGCGCGAATCAGCGGCCAGGCCAAGGTCGAGCCGGTGCCGTCGGTGCTCTCCATGCCCAGCTCGAGCAACGCCGACGTGTGGAACAGGTTCAGCGCGTAGTCCAGCCCGTTATGGCCATGGCTGCGGCAGAACACACCGTAGTCGGTGACCGGCGCTGCAATGCGCGCGGCGACCATCAGCGCGGCACAGGCCGGCAGCCCGTCGACCATGATCAGGTGCCGGCGGCTGGCAGCGACCAACATCACGCCGACCATCATCGCAATCTCGAAGCCACCCACGGCCGCCAGGACTTCGACCGGGTCGCTGACCTCACGGTGGCGGCCCTGCGCGGCCTGCGTGATGACCAGCAGGTGGGTCAAATGGTTCGGATCCATGGCCGGATGCGACAGCAGCAATTCGCGCACCGGTGCGCCCGCCAAGCGAGACAGCACCAGCGCCGCGCTCTCGTGGCCGCCGACGCCGATCCCGGCGCAGGCCACGAGGTTGCCCGGCAGGGCTTCGCCGATTTCCATGCCGGCACGAATCGCCGCCTGGGCCTGATCGACCGACATTGCGGCACCGACACGGGAATTGCGCGTGCCATGGGCGATCTTGCGCATCAGCAGCCGCTCGTGTGGCGCCAGCCGCTCGGCCACACCGGCATCGACCACTGACAGCGTGAGGCCTTGAATGCGCGCGAACACCGCCACCGGCAACTGACCCGTCAAGGCCTGCCAGGCGCGCTGGGCGGTGCCATGGCCAGGCGTCGTGGGCAGGCCCTCGACGGCCAGGCCGTGGTCGCTCGCGAAGAGCACCAATTGCGGCTCGCGGAATCTTGGCTTCAAGGTGTTCTGGATCAACCCGATGCGTACCGCCAGCGGCTCCAGCTCGCCCAGGCTGCCGATGGTCTCCGCGCGGCGCTGCAACTTGTCGCGCAGGGCGCGCTCGAGCAGCGCGTTGGACGTCGGATTGATCAGGGACGGGGTCGTGGTCGACATGGCCGCGAGTGTAGGCGGCGGGGCGGCCGCAGTGAACTACCTCAGGAACAGCTTGCAGACGGGGTTGTCGGACTCGTCGACATAGGGGTAACCGAGGCGGTCAAGAAACTCTCGCAGCGCGCGCGCGTCGCTGGCAGGCACCTGCAGTCCGACCAGGATGCGGCCGTAGTCAGCGCCCTGGTCACGGTAGTGGAAGAGGCTGATGTTCCAGTCCGGCTGCAGCGCGGCCAGGAAGCGCATGAGTGCACCCGGCCGTTCGGGAAAAACGAAGCGGTACAGGCGTTCGTGGTGTGCCAGTTCTGAGCGCCCGCCGACCATGTGCCTCACATGCTCCTTGGCGAGTTCGTCGTCGGTGAGGTTGACGGTGGCAAAACCATGGCGAACGAAATTGCGCTCGATCCGGTCGGCCTCGTCGCGCTGGGCAATCGCAATGCCGACGAAGACATGCGCGACCTTGGGGTCGGAGATGCGGTAGTTGAACTCGGTGACGCTGCGCGGGCCGATCAGTTCGCAGAAGCGCTTGAACGAGCCGCGCTCTTCGGGAATCGTGACCGCGAACAGCGCCTCGCGCTGCTCGCCGAACTCGGCCCGCTCGGCGACAAAGCGCAGGCGGTCGAAGTTCATGTTCGCGCCGCACGTGATGGCCACAAAGGTCTGGCCTTTTAGCTTGTGCTCTGCGACGTACTGCTTGACGGCGGCCACGCCGAGGGCGCCCGCAGGCTCGAGGATGCTTCGCGTGTCCTGGAACACATCCTTGATCGCGGCGCAGACGGCGTCGGTATCGACCACCACAAAATCGTCGACCAGCGCCCGCGTCAGTCGAAACGTCTCCTTGCCGACCAGTTTGACCGCGGTGCCGTCGGAAAAGAGGCCCACGTCATGCAGCGTCACTCTGCGGCCGGCGCGCACCGAGCGCAGCATGGCGTCGGAGTCGCGAGTCTGCACGCCGATGACCTTGACCTCGGGCCGCACTGCCTTGATGTAGGCCGCCACCCCCGAGATCAGGCCGCCACCGCCAATGGCCACGAACACCGCATCCAGCGGTCCTTGGCACTGGCGCAGGATTTCCATCGCCACGGTGCCCTGACCGGCAATCACATGCGGATCGTCGAACGGGTGCACCAAGGTCAGGCCGCGCTCGGCCTCCAGGGCGGTGGCGTGGGCGTGGGCGTCGGAGTAGCTGTCGCCATGCAGCACGACTTCGCCGCCGAAGGCTCGCACGGCGTCGATCTTCAGCTTGGGCGTCGTCACCGGCATCACGATCAGGGCCTGGCAGCCCAGCTTCTTGGCCGCCAACGCCACGCCTTGGGCATGGTTGCCGGCCGAGGCGCAAATCACACCGCGCGCCAGTTGCTCGGGCGTGAGATGCGCCATCTTGTTGTAGGCGCCGCGCAGCTTGAAGCTGAACACCGGTTGCTGGTCTTCGCGCTTGAGCAGCACCTGGTTGCCCAGGCGGCGCGATAGCGTGCGAGCCACTTCGAGCGGCGACTCGATCGCCACGTCGTAGACGCGTGCAGTCAGGATCTTCTGCAGGTACTCGCCACCCGCCTTGCGCCGCACCCGGGGTGAGCCTGCCATTGTCCGCGTCTCCATTCAGCGCTGGCCTTGTTGCCGCGCATGATAGGTCAGCACCCCGCGCGAGGGCTTCAGGGCACGCCTGAAGGGGGGTGCCCTGCGGCGGCGCAAAATGCAGTGCGCCGCCGACGTGTCAGGCGCACGAACCATACGGGAAGGGGCGAGGATGGAATGCACGGTCGATTGGGTTGCCGCCAGTGGCATGGCCTTCGTGGCCGAAACCGGCAGCGGTCATCTGCTGACAATGGATGGTGCGCCTGAGGGCGGTGGTCACAACCTGGCGCCGCGGCCGATGGAGACGGTGCTGGCCGGCACCGGGGGCTGCACCGCCTATGACGTCGTGCTGATCCTCAAGCGCGGCCGTCACGACGTCACCGGATGTCGCGTCAAGGTGAGCGCGGAGCGCGCGCCCGCGGAGCCCAAGGTGTTCACGCGCATTCACATGCACTTTATCGTCACCGGCCGCGGCCTTCAAGCCGAATCGGTGGCGCGCGCCGTGGCTCTCTCGCACGAGAAGTACTGCTCGGCCAGCATCATGCTGGCCAAGACCGCCGAGATCACGACGAGCCACGAGGTGCAGGCCGCCTGAGCTCAGGGGCAGAATTCGCCTCGCGCCGCGGCTGCGATCAAATGCGGTGCGCGGTCGTGGTCATGAGCTTGGCCGCAAGCCGCATTGCCATCAACAGCGGCGCTGGCAGCTGAGCGGCGCCAGCCTGTTGGGCTGCACGCCCATGCTGCGCCTCGTCATCCTTCATTTGCGCCACGATCGACCGCGACACGCCGTCGCGCGCGGGCAGGCGCGACAGATGATCGGCCAGATGCTCCTCGACCTGGCGTTCGGTCTCGACGACGAAGCCCAGGCTCCACGCATCGCCGGCGCGCCCGGCGGCCAGGCCGAGCGCGAAGGCCCCCGCATACCAGAGCGGGTTGAGCAGGCTGGGCCGGTCACCGAGTTCGCGCAGGCGCTGTTCGGTCCACGCCAGGTGGTCAATCTCCTCGCGTGCCGCCGTGTCCATTTGCTTGCGCAGCGCGGGTGTGCGTGCGGTCAAGGCCTGAGCCTGGTACAGCGCCTGGGCGCAAACCTCGCCGACATGGTTGACGCGCATCAGGGCGCCGGACACGCGCCGTTCTGCGGCCGACAATTCGGCGTCCTCGGCGGCCGGCCGGGCGCGCTGGGCGCGTGCTGACCCGCTCAGGGTTTTCAGCATGGCATCCGCAGCGATCAGACCTCGATCAATGTCGGTAAACATGGCGGTTAGGATAGATCAGCGTTTGCCACGAAGTCACTACTGACATCACAGCATCTTGACCTGTGTCGGTTCGTTGTAGACCGACAACACGGGTGACGGAATTCACGGCCAACGCTTTGCAGCGGTGGAGGCCTCTGTTGGAATACACACAACTTCCGCTGAGGAGGTTGGCCTGATCAACCTCCTTCATCGGGACGGAATCATTTTCCCAGGCGGTTCCTCAATCGGGGCCCCTTTCTTAACCTAGGAGATAGTTGCAATGAAAAGATCGCTTCTCGCTCTCGCCGCGCTGACCGCCTTTGCTGGCGTCGCTACGGCTCAATCGTCTGTCACGCTGTCGGGCATGCTCGACGCTGGCATCCGGCGTGTCGGCACCGCGACCGGCAATGACTGGAATATGTCTGGCTCGCAGTCGGGTTACAACAACTTCACGCTTTCGGGCCGTGAAGACCTCGGCGGCGGCATGGCGGCGTTCTTCTCGCTGAACCATCGTTTCCGTATCCAGGACGGTACTGTCAACAGCGCCGGTGCCACGTTCTGGCGCAACACGGCGGTCGGCTTGGCGGGTGGGTTCGGTGACGTGCGTCTGGGCCGCATCCTGATGCCGCTGCAGGACATGAACGGCGGGTTCGATCCGTTCGCCACCGGCACCGTGGGCAGCGTGCACACGGGCGGTATGGCCGCCACGATCCGTGCCAACAACGCGATCTACTACCGCTCGCCGGCCATGGGTGGCCTCAGCGTGCATGCTGCCATCGCCGCTGGCGAAGGCCAGTTGCAGGCCGAGACTGCGAACAACTTCGGGCAGGCGGGCCCGGCGCTCGGCGCCACCTCTGAGCGCCCGATGGGTTTCAGCCTGCGCTACGCTGCAGGCCCGCTGAATGTGGGTGTGGCCTATGACAAGAATGCCGCCGACCTGAAGACGACGGGTCTCTACGCTGCTTACAACTTCGGCGCTTTCAGGCTGTTGGGACAGTTCGAGAAGGGCGACGACTTCCGCGGTGCAGTGCGTGAAGATTCGAAGAACATGTCGATTGGCGTTACGGCGCCGATGGGCCCCGTGCTGATTCGTGCGGGCTATGTGCGGGTCGACTCGAACCTGAACACCTGCCTTAACGGCGGCGTTGGCACGCGTGGTTGCGACGGCAGCAAGTTCGGCTTCGGCGGCGACTACAACCTGTCCAAGCGCACGAACCTGTACGCAACGATCGGCAAGTCCAGCGGCGAGCGTTTCACGACAGCCCAGAAGAAGGCTGCCTTCGACCTGGGCGTGACGCACCGCTTCTGATCGATCTTCACGCTTCGTGCGTGAGACCAGGCCGCCTTCGGGCGGCCTTTTTCATTCTGCGGCGCGTCTCAGGGAAAACAGGCGTTGGCGGGCTGCAACAGCGCGGGGCATTGGATGCAGCCATCGGTGAAAATCCAAGGCTGAAAATCCGGAGACTCCAGACCATGAAAAGAGCACTGACCCTGACCGTGTTGGCTGCCGCGAGCGGCGCCTGTTTGGCGCAAGCCGCCGCGCCCGGCACCGTCAGCGTGTATGGCATCGCTGATGCGGGCCTGACGCACACGACGGGCCTGTCCAGCAACAAGAACCAACTCGTCAGCGGCATCATGGAAGGCTCGCGCGTTGGCTTGCGCGGCAACGAGGACATGGCCGGCGGCTGGCGTGCACTGTTTGTGCTCGAGCACCGGCTTGAGATCAACAATGGCACCGGCAGCAACCGGCCACCCTCCAGCCCACAGGTCGTGCCTGATCGGCTGAACCAGGCGGCTCTGCTTGGCCTGCCAGGCGCGTTGCAGCCGGCGGTCTCGGGCGTTGCCGCGTCGATCGGCGCAACAGTCGGCGTCAACCTCGGCAACACCTTCTGGGACCGTCAGGCCTATGTCGGCCTGGTGACGCCCTTCGGTGCCGTGCTCGCCGGTCGGCAGTACACGCCGGCCTATGAAGTGCAGGCGGCGTTCGACACGATGGGGACCCAGTCCAGCCTGGCGGCGGGTCAGGTCGCATCGCTGCCGGGTGGCTTTGACATCCGCATGAACAATGCGCTCCAGTACCGCATCCAGTTGGGCGGAATCACCGCCTCGGCCATGTACGCCTTCGGTACCGTGCCTGGCAACAGCAAGGCCAACCGCTTCGGCGGCGCGATGGCGATGTACAAGACCGGCAACCTGGCAGTCGGCCTGGGCTACAACCAGCGCAACAACGATATCGGCCTGGAGTCGCTCAAGTCCTTGGCCGTCGGCGCTTCGCTCGCGATCGGCCCGGGCACCGTCAGCGCGATGTACGCCAAGATCGAGGACGATAATCCGTCGGGTGTGTCGACCATCACGGCGAGCCTGACGCCGCTGGTCGGCGCCGGGGGCGCGGCGCTGGTCCAATCGGCCTTCACGACGGCGCTCAGGCAGGATGCGCAGTTGCTGCATCTGGGCTACAAGATGACCACCGGGCCGAACACCTTCTACGTGACCTACACCAGCTTCAACGACCGCAAGGCCGCGAATGCCGATGTGGCGTCGTACGGCGTGGCCTACACCTACGCGCTGTCCAAGCGCACCGATTTGAACGCAGTGCTTGCGCACTACAACAACAAGGGACTCGGCCAGGCTGCGCCGGGCCAGGCCGGCTTCCTGGGGGGCGTCACGAGCAGCGCCGGCACCGACTCGAACAACGTGGCCTTCGGCATCCGCCACCGCTTCTAAAAACGTCGCGTTGGGATTTCAGGGCCGCCCGCAAGGCGGCCCTTGTTCTTGGGATCAACACTTAGGGCCCGCGATATGCATGACTGGACCGCCGCGTGGCGCCACCGGGGCGTGCAAGCCGCATTGACGATCTCGAGCCTGATGATGATGGCGGGCTGCGCGACGTTGCCGAGCGTTCCGTCCGAGGCCCTCGGGGCTGAGGGGTGGCACGCGGTGCACTTGCCGGGCAAGCGGCCTACCGTCTACCGGCACGAGCCCAAGGAGGGCCGCTCCGCAGTCGCGGCGCGAGCGCACAGCTCGGCGTCCATGTGGCGTCGGCACGCCTCGCGTGCGGCAGAGTCCCTCGGCGAGGTCGAGTTCTCGTGGTGGGTTCAGGCCCTGCCGGCAAACGCCGACGTCTCTCAGATTGACCGTGAAGATGCTTCGGCGCGGGTGATGTTCGCCTTTGCGGGAGACGTGAGCCGACTGTCTGCGCGCAATCAGATGCTGTTCGACTTGGTGCATGCGTTGTCCGGGGAGCCGCCTCCATTTGCCACGCTGATGTACGTATGGGACGCCCAGGCTCCGGTGGGCAGCGTGATCGTCAACCCGCAGAGCGACCGCATCCGCAAGATCGTCGTTGAGTCCGGCGTAACGGGGCTGCGCCAGTGGCGCAGCTACCGCCGCAATCTGGTTGAGGACTTTCGTCTGGCCTTCGGCGAGGCGCCGGGCGCACTGCAGGCCATGGCCGTCATGACCGACGGTGACAACACGCAATCCCAGGTCAACACCTGGTACGGCGATATCTCATTGCACTGATGCCGCAATCGACCCGCATCGGGTAAGACCCGTTTGCGGTGGGTGCGGGATTTGCGGATGATGCGGATCCTTCAAGATTCAAGAGGTCCCACCATGTTGCACCGTGCTGCATCGACCCTCACCGCCCTGGCACTGACCACCGTGTTCGGTGCCGCGCCTGCGCTTGCCAACACCTTCAAGTGGACGAGCGCGAGCGACATCCCGACCTGGGACATCCACTCACAGAACAACGCTTTGTCAAACGGTGTGCACGCATCGGTGTACGAGTCGCTCTTCTACTACAACAAGAAATTCGAGCTCGAACCGATTCTTGCCACAGGCTACAAGCAGGTCAGCCCAACGCAGTTGCGCATCACGCTGCGCCAGGGCGTGAAGTTCCACGACGGCGCCACATTCAACGCCGACGACGCCAAGTTCTCGCTCGAGCGGGCGATGTCCAAGAGCTCGAACTTCGGCGTCTACACCCAGGGCATCGACCGCGTGGTCAAGGTTGACGACTACACCGTCGACATCTTCACCAAGGGCCCGAATCCGGTGTTGCTGCGACAGATGACCGAGTTGCGCATGATGGACCAGGGCTGGGCCGAAAAGAACAAGTCGCTGGAGCCCAAGGACATCAAGACCAAGGACGAGAACTACGCCCACCGCCACGCCAACGGCACCGGCCCGTTCATGCTCAAGAGCTGGGAGCAGGACGTGAAGCTGGTGCTGGTGAAGAACCCGGCCTGGTGGGGCAAGTCCGAGTCCAATGTGACCGAAATTGTCTACACGCCGATCAAGTCAGAGGCCACGCGCGTGGCGGCGCTGCTGTCTGGCGAGATCGACATGGTGCTCGACCCGTCGCCGGCCGACCTGCCAAAATTGCGTGCAGCGCCCAGCCTCAAGGTGGTCGATGGTGCCGAAAACCGGACCATCTTTTTCGGCATGGACCAGTTCCGTGACGAGCTGCCCGGCAGCAACATCAAGGGCAAGAATCCGCTGAAGGATCTGCGCGTGCGCAAGGCGCTGTACCAGGCCATCGACGTGCAGACCATTCACCGGGTCACGATGCGCGGCCTCTCGCAGCCCACCGGCGCTTTGATCTCGCCGCAGGTCAATGGCTGGAGCAAGAAGGCTGATGCGCGCTGGCCCTACAACGTCGATGCCGCCAAGAAGTTGCTTGCCGAGGCCGGCTACCCGAACGGCTTTGAAGTGGACTTCGCCTGTCCGAACAACCGCTACATCAACGACGAGGAGATCTGCCAGGCCGTGACTGCGATGTGGGCGAAGATAGGCATCAAGGCCAAGCTGCGCACCCTGCCGCTGGTGACGTACTTCCCGATGATCCAGCGCTACGAAGCCAGCATCTACATGCTCGGCTGGGGCGTGCCGACTTTCGATGCGCTGTATTCGCTGCAATCGCTGGTGCGCACCGTGGGTGCGCAGGGCGACGGCAATTACAACGTCGGTCGCTACAGCAACCCGCAGGTCGATGCCCTGGTCGAACGGATCAAGCAGGAGGTCGACCAGTCGACTCGCAATTCGTTGATCGAACAGGCGTTGCTGCAATCGCACCAGGATGTCTCGCACATCCCGCTGCACAACCAGGTGATCCCGTGGGCGATGAAGAAGGGCGTGACGGTCTATCACCGCGCCGACAACCGGATCGACATGCGCGCCGTAAGGGTCAACTGAACACAGCCACGGCGCCGCGGCGGGCCGTCCGACGATGATTGTCTTTATCCTCCGCCGCCTGGCCCAGGCCGTCATGGTGATGCTCACCGTGGCATTCATCGCCTTCATGCTGTTCCAGTATGTCGGCGACCCGGTGACCAACCTGCTGGGCCAGGACGCCACACCCGAGCAGCGGACTCAACTGCGTGCTGACCTCGGTCTGGATCAGCCCTTTCCGGTGCAGTTCGCAGCCTTTGTCGGCAACGCGGTGCAAGGCGAGTTCGGCCTGTCCTTGCGCCAAGGGCGCAAGGTCTCGTCGTTGATCGTCGAGCGCTTTCCGGCCACCGTCGAACTCGCCTTCGGTGCGGCGCTGTTGGCGCTCGTGCTGGGCATTCCGATGGGGGTGTACGCCGCGTTGAAGCGTGGCAATTTCATGTCGCAAGTGCTGATGACGTTTTCGCTGCTCGGCGTTTCGCTGCCGACCTTCCTGATCGGCATCCTGTTGATTCTGTTCTTCGCGGTCACGCTGAAGGTGCTGCCCAGTTTCGGCCGCGGCGAGACCGTGGCGCTCGGCGCCTGGACCAGCGGTCTGTTCACGCAAGACGGCTGGAAGCACCTGATTCTTCCCGCCGTCACATTGAGCATCTTCCAGCTCACGCTGATCATGCGCCTGGTGCGTGCCGAGATGCTTGAGGTACTGCGCACCGACTACATCAAGTTCGCGCGCGCGCGCGGCCTGCCCGACCGCGCGGTGTACTTCGGCCACGCGCTGAAGAACACGCTGGTCCCGGTGATCACCATCACCGGCTTGCAGCTCGGCTCGCTGATCGCGTTCGCGATCATCACCGAAACCGTTTTCCAGTGGCCAGGCATGGGCCTGCTGTTCATCCAGGCGGTGCAGTTCGCCGATATCCCGGTGATGGCCGCCTATCTGTGCCTGATCGCGTTGATCTTTGTGGTCATCAACCTGATCGTCGACATGCTGTACTTTGCGGTCGATCCGCGCTTGCGCATCGAGAAGTCGACGGTCGGGCATTGACGACCCGCTCGACCCAATTCACTGGACATTGTTGAAGGAGATTTTCCATGACACACCCACTCAAGACCTCGCTGATATGTGTTGCCATCGTCGCTGCGTGCGGTCTGGCCCAGGCGGTCACGCTGCGCGTGGCCAACCAGGGCGACGCCACCTCGATGGACCCGCATTCGCTCAACGAATCGCTGCAGCTTTCGATCACAGGCAATGTCTATGAGCCGCTGGTCGGTCGCGACAAGAAGCTCGGCCTCGCGCCCGCGCTGGCCACCAAGTGGGCGCAGACCTCGCCCAACGTCTGGCGCTTCGACCTGCGGCGCGGCGTGAAATTCCACGACGGCACGCCGATGACGGCCGACGACGTGGTGTTCAGCTTCAAGCGCGCGGCCGGCGACGGCTCGGACATGAAGGGCTACACCTCGGCGATGAAGGAGATGCGCAAGGTTGATGATTTCACCGTCGAGCTCGAGACCACGGCGCCGTTCCCGATCCTGCCCGACGTGATTTCGCTGGTCTACGTGATGAGCAAGAAGTGGTGCGAGGACAACAAGGCCGAGAAGCCGGTCGATCGCCGCAAGGGGATCGAGAACACGGCCTCGTTCCGCTCCAACGGCACCGGCCCCTACCGCCTTCGTGAGCGCCAGCCGACGACGCGCTCGGTGTTCGTTCGCAACTCGACCTACTGGGACAAGATCGAGGGCAACGTGGACGAGGTTGTCTTCACGCCGATCGGCAACGACGCGACCCGCGTGGCGGCCATGCTGTCGGGCGAGATCGACATGATGGAGCCGGTGCCGCTGCAGGACGTCGAACGCCTGAAGTCCAACCCGAACATTGCCGTGATGCAGGGCCCCGAGTTGCGCACGATTTTCCTCGGAATGGACCAGAAACGCGACGAGCTGCAGTTCTCCAGCGTCAAGGGCAAGAACCCGTTCAAGGACAAGCGCGTGCGCCAGGCCTTCTTCCAGGCCATCGACATCGAAGCCATCAAGGCCCGCGTGATGCGCGGCGCCTCGACGCCGACGGCACTGATGATCGCGCCCGGCATCAAGGGCTTCGTGCCTGACTTGAACAAGCGCCTGGCGCACGACACCGAGGCGGCGAAGAAGCTGCTCGCCGAAGCCGGCTACCCCAGCGGTTTCGAGGTCGGCATGAATTGCCCGAACGACCGCTATGTCAACGACGGCGAAATCTGCCAGGCCGTGGCCGCCAATCTGGCGCGCATCGGCGTCAAGGTCAACCTGCAGGCCGAGAGCAAGGCCACTTACTTCCCCAAGATCCTGCGCCGCGACACCAGCTTCTACCTGCTCGGCTGGACACCCGGCACCTATGACGCGCACAACGCGCTGTCCAATCTGATGGCCACGCCCACCGACAAGGGTCAGGGCCAGTTCAACCTGGGCTCGTACAGCAACGCCAAGGTCGACGAGCTGACCCTGAAGGTGCAGAGCGAGACCGACCAGACCAAGCGCAACGCCATGATCGCCGAGGCCTTCAAGCTGCACGCCGATGATCTCGGGCATATCCCGTTGCACCAGCAGGCGCTGGCCTGGGCGATGAAGAAGAACGTCACGCTGGTTCAGCTGGCCGACAACATGATGCCGTTCAAGTGGATCAGCGTGAAGCAATGACGACGACGGTGCTTGGTCGCTTTTTCGACGGCGACGTCTGGCATAGCTTTCGCTCCACGCCGGTCGCGATCGCGGCAGCCGCGGTGGCGTTCGTGCTGGTGTTCTGCGCGCTGTTCGCTGGCTGGGTGGCACCGCACAACCCGTTCGACCTGGCGACGCTGGAATTGTCGGATGCGCGGCTGCCGCCAGCCTGGATCGACGAGGGCAGCGCCAAGTACCTGCTTGGCACCGACGACCAGGGCCGCGACATCCTGTCGGCGCTGATGTACGGCGCGCGCATATCGCTGCTGGTCGGCGTGGCCTCGGTCCTGCTGTCGGTGGTGGCGGGCGTCGGGCTGGGGCTGTTGGCGGGTTTTGCCGGCGGCAAGACCGACGCTTTCATCATGCGCGTGTGCGACGTGATGCTGTCCTTTCCGTCGATCCTGATTGCGCTCCTGATCGACGGCGTCGGCCGGGCGATGTTCCCCAACGCCCACGACACGCTGGCCTTTGCGGTGCTGGTGTTTGCGATCGCGCTGCCCGGATGGGTGCAGTACGCGCGCACGGTGCGCGGCTCGACCCTGGTCGAACGCAACAAGGAATATGTGCAGGCGGCACGCGTCACCGGGGTGTCGTCGTTGCGCATCATGCGCAAGCATGTCTTGCCCAACGTCATGGGACCGGTGCTGGTGCTGGCCACCATCCAGGTCGCGACGGCCATCCTGACCGAGGCCACGCTGTCGTTCCTCGGCGTCGGTGTGCCGCCGACGCAGCCCTCGCTGGGCACGCTGATCCGCGTCGGCAACGACTTCCTGTTTTCCGGCGAGTGGTGGATCACCATCTTCCCGGGGCTGATGCTGGTCTTGATCGCGCTGTCGGTGAACCTGCTCGGCGACTGGCTTCGCGACGCGCTCAATCCGAGACTCAGATGAGTGCTGCCCCCCTGCTAGAGGTCCGCCATCTGAGTGTCGAATTTCCGTCGCGCCGCGGCACCTTGCTGGCCCTGGACGACATTTCGTTCTCGATTGCGCCCGGCGAGGTGCTCGGCGTGGTCGGCGAGTCGGGCGCCGGCAAGTCGCTTACCGGCTCGGCGATCATCGGGCTGCTGGATCCGCCCGGCCGAATTTGCGGCGGCCAGATCCTGTTCGCCGGCCAGCGCATCGACAACCTGCCTCAGGAGCAGATGCGCGCCATCCGCGGGCGTCGCATCGGCGCGATCTTCCAGGACCCGCTGACCTCGCTGAATCCGCTGTACACGATCGGTCGCCAGCTGATCGAGACCATCCGAACGCACCTGCCGGTCAGCCAGGATGAGGCGCGCGCACGCGCTGTCAAGCTGTTGCAGGAGACCGGCATTCCGGCGGCCGAACAACGCATCGACCAGTACCCGCACCAGTTTTCAGGCGGGATGCGTCAGCGCGTGGTGATCGCACTGGCCCTGGCCGCCGAGCCGGAACTGATCGTTGCCGACGAACCGACCACCGCGCTGGACGTGTCGATCCAGGCGCAGATCATTTCGCTGATCCGGCGCCTGTGCAAGGAGCATGGCACCGCGGTGATGCTGGTCACGCACGACATGGGCGTGATCGCCGAGACCTGCGACCGCGTGGCGGTGATGTATGCCGGGCGCATCGTCGAGGTCGGTCCGGTGGCCGACGTGATCCACCGCCCCTCGCACCCCTACACCGTGGGCCTGATGGGCTCAATCCCGGCGATGGACGAAGACCGCGAGCGGCTGCTGCAGATCGACGGCGCGATGCCGCGGCTCAACGCCATTCCCACCGGCTGCGCGTTCAACCCGCGCTGTCCGCAGGTCTTCGATCGGTGTCGCACTGAGCGACCGGATCTGGTCGATGCGGGGCCGACCCGAGCCGCTTGCTGGCTGGTGGCTCAAGGCCAGCGGAGGCAGGCATGAACGCGCCCTTGGTCGAGGTCAAGGACCTCGCAAAAGTCTTCGATGTGTCGGCGCCCTGGCTCAACCGTGTCATCGAGGGCAAGCCGCGCCAGTTCGTGCACGCGGTCGATGGCGTCAGCTTCTCCATCCAGCGCGGCAAGACCTTGGCGCTGGTCGGTGAATCAGGTTGCGGCAAGAGCACGGTGGCGCGCCTGCTGGTCGGGCTGTACAGCCCGACGCGCGGCAGCGTGCAGTTCGACGGCAAGGACACCCATGGGGTGGCCGACCAGGCGCAACTGCGCGTGATGCGCCGGCGCATGCAGATGATCTTTCAGGACCCCTACGCGAGCCTGAACCCGCGCTGGAAGGTGCGTGACATCGTCGGTGAGCCGCTCACCGAGCATGGTCTGGTGACCGATGTCGACGAGTTGCGCGAGCGCGTGGCCGAGTTGCTGCTCTCGGTGGGCTTGGCCGCGGCCGACGTCGAGAAGTTCCCGCACCAGTTCTCCGGCGGCCAGCGCCAGCGCATCTCGATCGCGCGCGCACTGGCCACCCAACCCGAGTTCCTGGTCTGCGACGAGCCGACTTCGGCTCTGGACGTCTCGGTGCAGGCGCAGGTGCTCAACATCATGAAGGACCTGCAGCGCGAGCGCGGCCTGACCTATCTGTTCATCTCGCACAATCTGGCTGTCGTGCGCCATGTGTCGGACCAGGTGGGCGTGATGTACCTCGGTCGCCTGGTCGAACTGGCTGACAAGGCGGACCTGTTCAGCCGGCCGCGGCACCCGTACACGCGCATGCTGCTCGACGCGATCCCGGACATCCACATGAGCGGCCGGGCACGAACGCCGGTGCAGGGTGAGGTGCCGAACCCGCTGAGCCCGCCCAGCGGTTGTGCGTTCCACCCGCGCTGCCCGCATGCCAATGCACGCTGCTCGCAAGAGCGGCCGGCGTTGACGACCCTCAAGGGCATCACGGTGGCCTGCCACGCGGTCGTGGAAGGCCGGATCTGATCAGCGCGGCATCAGCCGTTCGCCGGCGAAGAGTTCGGTCACTGACTCGCGCTCGCGGATGACGTAGGCGCGCTCGCCCTCGACCATGACTTCGGCTGCCCGCGGGCGACTGTTGTAGTTGCTGGCCATGCTCATCGCGTACGCGCCGGCCGAGAGCACCGCCAGGCGATCGCCGGGCTGCACGTTAAGCCGGCGGTCGCGGCCGAGCCAGTCACCCGACTCGCACACCGGGCCGACGACATCCCAGACTAGCGTGTCGCCGTCGCGCAAGGTGCACGGCACGATGCCCATATAGGCCTCGTACATCGCGGGGCGCAGCAGATCGTTCATCGCGGCGTCGACGATGCAGAAGTTTTTCTGCTCCCCAGGCTTGCAGACCAGGACCTCCGTGACCAGCACGCCGGCGTTGCCCACCAGCGAGCGGCCGGGCTCAAACAGCAGCTCGCGATGGCCATGGCCGCGGGCGTCGATGCGCTCGAGCAGGCGCGCCACCAGTTCAGCCGCATCGGGGGGCGTCTCGTCGGTATAGGTGATGCCCAGGCCACCGCCGACATCAAGATGGTGGAGTCGAATCCCCTCGGCCTCCAGTGCTTCGATCAGGTCGAGCAGGCGATCCAGCGCATCCAGATAGGGCCCGACTTCGGTGATCTGCGAGCCGATGTGGCAGTCGATGCCGACGACGTCGAGGCCGGGCAGCGTTGCAGCCTGGCGGTACGCCGCCAGCGCCTGGTCGTGGGCAATGCCGAACTTGTTGCTCTTCAAACCGGTGGAGATATAGGGGTGCGTCTTGGCATCGACATCGGGATTGATGCGCAGGCTGACCGCCGCGCGGCGGCCGGCCTCGAGCGCCACCGCGGACAGCGCGAGCAGCTCGCCCTGGCTCTCGACATTGAAGCACTTCACTCCGACGTCGAGGGCGCGGCGCATTTCGTCGCGGCGCTTGCCCACGCCGGAGAAAACGATCTTGGCCGGGTCGCCGCCGGCGGCCAGCACGCGCTCCAACTCACCCACCGAGACGATGTCGAAGCCACAACCGGCCTGGGCGAAGGTCTGCAGCACGGCCAGCGTCGAATTCGCTTTGATGGCATAGCAAACCAGGTGTGTGCGGCCCGCCAGCGCGCCCTCGTAGGCAGCCAAGGCGCCGAGCATGGCCTGGCGGGAATACACATACAGCGGAGTGCCGTGGGCGCTCGCAAGCGCGTCCAAGCCGAGGCCTTCGACGAACAGCTGGTTGCCGCGCCAGCCGAAGTACGGCGCGCCGGGTAGCGCGCTCATTGGGAGGCCGCAGGTGCGGAAGCCGCAGAAGACGCGGGCGGCGGCAACGTGAGCGGCCCCTTCTGGCCGCAGCCGCTCAGCGAGGCGAGAACCAACACCAGGGCGGCCGCGCCCCACGGCCCTGCGCGCTGTAGGGACGCAGGGGGCAACGCTACACTGGTTTTGCACATGACGATGTCCATGACAAAGATTCTATGCAAGCCACGCCACTGACCGACACTGAGTACCACCGTCTGAGTGCGGCGGTGCTCGCACGCATCGAAGCCACCATCGACCGCTGGTTGCAGGACGACGTGATCGACATCGACGGCCAGCGCACGGGCGGCCTGCTTGAGCTCGAGTTTCCCGACGGCAGCATGATCGTTGTCAACACGCAGCCGCCATTGCAGGAGTTGTGGCTGGCCACTCGCGATGGCGGCTACCACTTCGGCCATGTCGACGGTCACTGGCGCGACACGCGCGACGGCGCCGAATTTTTCTTGCGCCTGTCGGGTGCGGCCAGCACGCAGGCGGCCAAGCCATTGGTTTTCTGAATTCGCTCGCGTTGCTGGCCGGCGCTGGGCCATTCCCAAGTTGCCAGGGCGTGCCGGCGCGTGACGCCAAAACGCCCTAGAGCCCCTCAATTTCGGAACAAGTCGAGGATGCCTTTGCGCTCTGTCTCGGTCGGCGGCGCCGGCGCCTTCTCGTCCAGACCCAGGCTGACGACGCCTGCGCCATTGGCGTATTCATCGTAGATCCAGTCGCCGCCGACATTGACCACGCCATCCGGCGCTGCGGCCTCCTTCACCGGCGTGCCCTTCAACGCCTGGGTCATGTACTCGATCCATACCGGCAACGCGAGGCCCCCGCCAGTTTCGCGGTCACCGAGCTTCTTCGGGTTGTCATAGCCGATCCAGACGACGGCCACCACGTTCGCGTGCCAGCCGGCGAACCACGCATCCATCGAGTCGTTGGTGGTTCCGGTCTTGCCATAGATGTCCTGTCGTTTGAGCGTGGCCTGGGCGCGCGCGGCCGTGCCCGATCGAGTCACTTCCTGCAGCAAGCTGGTCATGACGAAGGCATTGCGTGCATCGAGAGTGCGCAAGGACTCGTCAAGCACTGGGCTTTCGGCCTGCATCAGCACCCGGCCCTTGCTGTCGCTCAGGCGCTCGATCAGGCGCGGTGGCACCAGGTAACCGCCATTGGCGAACACACCATAGGCGCTGGCCATCTGCAGGGGGGTGACTGAGCCTGCGCCGAGGGCCATGGTCAGGTAGGCCGGGTGCTTGTCGGCATCGAAGCCGAATCGCGTGACCCACTCCTGGGCGAACGGCGGGCTCACAGCTTGCAGCACGCGGATCGAGACCATGTTCTTCGACTTGGCCAAGGCGCGTTTGAGCGGCATCGGTCCCTCGAAGGTGCCATCGTAGTTCTTCGGCTCCCAGGGCTGGCTGCCGGTGGTGCCGGCGTCAAAGAACAGCGGCGCGTCATTGATCACCGTAGCCGGAGTGAAGCCCTTTTCGAGCGCGGCCGAATAGATGAAGGGCTTGAAGCTCGATCCCGGCTGGCGCCAGGCCTGCGTCACGTGATTGAACTTGCTCTTGCGGTAGTCGAAGCCACCGACCAGCGCGCGGATCGAACCGGTGACAGGATCGAGCGCCACAAAGCCGCCTTCAACTTCGGGCACCTGGGTCAAAGTCCACTGGCCCTTGGCAGTCTTCAACAGGCGAACCACGGCCCCGCGACGGATCTGTTTCTTCGCCGCGGCCTTGTCGCCCAGACCCGATGCCGCCGGCTTCAGACCGTCCCCAGTAATGGAGACTTCTTCGCCGTCCTGCAGCATGGCGAGTACTTTGCGCGGCGAGGCTTCGAGCACGACCGCAGCGCGCAGATCGTCGTTGTCCGGATGGTCCGTCAGCGCTTCGGCGACACGCGTGTCGATGTGGGCGGGCTGGGCCGGCAGGTCGACGTAGGCCTCGGGACCGCGGTAGATCTGGCGCAGCTCAAACTCCATCAAACCGCGACGCAGTGCGCGGTAGGCCAGCGCCTGCTCGGCAGCGTTGACCGTCAGCGTCACATTGAGTCCGCGGCTGTAGGTTGCCTCGCCATACTGGGCGAATATCAACTGGCGCGCCGTTTCAGCGACGAACTCGGCATGCACGGCAACGTCCGACTGGCTGCGGTAGCGCAGCTTCTCGGCACGCGCCCCTGCCGCCTGCTCGGCGCTGATGTATCCATTGTCGAGCATGCGCTCGATGATGTGCTGCTGGCGAATCGTCGCCCGTCGCGGGTTGACGATGGGGTTGTAGGCCGATGGCGCCTTGGGCAGGCCGGCCAGCATGGCCGCTTCGGCCACGCTGAGATCCTGCAACGGCTTGCCAAAATAGATCTCCGCGGCCGCCGCGAATCCGTATGCGCGCTGGCCGAGAAAGATCTGGTTCATGTAGGCCTCAAGGATCTGATCCTTGCTGAGTTGGCTTTCGATCTTCCATGTCAGCAGCACTTCGTAGATCTTGCGGGTGAACGTCTTCTCGGTGGTCAGGTAGAAGTTGCGCGCCACCTGCATCGTGATCGTCGATGCGCCTTGGCTGCGTGCTTCGCTGAACTGGGCCAGGCCCGCACGCAGCATGCCGACGTAATCGACGCCGCCATGGTCGTAGAAGCGCGAGTCCTCGATCGCCAGCACCGCATCCTTCATGACCTTGGGGATCTGTGCGATCGGCACGAAGCTTCGGCGCTCCTCGCCGAACTCGCCGAGCAACACGCCATCGGAGGAATACACCCGAAGTGGTAGCTTGGGCCGGTAATCGGTGAGGCTGGTGATCGACGGCAGGTTGGGATACGCCACCGCCAACGCGATGCCCACCAACACCGCGAACGTCAGGCCCAGGGTCGCCAACAGGGCCATAGCCCAGCCCAAGGGGCGTATGGCCCATTGGGCCCAGGATGGAAGGCGGTGGTTCAGTCTCACGGGGGGTCGGGCGACTGCAGCCGCCATGTAGCGCGCCAGCGATGGCTGCATCGATTATAGGAAGCCGGTTTGCCCGACCTGTCGCGATGTGTGAACTGCTGCTCGCATGACATGTGGCGCGTCAGGGCTTACCCCATGAGGCGACGGTGTGTGGCGTGTCAAGGTCGATGCCAAGGTGCGTCGGTGGGATACAACGACGCGGGGCCGAAAAGCGTGCCTTTTTCGTGGGTGCTCAAGGGCTTTGCTGCTAGCATTCAAGTAACTTCTTAACAGTCCGGAGCGTGGATTGGCCACTTTTGCCAGCGCGCTTGGGGGGATACCGTCGTGAGCTTTGTTGACTCCCTGTTAGGCCGCAAGCACCCATCGATGATCGGGCTCGACATCAGCACATCGAGTGTCAAACTGGTCGAATTGGGCCAGAGTGCTGCGGGCGAATTCATCGTCGAGCGATTTGCCTCGGAGCCGTTCGAGAAGGGCTGGATCACCGACGGCCAGATCGAGAAGTTCGACGAAGTCGCTGATGCGGTGCGACGGGTTGTCAGCAAGAGTGGCACGCGCACCAAGAATGTGGTGATGGCGATGCCGCAGTCGGCTGTCATCACCAAGAAGATCATGCTGCCCGCCGGCCTGCGCGAGGAAGAGCTCGAGTTGCAGGTTGAGAGCGAGGCCAATCAATACATCCCGTTCTCGCTCGATGAAGTGAGCCTGGATTTCTGTGTCATTGGACCCAGCCCCACATCGGTGGGCGACGTCGAGGTGTTGATCGCGGCGTCACGCAAGGACCGGGTGCAGGATCGCCAGGGACTGGCCGAAGCCGCAGGGCTCAAGCCCATGGTGCTGGACATCGAAAGCCACGCCTCGCGCCTGGCAATGAGCCGCATCGTCAAGGCCCTGCCCAACGAGGGCAAGGACGCCTTGGTGGCCTTGTTCGAGATCGGCGCCGACACCACGAGCTTGAAGGTGTTGCGCGACGACGAAATGCTGTATGACCGCGACCAGGCATTCGGGGGTTCGCAATTGACCCAGCTGATTTCGCGCCAGTACGGCTTCTCGTTCGAGGAAGCTGAACAGAAGAAGCTTGGTGGCGACCTGCCCGAGGACTACGAGTCGTCGATCCTGGGGCCCTTCGTCGACAGCCTGTCACAGGAGGTCGGCCGTGCACTGCAGTACTTCTTCACCAGCACGCCGCATCACAAGGTGCACTATGTGATGCTGGCCGGCGGTACCGCCACGCTGCCCGGCCTGAAGGAGCGTGTCACTGACCTGACCGGCTTCGCCTCGATGGTGGTCAACCCGTTTGAGCATATGAAGCTCGGTGGCGCCGTTCGTGAAAACAAGGTGCGCCGCGAGGCGCCTTCGTACCTCACAGCCTGCGGGCTGGCGATGCGGAGGTTCATGCAGTGATCCTCATCAACCTGCTTCCCCACCGGGAAGAGAAACGCAAGCGCCGCAAGGTCGCGTATTTCACCGGCCTGGCGCTGGGTGCCTTGGCCGGCGTTCTAGCCGTGGGCCTGTGGTTTGTCGTGCTCGAGCAAATGAAATCGGCGCAGATGGAGCGCAATGCTTTCCTTGGCGCAGAGATCAAGAAGCTCGAAGCGCAGATCAAGGACATCGCCAACCTGCGTGCCGAGATCGACGCACTCAAAGCTCGCCAGAAGGCGGTCGAGGATCTGCAGACCGACCGCAACATCCCAGTGCACCTGCTCAACGAACTGGTCAAGCACACCCCCGAGGGGGTGTACCTGAGTTCTATCAAGCAAACCGGCAAGGTCGTGGCCGTGGTGGGTGTCGCGCAGACCAACGAGCGGGTGTCCGAGTTCCTGCGCAATACCCTGTACAACTCGGCTTGGCTCGAGCGGCCCGAACTGATCGAAATCAAGGCCGGCGCGGTTTCGGCCGGGCGCTCGCGGACTTATGACTTCTCGATGCGAATCTCGATCAGAGCTCCACAAACTGCCGTGGCGGCGGCTGCCCCGGTTGCCGCAAGCGGCAGCGTGGCAGCCAAGGCCCCCTAAGGTTGCACTATGGCTACCCAGACGAATTCTCCCAGCTTCGACTTCGCCGCCTCGCTTGAGCAGGTTGCAGGACAGTTCCGCGGCCTTGACCGCAATCAGCCTGGCCAATGGCCGTTGCTGCCCAAGATCGCGACTTGGTTGCTGTTGGGCGTGATGGTCGTGGTGCTTGGTTGGTTTCTGCTGCTGACTGACAAGACTGATGAACTTGAAGCCGAGCGGAAGAAAGAGCCCAGCCTCAAACAGGACTACCGCGGCAAGTTGGCGCAGGCCGTCAACCTGCCCGAGTTGCGCAAGCAGAAGCAGCAGGTCGAGGAGTACGTGACGCAGCTAGAGAAGCAGCTGCCGGGCAAAGCCGAGATGGATGCGCTGCTGACGGACATCAACCAGGCCGGCATCGGCCGTGGCCTGCAGTTCGAGCTGTTCCGTCCAGGCGCAGTGGCGGTGCGCGACTATTACGCCGAACTGCCGATCACAATCCGCGTCAGTGGCCGGTACCACGACATCGGCGCCTTCACTGCCGATGTGGCCAACCTGTCGCGCATTGTGACCCTGCACGATTTGGGCATTGCCGGCACCCAGCGTGACGGTGGCGGCCTCCTGACAATGGATGCCGTCGCGCGCACCTACCGCTACCTCGACTCCAGCGAAGTGGCGGCACAGAAGAAGCCGGCTGCGGGGGCGAAGAAATGATTCAATTCATGACTCGCAAACCACAGCGACGCGCCGTCTCATTGAGCTTGGGCCTGCTGCTTATTGCCGCCCTGTCTGGCTGCGGCGCTGAACTCGACGAAGTGCAGCTGTGGATGGAGCAGCAGCGGCGTGAAGTCAAACCCAACGTGGCGCCACTTCAGCCGCCGAAGAAGTTCGACCCGCAACCTTATGCTGCGGCCGGTGCTGTGGAACCCTTCAGCGCGCAAAAACTTGCCGTTGCGTTCAAGCGCGACGAGCGCGCGCCCAGTTCACTGCTTGCCGGTGAACTCAAGCGTCGCAAAGAGCCGCTCGAGGCCTATCCGCTGGATAGCATGGCGATGGTTGGCAGCGTCAACAAACAGGGCGTGCCCTTCGCGCTGTTGCGCGTCGAGGGCTTGCTGTACCAGGTCAAGGTGGGTGACTACATGGGACAGAACTACGGCCGTATCCTGCGCATCAGCGAGGCCGATCTGGTTCTGCGAGAAGTGGTCCAGGACGCTGCGGGCGAGTGGATCGAGCGCAACAGCACGCTTCAATTGCTGGAGCGGGGGGCGCGATGAAGAATTCGAAGGAGAGGCGCATCATGATGAAGTGTCGGGCATGGGGTGTTGCGGTGGTGCTGGCGATCGGCGCACCCTCCGCGGCCCTGGCGCAGGGCGTGATCCAGTCGATCACCAGCAGCCAGCAATCGGGCAGCGAAGTGGTTCGCATCGAGATGAGCGAAGCACTGACGGCGATCCCCGCCGGCTTCGCGATCCAGGCGCCACCTCGCATCGCAATCGATCTACCCGGCGTGGGCAGCGCGCTGGGCCGGCCTTCCGTGGAGATCAATCAGGGCAACCTGCGCTCGGTCAATGTGGCCCAGGCCGGCGAGCGCACGCGTTTGGTGCTGAACCTGAAGCAGGCTGCCACCTTCCGTGCGCAACTCGATGGCAAGGCCTTGCTGATCATCGTCGACAGCGGGGCGCCCGTGGCGGCGACCCTGGCTGCGGCCCCGGTGGGCGCAGCGCCGACCGGCAATTTTGCGCCGACCCAGAGCCGCGACCAACAACCACTGCGCGACATCGACTTCCGTCGTGGCGCGGACGGCGCAGGCCGGGTCATCGTCAGCCTCCCGAGCAGCCAGGTTGGCGTGGACATCCGCCAGCAGGGCACCGGTCTGGTGGTCGAGTTTCTGCGCTCGGCCGTGCCGGACAGCCTGCGCCGGCGCCTGGACGTGACCGACTTCGGCACCCCGGTGCAGACGGTGACCACGTCGCAAAGTGGCGACCGCGTGCGCATGGTGGTGGAGCCCAGGGGCAACTGGGAGCACAGTGCCTATCAAAGCGACAACCAGTTCGTGCTCGAGGTGCGCCCGGTGCGCGTCGATCCGAACAAGCTGACGCAAGGCCCGGGTTATCAGGGTGAGAAGTTGAGCCTGAACTTCCAGAACATCGAGGTGCGCTCGCTGTTGCAGGTCATCGCCGACTTCACGAACTTCAACGTCGTCACCAGCGACACCGTCACCGGCAACCTCACTCTGCGCCTGAAAGACGTGCCGTGGGACCAAGCCTTGGACATCATCCTGCAGGCCAAGGGCCTGGGGCTGCGCAAGAGCGGCAACGTGATCTGGATCGCACCCAAGGACGAGTTGGCGATCAAGGAACAGGCCGAACTCGAAGCCGGCAAGAAGAAGACCGAACTCGAGCCCTTGCGCACGCAGGGCTACCAGCTGAACTACACGAAGGCTGACGAGGTCGCCAAGGGACTGGTCGGGCAGGGCTCCAGCGGCGGTGGCCAAGGGTCGCGCATGTTGTCCGCGCGCGGCAGTGTCATTTCCGAGCAGCGCACGAACCAGCTGTTCGTCACCGACGTCCCGACCAAGCTCGAAGAGATCCAGTCGTTGATCGCCAAGATTGATATCCCGGTGCGCCAGGTGCTGATCGAGGCGCGCATCGTCGAGGCCAACGACACCTTCGGCAAGTCGCTGGGTGTCAAGCTCGGTGGCGCAGCACAAAACTTGTCCGGCGGCCTGCACCGCGCCGCGGTCGGTGGCATCAGCGGGCCGGGCCGCGGCAGCCCCACCGGCGGTATTCTCGACTCGTCTCCATTCGTCAACCTGCCGGCGTTGGGCCAGGGCGGCTACGACCCGGCATCGTTCGCGGTGTCGCTGTTCAACAGTGGTGCGACCCGCTACCTAAATCTCGAGATTTCTGCCCTCGAGGCCGACGGCAAGGGCAAGGTCGTGTCCAGCCCGCGGATCATCACCGCCGACCAGGTCAAGGCCCTGATCAGTCAAGGGACGAAGATTCCATTCCAGAAGTCGACCAGCTCTGGTGCCACGTCGGTGGAGTTCATCGAAGCCTCGCTCAAGCTGGAGGTCACGCCGCAGATCACGCCTGAGGGCAATGTGATTCTGGACGTGCAGGTGAACAAGGACAGCCTGGGCACGCTCACGGCTCTGGGTCGCGAGATCAACGTCAAACAGGTCAAGACGCAGGTGCTGGTCGAGAATGGCGGCACTGTCGTCATCGGCGGGATTTTTGAGCAGACCGAGCAAAACTCGGAAACCAAGGTGCCGTTCCTCGGCGACGTGCCCATCCTTGGCAACTTGTTCAAGACGCGGACACGCGACACGTCGCGCACCGAATTGCTCGTCTTCCTCACGCCCCGGGTGGTCAGCGAGCGCAGCGTCGTGCGCTGATCCGTTCTTGCCGTGGAGCAGTCTGCGGCGCCTCGCGTGGGGCCATTGGCGTCAGTCGCACTCGTCGGCATGCCCGGCAGTGGCAAGTCCACCGTCGGGCGTCATGTGGCGCGGCATATCGGCCTGCCTTTCATCGACACGGATCATGTGATCGAGCAGCGAATCGGCTGCTCGATCCGCGACTACTTTGAAACGCAGGGCGAAGCAGCGTTTCGCGACGTCGAGGAGTCGGTGATCGACGAGGTCACGCGCTTCGATTGCCATGTGCTGGCGACCGGGGGCGGAGCGGTCTTGCGCGAGGCCAACCGCCTGGCCTTGCACGAACGCACGACGGTCGTCTACCTGCGCGCAGTCCCCGAAGATTTGGCACGTCGCATGCGCCACGACACGCGCCGCCCCTTGCTGCAAGGTGATGGCGACCCTTTGCGTCGTCTGCGTGCACTGTTCCAGGATCGCGATCCGCTGTACCGGCGCACGGCGCACTTCGTCATCGAGACCGGGCGGCCGTCGGTGCACACGCTGGTCAACATGGTGCTGATGCAGCTTGAGTTGGCCGGCGCCGTGCCGCTGGCAACCGAGCCGCGATCACCGCACCCGTAAACTCGGCGCCATGCCGAGTTCGATCGAATCCACGACACGCCGTGTCCCCCTTGTTCTGGGCGAACGCAGCCACGACATCCTGATCGGCACGGGTCTGTGGGCCGACGCTTCCGCATGGCAGGGCTTGCCGAGCGCAGGCACTGCGTTGATCGTCACCAACCCGACCGTCGCGGGCCTTTACGAGAGAGCGTTGCGCGCGGCGCTTGCGCCCCACTACGAGCGCACCCTCACGCTCGAGTTGCCCGACGGCGAAGCGCACAAGGACTGGTCGACGCTGAATCTGATCTTCGAGTGCCTGCTCAGTGAGAGCTGCGACCGCCGGACGGTATTGTTTGCGTTGGGCGGGGGCGTGATCGGCGACGTGACCGGCTTTGCGGCTGCCTGTTACATGCGCGGCGTTCCGTTCGTGCAAGTGCCGACCACGCTGCTGGCGCAAGTCGATTCGTCGGTCGGAGGTAAGACGGCGATCAACCATCCGCTGGGCAAGAACATGGTCGGCGCTTTCTATCAGCCGTGGCGCGTGGTCTGCAACCTCGACACGCTGGTTTCCCTGCCCGATCGGGAGCTCTCAGCGGGCCTGGCTGAGGTCATCAAGTACGGCCCTATCGCCGACCCGGCCTTCCTCGCGTGGATTGAGGCCAATCTCGACGCGCTTCTGGCACGCGACGCTGCAGCACTGGCGCACGCCGTGCAGCGCTCATGCGAGATCAAGGCGGCCGTCGTCGCCGAAGACGAGCGCGAAAGCAATCGGCGCGCGATCCTGAACTTCGGCCACACCTTTGGCCACGCCATTGAAATCGGCCTGGGCTACGGTCGGTGGCTTCATGGTGAGGCCGTCGGCTGCGGCATGGTGCTGGCCAGTGAGTTGTCGGTGCACCTGGGCCTGATGCCTGCCGAGTTCGCTCAACGCATGCGCGAGCTGTGCCAGCGTGCGCGGCTGCCGGTCCGGGCACCCGACCTCGGCAGTGATCGTTACCTCGAGTGGATGCGGGTGGACAAGAAGAGTGAAGCCGGCGCGCTGCGCTTTGTGCTGATCGAGGCGCTGGGCCGAGCGACACTGCGCCCGGTGCCTGATGCCGACGTACGCGCCGTGCTGGCGGCTCACACTGGCTGATATGGCGACCTCCGCTTGGTGGACTCTTGCCTCCCGCGCTCAGCCCTGGCCGCTCGGGCGAGGCCCGGCGTGGCCTGAGCCCTGATGCTCGCCTGCTACGCCTGCGATCCACAGCGTACGCGTGGACGCCGTGTCGCGCAGCCTGCGTCGCCTGGGCGCACCGAGTACCAGCGCGATCGCGACCGCATCGTCCACAGCACGGCATTCCGGCGTCTGGTCTACAAGACCCAGGTCTTCGTCAATCATGAGGGCGACCTGTTTCGTACGCGACTCACGCACTCGCTCGAGGTGGCGCAGCTGGGTCGTTCGATCGCGCGCACGCTGGCGCTGAGTGAGGATCTGGTGGAAGCGATCGCGTTGGCGCACGACCTCGGTCACACGCCCTTTGGCCATGCCGGCCAGGATGCGTTGCATGAGTCCATGCGCGACCATGGGGGCTTCGAGCACAACCTGCAAAGCCTGCGCGTGGTCGATCGCCTCGAACAGCGCTACCCCATGTTCGACGGATTGAACCTGTGCCTGGAGACGCGCGAAGGGATTCTCAAACGCTGTTCGACGCGCGTCGCTGCCGCTATTGAGGCTTCGGAGCCCGGGGGTGTGGCGCGACGCTTTATCGCCCGACAGCAGGCGAGTCTGGAAGCCCAGCTGATCAACCTGGCTGACGAGATTGCCTACAACGCCCATGACATCGACGACGGCGTGCGCTCGGGACTGCTCGACCTGGCGCAACTCGAAGCTGTGCCGCTGTTCGCCCAGCACCGTGAAGCGGCGCTGGCGGCGTACCCGCAGTTAGCCGCGATGCCTCGCCGACTGCTGCCAGAGACGCTGCGCCGTGTCGTGTCGACCCAGGTTCAAGACGTCATCGCCACGACCCGCGACCGGCTCGACCACCATGCGCCCGACAGCGCCGACGCCGTGCGCGCGCTGCCGCCCTTGGTGGTCTTCAGCGACACCATGCGCGAACATGCAACGCAGCTCAAGCGGTTCCTGTTCAGCGCGCTGTATCGGCATCCGCAGGTGATGCGCACCACCCAGCGGGCGAGCAAGGTGGTGCAGACCTTGTTTGCCGCGTATGCCGACGCTCCCAGTGAGATGCCGAGCGAGCAGGCAGCGGCCTGCGCACTGCGGGGCCCCCGAATCGTGGCTGACTACATCGCCGGCATGACCGATCGTTTTGCGGCCCGCGAGTTCGCTCGCTTGACCGGCGCGCAGGCCTTCGCTGGCGACTGACATGACGAGGGCTGCACTGCTTTGCTCGCGCGTCCCCGGTGGGGCTCGAGCCGTGTTGGCCGGCCCGGCGAAGGGCTGAGCCGATGGCCCGCGCACCCCGGTTGGCACTGGCCGGTGAGCTTCATTACCTGCTCCAGCGGGGGCACAACGGCCAAAGCGTGTTCGCAGACGACGCCGACCGCGAGGCCTACCTGGTGATGTTGCGCGAGGCTGCCACCCAACACCGAGTGGCAATCCATGCCTACGCCCTGCTCGATGCCGAAATCCACCTCCTGGCCACGCCGGCCGAGGCCGAGTCGCTCAGTCGCTTGATGCAGTCGATGGGCCGACGCTATGTGTCAGCCTTCAACCGTCGCCACAGCCGCAGTGGCACGCTTTGGGCCGGGCGCTTTCGCGGCGGATTGATCGACGGCCAGGCGTTGGGGCTGGAGGCGATCCTGCATGTCGAACTGCAGCCTGCAAGGGCGGGATGTGCAGCTGATGCCGGCGGGTGGCCTTGGTCGAGTGCCGCACACCACCTTGGGCAGCGGCGAGATCCCTTGGTGACCGAGCACAGTGCCTACTGGGCTCTCGGCAACACGCCGTTTGAGAGAGAGTATGCGTACGCTCACAAGCTGCTGGAAGGCATGCCGCTTGGTTTGGCGGACACCATTGATCGGGCCGTGTTCCAAGGTCGTGCGGTCGGGCCCGCCGAGTTCGCTGTCCACGCTGAGGAGCGAACCGGGCGCTCCATGCAGGCCCGGCGGCGCGGAAGACCGGCGCGCACAGGGAAGAAGTAATCCATCAACTCTGTCCCCATTAATTAGGAACGATCACTTTTGGTGACTGTTATAAGAGTCTGACCCCATTTAATTCTCCTTGTCTGATTTGCTGCGTCGCAGTAATCTCGCCGTCCCGCGAACATGTCTCTGGAGAGCGCCATGACCAAGGCCGCCCCGCAATCCGCCATGACGGCGGACACTTCATCGCGGCAAGCCGCTGCCGCGCTTGGCCTGTACCAACCGGCGCACGAACACGACGCCTGCGGCGTTGGCTTCGTGGCCCACATCAAGGGCCTGCGCACGCATGGCATCGTCGAGCAGGGGCTGAAGATCCTCGCCAACCTCGACCACCGCGGCGCGGTCGGGGCCGACAAGCTGATGGGTGACGGCGCCGGCATCCTGATCCAGATTCCAGACGAGTACTACCGCGCCGAAATGCAGACGCAGGGTGTCACGCTGCCGCCGCCAGGCGAGTACGGCGTGGGCATGATCTTCCTGCCCAAGGAGCATGCCTCCCGCCTGGCCTGCGAGCAGGAACTGGCCCGTGCAATCAAAGCCGAGGGCCAGGTTTTGCTCGGCTGGCGCGATGTGCCGGTCGACCGCGACATGCCGATGTCGCCGGCTGTGCGTACCAAGGAGCCGGTGATTCGCCAGATCTTCATCGGCCGCGGTCCCGACGTGATCGTGCCCGACGCGCTGGAGCGCAAGCTGTATGTGATTCGCAAGACTGCCAGTTCGGCGATCCAGGCACTCAAACTCACGCACAGCCGCGAGTACTACGTGCCCAGCATGAGCTGTCGCACGGTGATCTACAAGGGCCTGCTGCTGGCCACCCAGGTCGGCCAGTACTACCTCGACCTGCAGGACCCGCGCACCGTCTCGGCCCTGGCGTTGGTGCATCAACGCTTCTCAACCAACACCTTCCCCGAGTGGCCGCTGGCGCACCCCTACCGCATGGTCGCGCACAACGGCGAGATCAATACCGTCAAGGGCAACTTCAACTGGATGCGCGCACGCGAGGGGGTGATGAAGT
>JANMSS010000032.1:0-11317 GCA_031389585.1 Burkholderiales bacterium | reverse complement strand
ATGATCGCCATCGGCATCTCGGCCACGCCGATCTTCGTGCGCCTGACGCGCGCCCAGGTGCTCAACATCAAGGTCGAGGATTACATCGAGGCCGCGCGCGCCGTCGGCAATCCGCCCTGGCGCATCGCGCTGCGCCATGTGCTGCCCAACGTGACCGCGCCGCTGATCGTGCAGGCCACGCTGGCGATTGCCGCTGCAGTAATCGCCGAGGCCAGCCTGTCGTTCCTCGGCCTGGGCCAGCAGCCGCCCGCGCCGAGCTGGGGCAGCATGCTCAACACCGCCAAGAACTATGTCGACAATGCGCCGTGGATGGCGATCTGGCCGGGGCTGTCGATCTTCCTGCTCGTGCTCGGCTTCAACCTGCTCGGCGACGGCCTGCGCGATGCACTTGACCCGCGCCAGCGCTGATCATGAACTCAACTGCACTGCCCACCGGCGTCTCGATCCCGACAATGGGCCTGGGCACCTGGCGCCTGGGTGAGTCGCGCAGCAGCCGCGCCGCCGAGGTCGCCGCCGTGCGCAGCGCGATCGAGATGGGCTACCGCCTGATCGACAGCGCAGAAATGTACGGCGAAGGCGGCGCCGAGGAAGTCGTCGGCCAGGCCGTGGCCGAAGCGCTGCGCGCCGGTGACGTGCGGCGTGAGGAGCTGTTCGTCGTCAGCAAGGTCTATCCGCACAACGCCAGTCGCAAGGGCACGGTCGCTGCCTGCGAGCGCAGCCGCCGCCGGCTCGGGCTGGACCACATCGATATGTACCTGCTGCACTGGCGCGGCGAGCATGCGCTGGCCGACACGGTGGCGGCGATGCACGTGCTGGTGGAGGGCGGCAAGATCGGCCATTGGGGAGTCAGCAACTTCGATGTCGACGACATGGAGGACCTCGTCGCCCTGCCCGCCTTACAGGGCCACATCGAGCCGCGTCGCGCCTGTGCCACCAACCAGGTCTATTACTCGCTCAGCCAGCGCGGGCCCGAGTTCAGCCTGCTGCCCTGGCTGCGTGCGCGCGGTGTGCCGCTGATGGCCTACAGCCCGATCGACCAGGGCACGCTGGCCCGGCACGCGGCGCTGGCGGAGATTGGTAAACGGCTGGGATTGACCGCCGCGCAGGTGGCGCTGGCCTGGGTGGCGCAGCAGGCGGGCGTGGTGGCGATTCCGAAGGCGGTGAACACGCCGCACCTGCGCGACAACCTCGCTGCCGCCGGTGTCACGCTCGATGCCGATGACTTGCGCCGTATCGACGCACTCTTCGCGCCGCCTCGGCGCAAGACACCGCTGGCGACGACCTGATGTCGCCAGCCCACGAAGCCGACTCCCGCTACGCCTGGACGCGCCTGGTTGTCACGCTGGCGCTGATGACCGTCGGCAGCAGTGCGATGTACATCGTGTCGGTGGTGCTGCCCGCGGTGCAGGCCGAGTTCGGCGTCGCGCGCGCCGACGCTTCGCTGCCGTACACGCTGTTGATGATCGGCTTCGGCGTCGGCGGCATCGCGATGGGCAAGCTGGCCGATCGCTTCGGCGTGATGGTGCCGATCCTGGTCGGCGCCGGCGGCCTGGGCACGGGTTTCGTCGCCGCCGGCCTGTCGGACAGCCTGGTCGGCTTCGCGCTCGCGCATGGCCTCTTGCTCGGCGCCCTGGGCAGTGCCGCGACCTTCGCGCCCCTGCTCGCCGACACCTCGATGTGGTTCGTGCGCCGGCGCGGCATCGCGGTGGCCATCTGCGCCAGCGGCAACTACCTCGCCGGCGCGATCTGGCCGCCAATCGTGCAGCACTTCGTCGAGACGGTGGGCTGGCGGCCGACCTACATCGGCATGGGGATTTTTTGCGCGCTGACGATGCCGCTGCTGGCCTCGATGATGCGGCTACGCCCACCAGCGGCTGTGGCGGCACCGGCGCGACGGCTGACATCGGCCACGCCATCGACGCGGCCGTTCGGCCTGAGCATGGGGCAGGCTCAGGGGCTGCTGTGCGTGGCCGGCGTGTCGTGTTGCGTGGCAATGTCGATGCCGCAGGTGCACATCGTGGCCTACTGCAGCGACCTCGGCTTCGGCGCCGCGCGCGGTGCCGAGATGCTGTCGCTGATGCTGGCTTTCGGCATCGTCAGCCGGCTGGTTTTCGGGCACATCTGCGACCACATTGGTGGCCTGCGAACGCTGTTGCTCGGCTCGGTGTTGCAGGGCGTGGCGCTGCTGCTGTTCATCCCGTTCGACGGGCTGGTGTCGCTGTACCTGATCTCGGCGCTGTTCGGCCTGTTCCAGGGCGGCATCGTGCCGAGCTACGCGATCATCGTGCGCGAGCATTTCCCACCGGCCGAAGCCGGCGCCCGCGTCGGCACCGTGCTGATGGCCACATTGCTGGGCATGGCGCTGGGCGGCTGGATGTCAGGCAAGGTCTTCGACCTGACGGGTTCATACAACGCGGCGTTCATCAACGGCATCGGCTGGAACCTGCTGAACCTGGCGATCGTGCTGTTCCTGATGGGCCGCATGCGCGGTGTGCATCGGCGTGCAGCTTCTGTAAGCGCATCGTCTTAGCGTCGGGTACTGCCGCACTGCGTGCAGGGCGCGCGTTGTCGTGACGCGCGCCCCTTGCGATTTGACCGATTGCCGAACTCGGCACCGGCCCGCGGCCTAGCGACCGCGGCGCCCGTCGTTCCGATCCTGCCAATTCGGGATGCCGTCGTGATCGCGATCGTTGCGAGCCTGGTCGTGGCGGTCGTAGCGGTTGGGCACGCCGTCGCCATCACGGTCCCAGCGTGGGTTGTGGACGCGGTCGTAGCGATTGGGCACACCGTCGCCATCAACGTCCCAGCGCGTTGGCTGGCGGAATTGACGTTGTGGGTAGACAGGCGCAGGTCGCGTATGGACGGGGTAGGCGGGCGTGTAAACCGGGTACGGCTGCGAATAGATCGGCACACCGACCGGTATCCCGATCGACAGGGACCATTGAACATCGCTGCGCGCCTGTGCCATGCCTGTGACCAACGCGCCAGCGACAAACACTGCACTGACAAAAAGTTTCTTGCTGCTCATGATTTCAACTCCTTGGTTGCTATCGATCGGTCCCGCACGTTGCGCGGCACCGCCCATAGACAACGACTGCGTGTGGCGCGCGGTTCACGAATCTCATGTGAAGTGCAGGTAAAGCCGACACGCTCAGCGATAACATCACCCGCATCACGACCGCTGCATCCGCACACTCTGGAGGACCCCATGAAGTACCACCAACTCGGCAAAAGCCCGCTGAAGGTCTCGACTCTTTGTCTGGGGACCATGATGTTCGCCGACCAGACCGATTTCAACGAGGCGCGCAATATCGTCGCGCATGGCCGCGAGCATGGGGTCAACTTCATCGACACCGCCGACGTCTACTCGACCGGCAAGTCCGAATCGATGGTCGGCGAGCTCCTCAAGGGCACACGCAGCGACTGGATCCTGGCCACCAAGGTCGGCAACAAGATGTCAGAGCGGCCGAATGAGTCGCACTATTCGCGCAGCTGGATGCTGCGCGCGTGCGACGCCAGCCTGCAGCGACTGGCCACCGACCATGTCGACATCTACTACCTTCACCGCGACTACCTCGGCCTGGACCTGGAAGAGCCGCTGCGGGCCATCGATACCTTGCTGCAGGCGGGCAAGATCCGCTCCTGGGGCGTGTCGAATTTTCGCGGCTGGCGCATCGCCGAAGCGGTGCGCATTGCGCGCGCGATCAACCTCCCCGACCCCGTCGTCTGCCAGCCGTACTACAACCTGCTCAACCGGCAGCCCGAGGTCGAGGTGCTCGAAGCCTGCGCCTTCTATGGCATCGGCGTGGTGCCGTACAGCCCGATCGCGCGCGGCGTGTTGTCGGGCAAATATGCGCCCGGCAGCCGGCCTGCCGAAGGCACCCGCGCCGGACGCGGTGACAAGCGCATCATGGAAACCGAGTTCCGCGAGGAATCGCTGGCGATCGCCCAGACCCTGAAGGCCCATTGCGAGATGAAGGGCGTGTCGCTGGCCCACTTCGCCACTGCCTGGGTGCTGGCCAACCGGGCCGTGAGCGCCGTGATCGCCGGGCCGCGCACGCTGGCGCAGTGGCAGGACTACTTTGCCGCGGTCGACTGCGTCATCAGTGCCGAGGACGAAGCCCTGGTTGATTCACTGGTCAGGCCGGGCCACCCGTCCACGCCGGGCTATACCGACGTGCAGTACCCGCTCAACGGACGCTGAGCGCCAACCACGCGCGCAGCGCATCGGCACTGCGCGTGTGGCCCCTGTCAACGGCCGGTGTCCAGGCTCCCGCAAAGCTCGCTCAGGCGTTCGGCTTCGGGTGCCGGCAAATCGCCCGCACGCAGCAACGTCGCGCGTTCGATCGAGCGCAAGCGGAAGAACAGCTCGTCTTCGACCGACTCGACCTCCCCCGCATCGGTAGCTTGCAGCGCCTCGCTGTTCCACAGTCCGCTGGCGTACCAGCCGGCGCGCAGGCGGCCGATCAGGTGTTGCGACAACGCCAGCGCATCCTTCAGCGCCGGCGAGCCGGCGTCGGCGGCCAACGAGCGAACCGCGCCATGGGCGCCGTCCAGTGCTGCATCGAGCCGCGCCAGGCGAGCCTGCACTTCGTGCCTTTCGAGCTGCGCCTGCAGTGCCGGCTGCGCGCGTGCCGAGGTCGAGATGTGGCCCACCCACGAGAGGTCGTACTCGCCCGGAATCACACGCAGCGCGATGCTCACCCGCGCCACATCGGGCCGTTCGCTGCGCATCACTGCCAGCGCAGCCTCGGTCACGGCCAGCAGGCGCCCCAGCGGCGACAAGGCGTCGCGCTGCAAGGCGTGCGGGTAGCCCGTGCCGTCCATGCGCTCGTGGTGCTCGGCAATCGCCCGCCCGATGGCCGCCGGGTAGTTGGTCAGCTGCGTGATCAGCAACTGGCCCACATGCGGGTGCACGACCAGGTGCTGATAGCTCTGCAAGTCCAGGCTGCGGTCGGCATCGGCCTCGCCGTAGCGCGGGTCGATGTACATCTCGCCCAAGTCGTGCAGCAGACCGGCAAGCATCGCCACCCGCACCTCGGCGACGCTGCCACCATGCGTGATCATCAAGGCACCCGCCAGTGCCATCGCCTGCACGGCATGGTCAAAGGATTCGGGGCGTGAGGCCTGCCCTGCAGTCAACAGCAACTGTGCCACCGAGTGCAACGGCAGGCAGGCGGCTTCCTGGACGATTCTGGCGGCGTGCGGGCGCAACATCGCGCCCAGCGGCGAGTCACGCTCGACCAGCGCCTCGGTGCACTGCACCAACGCCTGCGCCGTGACGCCGTCTTCGACCAGCAGGCAGCTCTCGAGCGGGTTGCGCAACTGGCGGTCGAGCAGTTTGCGCTGTAGCGTGGCGGACACGGGTTGGTCACGCGCCCACAGCTTGGTGCCGGAAATGTCGAAGATATCGCGCGAGGCGATGATGCTCTTGGTCTGGCTGGCCTCCAGGATCGTCGCCAGCGCATGGGGGTTGGCGGTCGAAAAGGTGTCTTTGTCGGAACGCGCTGTCATCGCAATCTCCAGGGTTTCGCGGTACTCCTGGATTTCGACCTGCTTGCGCGCGACTTGAGGCGCGTTTCAGATGCCACAACTCACCGCGGCACCCTACTTGATACCCGCGCGCATGAAACTTTGCACGAACTGGCGCTGAAAGAGCAGAAAACCAATCAGCAGCGGCGCCGAACTCATCAAGGTGGCGGCAGTAATGATCGACCAGTCGATGCCCTGGTCGGTAGACGAGAACACCTGCAGGCCCACGGTCAGCGGCCGGGCGCTGACGCTGTTGGTGATGATCAGCGGCCAGAGGAAGTTGTTCCAGTGAAAGCTCACCGAGACCAGCGCGAAGGCGGTGTACACCGGACGCGCCAGCGGCACATACACGCGCCACAGGATCTGCAGGCCGCTGGCGCCCTCGACGCGCGCGGCTTCATCGAGTTCCTTGGGGATGCCCATAAACGTCTGGCGCAGCAGGAAGATGGCGAATGCCGAGGCAAAGTACGGCAGGCCGATAGCCCAGAGGGTGTCGACCAGGCCCAGGCTGGCCATGGTCTTGTAGTTCTCGACCAGCAGGATGTCGGGCATGACCATCAGCTGCACCAGTACCAGCGCAAACAGGACGTTCTTACCGAAGAACTCGTAGCGTGCAAAGGCGTAGGCCGCCAGCGTGCTGAGCACCAGCTGGCAGGCCAGGATCATGGTCACCAACAGGATGGTGTTGAGGAAGTAGCGCGCGAAGGGCGCGGCGGCCCAGGCGCGGGCGAAGTTGTCCAGCGTCAGCGGCGCCAGCAGCTCGAAGCGCGTCGAGTACTCGCCGGGGTGAAACGCCGTCCACACCGCATAGGCCAGCGGCAGGATCCACAACAGCGCGAGGGCCCAGGCGGCGATGGTGTCGATCCAGCCCGGATCGTTGTAGACCAGGCGCGAGGTGGTCGCGGCTCGGCTCACTTGTAGTGCACCCGGCGGTCGAGCACGAAGAACTGCAGCAATGCCACCATGGCCAGCACCGCCAGCAAGACCATCGTCAACGCCGCCGCGTAGCCGGTGTCCCAGAACTTGAAGCCGACCTCGTACAAATGGAACAGCAGCAGCGTCGAGGCGTTGTCGGGGCCGCCGCGGGTGAGCACCACCACATGGTCGATCATGCGCACGGCGTTGATCACGGCATTGACCATCACGAACAGCGTGGTCGGCATCAAGAGCGGCCACTGCACACGCCGGAAGAAATACCACCGCGATGCGCCTTCGATGGCCGCTGCTTCGCGCAGGCTCGGGTTCAGGCTCTGCAGCGCGGCCAGGTAGAAGATCATGAAGAAACCCGCCTCCTTCCAGACCGCCACCACCGTGATGGCCCCCAGCGCGGTGCGCTGGTCACCGAGCCAGTTGTGCGACGGCAGGCCAAAGAATCCGGTGATCTGCTCCAGGAGGCCATAGCCCGGCGTGTAGAAGAAGAGCCAGATGTTGGCTACGGCCACCATCGGCAACACAGTCGGTGTGAAGTAGGCCATGCGCAGGAAGCCGCGCCCCGCAATGCGCTCGTTGACCCACAGCGCCATCACCAGGGCCAGGCCAATCGACAGCGGAATCGTGGCCAGCGCAAACCACAGGTTGTTCGTCGCCGCCTTCCAGAACACCGGGTCGCCCGCCATCTCGCGGTAGTTCGCCAGCCCGACCCAGGTTGAGGGGCGCGAACCCCGGGGCGTGGAGAAGAAGCTGTCGATCAGCGAGGCAACCGCCGGGTAATGCGTGAAGGTGACCAGCAGCACGAAGGCTGGCAGCAACAGCAAGTAGGCATGGATTGCTGTTTGGCCAGCGCCTCTGGGTTGGTGCATCTCAATGGCTCCTGTCCATGGAGCGTGCGTTTGCTGATGCCGCCCGGCAGCCTGCCGGGTCCCGGCCCGGCGGCCGGGTAACTTTCATTTGCGGCCCCAAATGAAAGTCACCAAAGCAAAGGGGCTGAACGCAAAACCATACGGCTCGTTCTTCGCCCCTCGCATGCCCGGACCGGCGGGCCACCTGGAGACAGAGACGAAGATCGAAGCGACAGCGCACTCGACGAGGCCTCGCTTCGCTTTGGCCTGGGGTCCAGCGAATCTGCGCGGGCGAGGCTTTGCGAGGCACGCGCCGCCGAGTGCGCAGGAATCTCGATGCGCAACACGCTTGCCAAGTGGCCCGCTGGACCGCGGCTCCGCAGCGTGCAGAACGCATGAGAGGTGTTGCGTTGAGGGCCTTTGCTTTGGTGACTTTCATTTGGCCCTGCAAATGAAAGTTACCCGCCCGCCGGGGCGGGACCCGGCAGGCAACGCAGTGAAACAGTACCCACCAAAGCACCAACTTCAATCAGCAAGCATCACTTGTAGGAGCGCAACAACCGATCCGCCTCTGCCTGCGCATCCTTCATTGCCGCGGCCGGTGTCTTGGTGCCCGTCAGCGCGGCCTGCAGGCCGTCGTTGAGGGCCTTGGTCACACGCTGGTTGTCGTGGGTCGAGAACTCGGCGAGCGCGAAGGGCAGCTGGTCGCGTGCCACCAGCGCGGGCGGGAAATCGCGACCGTACTTGCGCAGCGTGTCGGTGCCGTAGGCGGCTTCGCTGACAGCCACATAGCCGGTGTCCATGCTCCACTTGGCCGCGCGCTCGGGCTGCGTGATCCACTTGGCGAACTTGAACGCTGCTTCCTGCTGCGCCGGTGCGGCCTTCTTGAAGATGTAGAAGTTGCCGCCGCCGGTGGGCGAGCCGCGACGTTTGCCAGAGGGCAACATGGCCACGCCGAAATCGAACTTGGCATTGGTGCGCACGTTGGTCAGGTTGCCTGTAGTGGTCCACATCATGGCCACCTTCTTCTCGAAGAAGTCCTTCGGCGTGGTGCCCCACTCGACGATCCCGGGCGGGTGCGAGCCCTGCTTGGTCAGGTCGATCCAGTACTGCAGCGCGTCGATCACGGCCGGGTCGTCGAACTTCACTGCCGTGCCGGTGTCGTTGGCCAATACCGCGCCGTTCTGGATCGCCAGGCCCTGGAACAACCAGTACGGGAAGCCGCTCGATGGAATCTGCATGCCGTATTGCGTGACCTTGCCCGAGGCGTCCTTGACGGTCAGTTTCTTGGCGTAGTCCGCCATCTCGGCCCAGGTGGTCGGCGGCTTGTTCGGGTCCAGGCCCGCCGCCTTGAGCAACTCCTTGTTGTAGTACAGGACCACGGTGGAGCGCTGGAACGGAATGCCCCAGGTTTTGCCGCCGGTCTGGCTGTTGAGCATGAAGGACTTGTAGAAACTGGCCAACCACGCGCGGTCGTCGGCGGTCTTGATGAAGTTGTCGATCGGCACGATCGCGTCTTCGCCGATCAGCGTGAACATGTCGGTCGACAGCAGCACCGACGTCACCGGCGGGGTGCCGGATTTGTTGGCCGTGAGCGCCTTGACGATGGTGTCCTGGTAGCTGCCGGCATAGATCGGCGTGACCTTGATGCTCGGGTTCTCCTTGGTGAAATCGGCGGCGTACTCGTCGATCAGCTTGGTGATCGGCCCGCCCACGGCCACCGGGAAGAAGAACGAGATCTCGGTCTGCGCCTGTGCGGCCGCACCCAGCGGCCATGTGCCCACGGCCAGGACGGCGGCAGCCAGTGCGCGGTGGAAAAACTTGCGATTCATGCGTCGTCTCCTGGGGTTGTTGGGGGATGGTTGCGGAAAACTCAGGCGACTCTGGCGCCTTGCGAATCGAAATAGTGTTCGGCTTGGGCCGTCCAGCCCAGTGCCACCGGCGCGCCTTCGACGACGTCGGTGATGCCTTCGGCGCGCACCGTGATCAGCTCCGTGCCCACGGCGCAGCGCAAGACCAGGTCAGCACCGAGGTACTCGAGGCTTCGCACGGTCGCCGACACCGGGCCGCCCAGGGTCACGGCTTCGGGCCGGATGCCCAGCATGCTGCTGCCCGCCTGGCCCACGGCCACGCTGCTGCCGGCGATGCAACCCTTGTCCAGCCGCAGCAGGTTCATCGCCGGGGTGCCGATGAAGCGGGCGGCAAAGGTGGTCGCGGGCCGCGCATACAGTGCCCGCGGCGGCGCGCATTGCTCGATGCGGCCCTTGTTCAGCAACACCACCTGATCGGCCATGCTCATGGCTTCGGTCTGGTCATGGGTGACATAGACGACCGTCAGGCCCAGCCGCTGCTGCAGCTCGCGCAGCTCGTGGCGCATCTCCTGGCGCAGTTGGGCGTCGAGGTTGGACAGCGGCTCGTCCATCAGGCAGACCTTGGTCTGGGCCACCAGCGCGCGGCCGAGCGCCACGCGCTGCTGCTGGCCGCCCGAGAGCTGCGAGGGCCTGCGCTCGAGCAACTTGTCCAGGCCCAACAGTTCGGCGGTGGCTGCCAGGCGACGCGCCGCTTCCTTGGCCTCGACCTTGCGCACCGACAGTCCGAAGCCGATGTTTTCGGCCACGCTCAGGTGCGGGAACAGCGCGTAGTTCTGGAACACCATCGCAATGCCACGCTGTGCCGGCGGCTGTTGGGTCACGTCCTTGCCGTCGACAAAGACCTGGCCCTCGGTGGCGTTCTCGAGGCCGGCAATGATGCGCAACGTGGTCGACTTGCCGCAGCCCGAAGGGCCGAGCAGGACGCAGAAGGTGCCGGGTTCAATCGCCAGGCTGACGTCATCCAGCGCCTTCGTGCTGTCCCAATGTTTGCTGACATTGACCAACTGGATCGATGACATGGGCAGAGTGTCGTCAGTCTCGGTGACTGTTTTGTGGATCTCGGCGCGACGCGAACGGTTGCAGTATGACCGCCAGCGCGGCGCGTATCGCGGCGTTGGCGGCCAGGGTTTCCCTGGCCTCGAGGTAGTCCGCACCGCCGTCGAAGGTGCTGACCTCGCCGCCGGCCTCGCTCACCAGCAGGCCCCCTGCGGCCACGTCCCAGGCGTTCAAGCCGAGGTCGAAGCAGGCGTCAGTGTGGCCCGCCGCCACCCAGGCCAGGTCCAGCGCCGCCGAGCCGCTGCGGCGGATGGCGCCCACGGCCTGCGTCACCTCGCCCAGCATGCGCATCGAGACCGCGAATCCGGGCCCCGCCGGGTAGCGGCAACTGGTGGCCACCAGCGCCTCGCGCAGCTTGGTGCGTGCGGCCACCTGAAGCCGCTGCCCGTTGCAATACGCGCCACCGCCCAGCAGTGCGTGGAACATGTCGCCGCGGGGCACGTCGAGCACCACCCCGATTTCGACCCGGCCGCGAACGGCCAGCGCGATGCTCACGCTGTAGGCGGGATAGCCGTGGATGAAGTTGGTGGTGCCGTCCAGCGGATCGACGATCCAGACATGGTCAGCGTCTGGCGCGCCATGCAGTTGCTTGGATTCCTCGCTGCGCACCGCATGCTCGGGATGGGCGCCGAGCAGCGTGCGCAGGATGGCCTGCTCCGAGGCCAGGTCGACTTGGGTGACGAAGTCGTTCGGCCGCTTGGCCCGAACCTGCAGCAGGGTCTTGTCGGCCGCCGCCGCGCGAATGACGTCGCCGGCCAGTGCAGCAGCGCTCAGGGCAAGCTCGAGCAGGGACGACATGGGTCACTCAGGGTGCGAAGGGTGGGAGGCCGGCCTGTCTTGGCCGATCTGAAGTATCCGGGCCCTGCGCGCGCCTGGCCATCCGCGCTGCTACCGAGTGAAGCGCAGTTTTACGAACGTCAAGCGCCCCCCTAACTTGCCGAAGTAATGCCGATTCGGCATTGACGCCAGGGCGTGCAAGGAACCCAATCGCGTACTCGCCCGTCCGGTGAGCCGACGTCAAAAGTACTGACAGGAGAGTCGCATGAAAAATCGCCTCACTCGCGCAGCCCTGGCCTGCGC
>JANMSS010000366.1:0-4583 GCA_031389585.1 Burkholderiales bacterium | reverse complement strand
CAACAAGATGTCAACGATGGACGCGACCGATCCGCCTGTGCTGCGCCTGAATCCCCTGCAGCGCCTGCACCAGGCGCTGATGCCGGACTACAACCCCAAGACAACCGCCTATTGGTGGGCGATGGTCTCGCTCGGCACCGCGGCGTTCGTCTATTCCTTGCTGGCGGTGCGCTCGCTGCCTTTTGAAGTGATTGCCCAGATCTTCGCCGGCGGCGCGCTGGCGGCGATCGCCGGGTTCTTTCCGGTACGGATCCCGGGGTCGAAGAACTCCTTCGTTGCAGGCGAAATCTTCATCTTCCTGCTGTTGCTGATGCACGGTGCCCCGGCGGCAACGATTGCCGCGGCCGCGGAAGCCTATGTCGGTGCCCACCGCTCCTCCAAGCGCTGGACCAGCCGAATTGCCAGCCCGGCCATGTCGGCACTGGCGATGCTCCTGGCTGGCCAACTGCTGCTGGCCCTGTTCGGCTGGATGGGTGCACCGCTTGTCGGTAACGCCGGACTGCTGTTGTTGGCCGCGATGACCGCGGCGCTGGTCTACTTCGTCGCCAACACACTCTTCGTTTCGCTGGTGTTCACGCTCAAGCGCAGCGAGTCCTTCAATGCCGGTGAGTTCGTCGGCAGCTTCGGCTCGATAGGGATCGCGTACGGCGGCAGCGCGCTGGTGGCGGCGCTGCTGTACCTGATCGTGCAGAGTTCGGGCATCAGCGTGCTGCTCGGCGCCCTGCCGGTGATTGCGATGCTGCTGAGCACCGTGCACTATTTCCTGCGTCAGCAGGAGGCCACCGACACGGTGCGCAAGAGCCAGGTCGAGGCCGCCGCGCGCGAGGCCGCGCAGTCAAGCAACCACTTCGCTGCGCTGCAGCGAAGCGAGCGACGCTTTCACAGCGCCTTCACGCATGCCTCGATCGGCATGGCGCTGGTGTCCTTCGAAGGCCGCATCCTGCAGGCCAACCCCGCCTTGACCTCATTGCTCGGCGAGGAGAAGTGCGAGTCCCTGGTCGGCAAGCGCTTCGGCAGCTATGTCCTGGATAGCGATCTGCTGAGCGTTGAGCGCGAGTTCGCGCAAATCCATGCCAAAAAGTCCGAGACCTTCGCCATCGAGGTGCGCTGCCGTGACCGTGCCGGCACGCAGATCTGGGCTGCGTTGCACTGCAGCTTCTTCTCGGAAGCTGACTCGGCCTCGCCCTGCCTGATCCTTCAGGTGCAGGACATCAGCGCGCGGCGTCACGCCGAAGCGCAGCTCAGCCACATCGCCTTTCACGACGGCCTGACGGGTCTGCCCAACCGCGGCCGCTTCCACGCCCTGCTCGTGCAGGCCCTGGCGGCGGCGAAGGCCGACCCGACACAGCACTTCGGCGTCATGTTCTTCGACTTCGACCGCTTCAAGCTGATCAATGACAGCATGGGTCACTCGGCCGGCGATGAGTTCCTGATCCATGTGTCGCGCCGCCTGCAAGACCATGTTCGCCCCGGAGATGTAGTGGCCCGACTGGGCGGCGACGAGTTTGCCGTGCTGGTGCACCGGGTAGGTGCCGCGGAGTGCGCGACCACCCTGGCCGAGCGACTGCAAGAGGCCCTCGGGCAACCCCTGAAGGTCGCCGGTGTCAGCGTCACGACCAGCGCCAGTATCGGCATCACGTTCAGCGTGCTGGGCTATGACACCCCGGAAGACCTGCTGCGCGACGCCGACATTGCAATGTACCGCGCCAAGGCCGCCGGCAAGGCCCGCTATGAAGTCTTCGACGCCGAGTTGCACAGCGAGGTGGTCGACCGCCTGGGTCTGGAGGCCGACCTGCGCCAGGCCCTCGCCGACAACACGCTCGAAGTCGCCTATCAGCCCCTGTTCAACTTGCGCACGGGCATGCTGCGCGGTTTTGAAGCCCTGGCGCGCTGGAACCACCCGACACGGGGCGCGATCCAGCCCTCGAGCTTCATACCGATCGCCGAAGAAACCGCCCTGATCACCGAACTGACCGACCTGGTGCTCACGCAGGCCTGCCGCCAATTGCGCCAGTGGCAACTGCGTGACGAGTCGCTGCGCGGGCTCAGGATGCAGGTCAACATCTCGAGCAACGACCTGGCCCACAGCGCCTTGGCTGAGCGCGTGGGTCGCGTACTGCGCGAGACCCGCATCGAGCCCCACCTGTTGACGCTCGAGTTGACCGAGAACATTCTGATGCAGCGCGTGGAGGGCGTGATGCCCACGCTGGAGGCGCTACGCCGCATCGGTATCGGCCTGGCAATCGACGACTTCGGCACCGGCTACTCGTCGCTGAGCTACCTGTCGAGCCTGCCCATCGACAGCCTGAAGATCGATCGCTCATTCGTCAACGGCATGCGCACGGGCTCGAAAAATGCCGAGATCGTGCGCACGATCGTTTCGCTCGGCGCCTCGCTTGGCAAGTCGGTGGTCGCCGAAGGCATCGAGACCCAGTCGCAACTTGACCAGTTGCAGGACCTGGGCTGCGAAAACGGCCAGGGCTTCCACCTGTCACGGCCTCTGTCGCCGGGCGAAGTCGAGCGGCTGCTCGATAGCGTCATCGTCGAACCGCATTACGGTTCGGACTACTTCGTCGGCACCAGCATGACCCCGCTGGCGCGGCACTGAGCGCAGCCGCGGGCGGGCATTGCCCGCGCGGCCGCAATAATCGCGGCCATGCAGATCTTTCGCGGCATCCACCATCCTGGCATCGCGGCGGCCTGCGCCCTGACCATCGGCAGCTTTGATGGCGTGCACCGCGGCCACCAGGCCATGCTGGCGCTGCTGATCAACGAAGCCCGTCACCGCGGCTTGCCGCCCTGTGTGCTCACCTTCGAGCCGCATCCTCGCGATTTCTTCGCCGCGCGGGCCGGGCGCCCCGGCGACGCACCGGCCCGTATCGCCACCTTGCGCGACAAGCTGGCCGAACTGGAACGCTGCGGCATCGAGCAGGTCGTGGTGCTGCGCTTTGACGAGCACCTGGCCGCGCAGACCGCGCCGCAATTCATCGACGAGGTGCTGGTGCGCGGCCTCGGCGCCCGCTATGTGCTGGTCGGCGACGACTTCCGATTCGGCGCGCGCCGCGCCGGAGACTACGCCTTGCTCGATGCGGCCGGCGAGCGCCTGGGCTTCGATGTCGCGCGCATGCAGAGCTACGAGGTCCACGGTCATCGGGTGTCGAGTTCGGCCGTGCGTTCAGCGCTGGCCGCCGGCGAGATGGAACGCGCAGCCGCCCTGCTCGGGCGCCCCTACAGTATCAGTGGCCATGTCCTGCACGGGCGCCAACTCGGCCGAGCACTGGGCGAGAGCGCCGCGGGGGCAGGCGACGGCTTTCGCACCTTGAACCTGCGCTTTGCGCACCCGCTCCCGGCAGCGATGGGCATCTTTACCGTGCGCGTGCACGGCCTGGCAGCGCAGCCACTGCCCGGCGTGGCCAGCCTGGGCGTGCGCCCGACGATCGAGGACGGCGGCCGCGTGCTGCTGGAAACGCATTGCCTCGAGTGGCCCCACTCGCTCGGCAGCGATGGTGGCTACGGCTGCATCGTGCGGGTCGAGTTGCTGCACAAACTTCACGACGAGCGCAAGTACGACTCGCTCGAGGCCCTGGGCGAAGGCATTGCCCGCGACGTTGCCGACGCGCGAGCCTGGTTCGCGACCGTGCGCTGAACCTGCCTCGGCGCCGCTCAGCTCACGCCGGGCGGCTCGGTAGAATGCGCGGTATGGCTTACTGCAGAGCCCCTCTCGATCACTTTCGCTGGTGTACGGCGACGCGCCGGCAAACCACACGCGATCGAATTTAGCCGGGTCGCACCAGCGAACCGCAGCATGGCTTGAGATCCGTCAGGCCATCGACCAAGACGAGCGCCACCCCTGACGCGACGCCCTCCGCAGCACCCGCACCATGACCGACCCCAAGCCGACACCCGACTACCGCGCCACGCTGAACCTGCCCGACACGCCGTTTCCGATGCGCGGGGACCTGCCCAAGCGCGAGCCGGGCTGGGTCCAGAGCTGGAACGAGCAGGGCATCTACAAGCAGCTACGCCTTGCGCGCCACGGCGCGCCGCTGTTCGTGCTGCACGACGGCCCGCCCTATGCCAATGGCGTGCTGCACATCGGTCACGCGGTCAACAAAGTTCTCAAGGACATGGTCGTCAAGTCCAAGCAACTGGCGGGCTTCGACGCGCGCTATGTGCCGGGCTGGGACTGCCACGGCCTGCCGATCGAGAACGCCATCGAGAAGAAGCACGGCCGCAAGCTCAGCCGCGACGACATGCATGCCAAAAGCCGCGCCTACGCCACCGAGCAGATTGGCCAGCAGATGGCCGACTTCCAGCGCCTGGGCGTGCTGGGCGAATGGGACCATCCCTACCGCACCATGGACTTCAAGAATGAAGCCGACGAAATCCGCGCCTTCAAGCGGGTGGTCGAGCGCGGCTTCGTCTACCGCGGCCTCAAGCCCGTGTACTGGTGCTTCGACTGCGGCTCATCGCTGGCCGAGTTCGAGATCGAGTACGCCGACAAGAAGTCGCAGACGCTCGATGTCGGCTTCCTGTGTGCCGAGCCCGACAAGCTGGCCGCGGCCTTCGGCCTGGCTGAGCTC
>JANMSS010000196.1:0-1529 GCA_031389585.1 Burkholderiales bacterium | reverse complement strand
ACCGCCGACCCTGCCGCAATGCCTCTCCCACGAAGGCGGGGAGAGGCGTTGCGGGCTCAGCGCACCTTGCCGGCCTTCCAGGCGTCGAGCAGGGTCTGGTAGGCGATGGTCTCGCCCTTGGGCTTCTCGTTGGCCAGCTTCTTCCACGGCGCGCCCTTGTCGCTCAGGTATTTGTTCGGGTCGCCTTTGGGGTTGAGCTTGGGCGGGCAGTTGGCCATGCCGGCGCGCTCGAGCCGGCCCATCACGTCGTCCATCTCGTTGGCCAGGTTGTCCATCGCCGCCTGCGGGGTCTTCTCGCCCGTCACGGCCACGGCCACGTTCTTCCACCAGAGCTGCGCCAGCTTGGGGTAGTCGGGCACATTGCCGCCGGTCGGCGTCCAGGCCACCCGCGCCGGGCTGCGATAGAACTCGACCAGGCCACCGAGCTTGGGCGCCATGTCGGTCATCGCCTTGGACTGGATGTCGGACTCGCGGATCGGCGTCAGGCCGACGATGGTCTTCTTCAGGCTGGTGCTCTTGGCGGTGATGAACTGCGCGTAGAGCCAGGCCGCGGCCGTCTTGTTGGCGTCATGGTCCTTGAAGAAGGTCCACGAGCCCACGTCCTGGTAGCCGTTCTGCATGCCCTGCTTCCAGTACGGGCCGTTCGGTCCCGGCGCCATGCGCCACTTCGGTGTGCCGTCCTCATTCACGACCGGCAGGCCCTTCTTGATCATGTCGGCCGTGAAGGCCGTGTACCAGAAGATCTGCTGCGCGATCTGGCCCTGGGCGGGCACCGGGCCGGCTTCGCCGAAGGTCATGCCGATGGCTTCCTTGGGCGAATATTTCTTCATCCAGTCGATGTACTTGGTCAGCGCATAGACCGCGGCCGGTGAATTGGTGGCGCCGCCGCGCGCCACCGAGGCGCCCACCGGCGTGCACTTGTCGTCGGCCACGCGGATGCCCCATTCGTCGACCGGCAGGCCGTTGGGAATGCCGATATCGGCCGTGCCGGCCATCGACAGCCAGGCGTCGGTGAAGCGCCAACCGAGCGACGGATCCTTCTTGCCGTAGTCCATGTGGCCGTAGATCGGCTTGCCATCGATCTGCTTCACGTCATTGGTGAAGAAGGCGGCGATGTCTTCGTAGGCGCTCCAGTTCAGCGGCACACCCAGGTCGTAGCCGTACTTGGCCTTGAACTTGGCCTGCAGGTCGGCCTTGGCGAACAGGTCGGCGCGGAACCAGTACAGGTTCGCGAACTGCTGGTCGGGCAACTGGTACAGCTTGCCGTCCGGCGCGGTGGTGAAGCTGGTGCCGATGAAGTCCTTCAGGTCCAGCCCCGGGTTGGTGAACTCCTTGCCGGCGCCGGTCATGTAATCCGACAGCGCCAGGATCTTGCCGTAGCGGTAGTGGGTGCCGATCAGGTCGGAGTCGGAAATCCAGCCGTCGTAGATCGACTTGCCCGACTGCATCGAGGTCTGCAGCTTCTCGACCACGTCGCCCTCTTGAATCAGGTCGTGCTTGACGGTGATGCCGGTGATCTCGCTGAAGGC
>JANMSS010000171.1:0-2294 GCA_031389585.1 Burkholderiales bacterium | reverse complement strand
GATGACCTCCCCCTGCGGCATCTTCAGCTTGACCAGGAAATGTCCTGGGAACGACACCGGACGTGCGTCCAAGCCAACCTGGTTTGCAATTTCGATATACAGCAGCGCCAGCGTGATCGGGATGCCGCGCCGCGTGCTGAGCACATGCTGCAGGTAGCTGTTGCGTGGATCGCCGTAGTCATTGACGTTGCCGGCGAAGCCAAGCTCATGGAAGAAATACCGGTTCAGGTAGCGCAACCGGTGCATGGCGCCGGCATCGGCAGCCATGCGCTGCTTGAGCTTGAGCGCCAGCCTGTCGATCTGCGACAGCACGCCCTGCACATCGAGCGTAGGGTCGTCGTCCTGGGCAATCGCAATCGCCGCCTCGAGCAGCGAAAACTGCTGGTCCTCGGCCACCAGCGTGGCAAAGTAATCCATCAGCGTGGGCGCCTCGAAGCGCAACGAACTCATAGCCATGGAAGTGTAGGTCAGGCGCGGCGCATGAAGTCGCGCGGACGCAGGCCGGCCAGCGCCAGCAAGCCGAAGTACAACAGGGCCACGCCGACCAGCACGAGGGCCATCAACCCCACGCGCCAGCCCCATTGCGCGGCCAGACCGATCCAGTCGATACGCCAGGCGGCCCAGGCCAAGACCGCGGCCAACGCGGCGGTCGCCAACGAGACGCGGGTCAGGAATCCCGCCCACCCCGGCGACGGCGTATAGGCACCTGTCCGGCGCAGGCCGATTAACAGGAAGCCGGCATTGGCCAGCGCCCCCAGCCCGATCGATAGCGCCAGACCGGCATGCCCGAGCCAAGGCACGAAGAGTGCGTTCATGGCCTGGGTGGCCAACAACACGCCGATCGCGATCTTGACTGGCGTACGGATGTTCTGTTGCGCGTAGAAACCTGGCGCCAGCACTTTCACCGCCACCAACCCGATCAGGCCGACCCCATAGCCGCGAACGGCGAGCACGGTCTGGGCCACGTCGCGCGCGCTGAACGCACCGTAGTGATAAAGCACGGCCACCAGCGGTTCGGCAAAGACCAGCAACGCCGCCGCGCAAGGTAACGCCAGCAGCACGACCATGCGCAGACCCCAATCGAGCAGTCCAGCGTAACGTCCGTCGTCGTCCCCGGCCAATGACGCCGACAACTGCGGCAGCAGCACCACGCCAATCGCGACACCGAGCAGGGCTGTCGGAAACTCCATCAGTCGGTCAGCGAAGGTCAGCCAGGACACCGCGCCGACGCCAACGTGGGAAGCGATCTGGGTGTTAATGACCAGCGAGATCTGCGCCACCGACACGCCGAGCAGCGCCGGTGCCATTTGCCGCAACACGCGGATCACGCCCGGGTGCTGCCAGGCCCGGCGCACCGCAGCCGGAGACAGTCCAATACGCGGCAGGCAGCCAATGCGCGCCAAGGCTGGCAGCTGCACTGCGAGTTGCACCACGCCGCCGATCATCACACCGCCGGCCAGTGCATAGATCGGCGCGATGCCCCAGGCCTTGAACAGCGGCACGCCCCACCACGCGGCAGCAATGACGGCCAAGTTGAGCAGTACCGGCGTGGCTGCGGGCACCGCAAAGCGCTTCCAGGTATTGAGGATGCCCGCGGCCAATGCCACCATCGACATGAAGCCGATGTACGGGAACATCCAGCGCGTCATCACGACCGCATCGTCGAACTGCGCCAGGCCCGCAGCCATCAGCCAGACGATCACCGGCGCGGCAACGATGCCCAGCGCGCAGGCAACAAGCAGCGCCCAGGCGAGGATCGTCGCGACTGCGTCAATCAACAGCCGCGTCACCGCGTCACCCTCGCGAGTGCGCGTTCCGGCCAGGATCGGCACAAAGGCCTGCGAAAATGCGCCCTCGGCGAACAGCCGCCGCAGCAGATTGGGGATGCGGAAGGCGACGTTGAAAGCGTCGGTGGCGGCACTGGCGCCAAAGGTGGCGGCAACCAGCAACTCGCGCACGAGCCCGGTGATGCGCGAGGCCAGGGTCAGCAGGGATACGGTGGAGGCGGCCTTGAGCAGGTTCATGCGGAGGAGGCTGCGCGCATGACCATCAGGCAGACCAGGCGCAAAGCCGCGCGATTATAGATAGCACCTACTAACGTGCGCAGGGTAGTGTCTCAGTTTGAACGCAACCTAACTTGACTCCGAAGCGGAGCGTGCTAGCCTCTTTTGCATGCCTACACGCTCAAGCAAGCCACCGCCAGCGCCGAAGCCGACCCCAAGGCCGAAGCTCGACCTGAATCAGCTCGCCAAGCGCATCTTGGACGAAGCCACGGGCGAAGCGCCCAAGACCGA
>JANMSS010000144.1:0-2027 GCA_031389585.1 Burkholderiales bacterium | reverse complement strand
GCACCGCCGGTGGCGTAGAGCGCGTCGAGGCCGCGGCGCATCGATGAGTCGCGTGCGCCGCGCTTCGATCTACTTGCGGAAGGCGTCGACCAGGGCCTTGCCGTCGGGCCCGGCTTTGTCGAGCCACTCCACCAGCATCGTGTCGCCGACCTTCTTCATGTCGGCCTTGAGTTGCGCCGACGGGGCCACGATGTTCATGCCGTTGGCCTTCAGCTTGTCGAGCGTTTCGGTGTTGACGCGCTTGCTGGCGGCCCAGCCGCGGGCTTCGGCCTCGGCGGCGGCCTTCTGCACCGCCGCCTGGGTGGCGGCATCGAGGGCGTCGAAGGCGGCCTTGTTGACGATCACGGCATTCTTGGGCAACCAGGCCTGGGTGTCATACCAGTACTTGAGGTGCTCGTAGGTCTTGGTGTCGAAGCCGGTCGACCCGCTGCTCATGTAGCTTTCGATCACGCCCGTGGCCAGCGCTTGCGAGACCTCGGCGGCCTGCACCGTCACCGGCTGCGCACCCACCAGTTCGCCGATGCGCGCCGTGGCCGGGCTGTAGGCGCGCCACTTCGAGCCTTTGAGGTCGGCCGCCGAAGCCAGCGGCTTCTTCGAGTAGATGCCCTGCGGCGGCCAGGCCACCGCGTAGAGCAGCAACATGCCCTGTTCGCCGAACTTCTTGTCGAGCAGCGGGCGCTGCGCCTTGTACAGTTTCATCGACGAGTCGTAGCTGTCGGCCAGGAAGGGCAGGCCATCGGCGCCGAAAAGTTGCCACTCGTTCTGGTAGTTCGCGAGCAGGATTTCGCCGGCCTGGGCCTGCCCACCCTGGACCGCGCGCTTGATCTCGGGCGCCTTGAACAGCGACGCGTTGGGATGCACGGTGATCTTCAGCTTGCCGGCGGTGGCCTTCTCGACATCGGCGGCGAAGGCCGCCAGGTTCTCGCTGTGGAAGTTGGTGGCCGGATAGGCCGCCGCCAGGTCCCACTTGGTTTGTGCCACGGCGGCACCGGTGGCGGCCACAGCGGCGCAGGCGAGCACAAAGGAATGGATCGATCGCATGGCGGTCTCCCGAAAAAGCCCAACGAGGGCCGCTAGCATAGGCGCTGTCGGGCCGTGTCTGGACAGGGGCTTGCCCGAACCCATGCGCCCAGGAGCCATTCATGACGCCCCACCCTCCCCGCTGGCAGTTCTGGATCGACCGCGGCGGCACCTTCACCGACATCGTCGGCCGCGCCCCCGACAGGTCGCTGCACACGCTCAAGCTGCTGTCGGAAAACCCCGAGCAGTACAACGACGCAGCGGTCGAGGGCATCCGCCGCCTGCTCGGCCTGGCGCCCGGCGCGCCGATCACGCCCGACCAGGTCGAGTGCGTGAAGATGGGCACCACCGTCGCCACCAACGCCCTGCTCGAGCGCAAGGGCGACCGCACGCTGCTCGTGATCAGCCAGGGCTTTGGCGATGCGCTGCGCATCGCCTACCAGGCGCGGCCGAAGCTCTTCGAGCGCCACATCGTGCTGCCGGAGTTGCTCTACGAGCGCGTCATCGAAGCCCGCGAGCGCGTCGGCGCGCAGGGCGAGCTGCTGCAGGCGCTCGACGAAGTGGGCTTGAAGCGCGACCTGCAGGTGGCGTTCGATGTCGGCATCCGCGCCGTGGCCATCGTCTTCATGCACGGCTACCGTTTCACTGCGCACGAAGCCGCCGCCGCCGCGCTGGCGCGCGAGATCGGTTTCACGCAAGTGAGCGTCTCGCACGAGGTCAGCCCGCTGATGAAGTTGGTGGCGCGTGGCGACACCACGGTGGTCGACGCCTACCTGTCGCCGATCCTGCGCCGCTATGTCGACCAGGTGGCCGCGCAGATGCCGGGCGTGCGCTTGTTCTTCATGCAAAGCAGCGGTGGCCTGACAGAAGCCCATCACTTCCAGGGCAAAGACGCGATCCTCTCGGGCCCGGCCGGCGGCATCGTCGGCATGGTGCGCACCGCGGTTGCCGGCGGTCACCCCAAGGTGATCGGCTTCGACATGGGCGGCACCAGCACCGACGTCAGC
>JANMSS010000099.1:0-4740 GCA_031389585.1 Burkholderiales bacterium | reverse complement strand
GTATTGAACAGGAAGTGCGGCTCGACCTGGGCCTGCATCGCCGCCATGCGGGCTTCGACCACCTGGCGCTTCAACTGCTCGGATTCGGCGACTTCGGTGGCCTGCGCGGCCTGCGCTTGCGCTTTGAGCTGGCCCTTGTAGCTGATCTTCATGATCATCGACGCGAAGATCCAGAAGAAGGCCAACTCAGGCAGCGGCTCGCCGAACTTGGTGTGGCGCACGACGGTGCGCGGGCCACTTTTCTCGTCGCTCAGCTCGGCGATCGCCTGCTCGGCATCGCGCTTGGCTTCTTCGGCATCGGCGCGGGCTTCGTCGACGGCTTCCTTGATGTCGCGCTTGGCCTGTTCGATCGCCTCGCGCACGGCATCGGCGGCGGCGCCGGGTGGCACCGTGATGCGGATGCCGTCCTTCTCGATCGCGGCGCGGGCCTCGGCCACCCGCTCCACGGCGCGCTCGGCCGCCTGCGCCGCCGAGGCTGCCGCGCCGGCCGCTATGGCCGCCGATGCCGCCTTGGGCGAGGCGTTCGGCGTGATGCGGATGCCGTGCGAGCCGATCGAGATTTCGACGTCGCCGCCATCTTTGCCTTTCGAGCGCTCGATCTTGATGACTGGTTCGCTCTTGTCGGTGCCCACCGCGCCGGGTGCCGCCGGGGGCTTCGGCGGCGTCGGCTTGATCACCACACGCGGCGACCGGGTTTCGATCGTTTCCGACACTTTCCAGCTGAAGGGCGGCAGGCTCTGCAGCACGGCGGAGCAGAGCAACAGCAGCAGCGACAACAGGAAGAAACGCTTCCAGCTGATCGAGACCAACCAATTTCCGTAGGCGTGAAATGCGCGCACCAGCGGGGCAAAGCGGCTGGACCAGCTAGCGCCCGTGGCGGTGGAGGCAGAAGTGTTGTTCATTGAGGCGTTGGGCGGCCAATCGGGCCATGCGCTGCACTGTAGCGAGGCCGCCGCGGTCCGGCGCCGGCTGCGCGACCCGCTGCCCGAGCCGCAGGACAGCCTGCATCCGCCGCCGACAGGCCGGCCCGCGCGCTACAGGCTCGCGCCGGCCGCCTGTTCCGGCGTGCCCGCTACACGAGCAAGACCGGGCCTGCCAGCACTATCGATCGCGCAGGGTCGAGTGTCATTCCCTCCAAAGGGGAAAAGCAGGCCTGTGCCGGGCTCATACGAATTTGCGTTCGATTGCATAAATGTCCGTTCCGGCTGCGCTTGTCGAAGCCCTTCGACAGGCTCAGGGCGAACGGCGGTTTGTTGTCGATTGATCGCGATTCCGTATCAGGCGTTGTGCACGATGGCGTCGCGCAGGACGACAGCGTCGCTGGCGATCAGCTCGCCGATCAACCGGTTGCCCCAGGCCTGCGGCGAACCCGCCGGCTCGCCAAGGCGCCGCCACACCTGCTGCGCGATCGGCGTGGCGGCGAACCAGGTCAACAGATCGGGCAGGGCCTGGCTGCCAACTTCGAGCAGGTGGTACTTGGCCAGGGCCTTGATGGCGTGGCGGGCGTGGCGCGTGGGGTCGGCGCGGAAGGCGGCCAGCCGCGAGCGCGCGCGTTGCAGCGCACCGGCCACGTCGGTGAACGGCGCGCCGTGGCCGGGGATCACGAGGCGCACATCGAGTGCTTCAATCAGGTCGAGCGTGGCCGCCACGTCATCGAAGGCATCGATGCCGTCGAGCTCGGGAAAGACCACCCCAAAGCCGTTTTCCCACAGCGCGTCGGCGGAGACCAGCACGCCGTCCTGGGCATCGAACAGGATCAGCGAATGCGGGTCGTGGCCAGGTGCGGCCAGCGCTTGCCAGGTGCGCGCACCGACGCGCAACGACTCGCCGGGGTGCAACAGCGCATCGGCAGCGAAACGCTCGCAGCGCTGGTTGGTCAGGCGGTAGGTCAACGCGTCCTCATCCCAGCGCGCCACCGCATCGGCCTCGCCGGGCGGGATGGTGATGCGCGCGCCGAAGGCCCGCGCCAGCGCGGCATTGCCGCCGCAGTGATCGGAGTGCAGGTGGGTGTTGACGATGCGCGCCAGCCGCTCGCCGGGACGCAAGGCATTGCGCACCAGCGCTTCGGTCTGCGCGGCGTGCAGGCAGTGGCTGGCATCGACCAGCGTGGCGCCTTCGCCCTCGGCGCCGAGCAGCAGGATGTTGTTCGACGACAGCCAGCCGCGCTCGAAGATCGCGATGTCGTCGAACGGTTCTGACGGCATGCCTACTCTGCGCGGCCGCCGGCCGGCCGCAATGCCGCCAATGGCCCGATGAGTGCCGGCAGATTGCGCTGGACGGTTTCCCCGACGATGTTCATGTCGATATCGAAATAGCCGTGTGCAATGCGGTTGCGCATGCCGCGCATGGCTGCCCAGGGCACAGTCGAATGACGTTCGAGAAATGCCGGGGCTTCGTCGTGCAGCCGATCCAGGTGCAGGGCCAAACGCTCACTCACAGCGGCGCCGCCTCGGCGAGCACGCGCTGGCGCAGGGCCAGCGGCAGGCCACCGGGGGTAAGCAAATCCACGCGCACACCCAGCCGTGCCTGGAGTTCGACCTGCAGTGCGCCGAGGTCGAACAAGGCCGTGCCGGGCAGTGCATCGACCAGCAGATCGAGGTCGCTGCCGTCGCGGTATTCACCGCGCAGCACCGACCCGAAGACGAGCGGGTTGGTGGCACGACACCGCTGCACCGTCTTGCGGATGGTGTCGCGATGTACAGCGAGGGCGTCGGAGGGTTTCATGGCGGGCGCATGTCGATGCAGGCGCATTCTGACGCAGACTCAGTGTGACGGCACCTGTGCGTGCAGCCAGCGCGCTGTGCGCAGCAGGCGCGCATCGTCGCCGCGCGCGCCGACCAGTTGCACGCCCAGCGGCAGGCCGTCGGCGCCGCGCAGCAACGGCAGGCTGAGGGCGGGCAGGCCGGCCAGCGTCCACAGCGTGCCGAAGGCCGGGTCGCCGGTCGATGCGAGCGCCGGCGCGGTGCCGCGGGTGGCGGGGGTGATGAGTGCGTCGAAGTTCGAGAACAGGCGCGCGAACTCGGCGTTCAGGCGCGGCACCTGCGCCAGGGCGTGCTGGTAGTCGAAGGCGCGGATCTCGCGGCCGCGGGCGAGCTGATCGCGCAGCGAGGGCGAGAGCTTGTCGCGGCCGTGTTCCCACTCGTGCGCGAGGTTGGCCGCCATCTCGGCTTCCATCACCGTACGGTGCCAATCCCAGGCCGCGGCGCTGGCGCCGGGCAACTCGACTTCGTCGCAGTGGCCGCCGAGCGCTGCCGCGAGGCCGGCGAAGGCCGCCCGTGTGTCGGGATCGGTGCGATCCCAGACCGCGGTCTTGACGAAGGCCAGCCGCGGTGCGCGCGGCGGCTCGCTGCGCAGCGTGTGCAGGAACGGGACGCGTGCGCGCGGGTGGGTGTCGGGGTCGGCGGCGTCGAAGCCGGTGAGCTGCTCGGCGATCAGCGCGATGTCGTCGAGGCAGCGCGCAAATACACCGACGCTGTCGAGCGAGCGCGACAGCGCGAGGATGCCGCTGCGCGGGATCAGGCCGTGGCTGGGCTTGAAGCCATAGACGCCGCAGAACGCGGCCGGCCGCACGATCGATGCGTTGGACTGGGTGCCGAGGGCCAGCGGCACCATGCCTGCCGCCACCGCGGCCGCCGAGCCCGACGACGAGCCGCCGGGCGTGCGGGTCGGGTCGTGCGGGTTGCGCGTCTTGCCGGCGGCATAGGTGGCGAATTCGGTGCTCACCGTCTTGCCCAGGATCACCGCGCCGGCGGCGCGCAGCAGCGACACCACGGCGGCGTCGCGCACGGTTTGGCGGCCGACGTGCAGCACGCTGCCGTTCTCGGTCGGCATGTCGGCGGTGTCGATGATGTCCTTGACGCCCACCGGCACGCCGTGCAGCGGGCCGAGCGCGTGGCCCGCGGCGCTTTCGCGGTCGCGCGCACGCGCCTGTTCGAGCGCATGCGCCTCGTCGAGGTACTGCCAGGCCTGCACCTCGGGTTCGCGCTCGCGGATGCGCGCCAGACAGGCTTGCACCAGTTGCTCCGAACTGAGCGAACCCGCCGCGATCGCGCGCGCGGCGTGGGTCGCCGCGCCCGCTGCGGGGGGCGTCACTTGTAGAGCACGGTCGGCAGCCACATGCCGATCTGTGGCCAGATGTAGAGCAAGGCCAGGGCGATCACCTGGATGCCCATGAACGGCATCATGCCGGCGAAGATCTGGTTCAGCGTCACGTGCTTGGGTGACACGCCCTTCAGGTAGAAGGCCGCCATCGCCACCGGGGGCGAGAGGAACGCGGTCTGCAGGTTCAGTGCCACCAGCAGGCCGAAGAACAGCGGATCGACGCCGAACTTGGGCAGCAGCGGGATGAAGATCGGCATGAAGATGACGATGATCTCGGTCCACTCCAGCGGCCAGCCGAGGATGAAGATGATGAACTGGCTGAGCAGCATGAACTGCAGCGTCGTCAGGCCGAGCGAGAGCACCCAGCGCTCGATCAGATCCTGGCCGCCGAGCAGGGCGAAGGCCGCCGAGAAGATCGACGAACCGACGAACAGCCAGCAGACCATCGCGCTGGTCTTGGCCGTCAGGAAGGACGATTCCTTGACGATGCCGCCGAGGTCGACCAGGGTCTTCACCACCGGGCTGGCGCTTTTGGCCTGCTTGGCCGCCACGTAGCGGTAGGCCCCGGCCAGCAGCAGGCCACCGAAGGCTCCCACGGCCGCCGCCTCGGTCGGGGTGGCCAGGCCGAAGACGATCGAG
>JANMSS010000086.1:0-2532 GCA_031389585.1 Burkholderiales bacterium | reverse complement strand
AGCCTCCGTCATGGCCGGACAATGTGGCGGTCAGCGACTCGATGTCGGCGACCGGCGGCAGGCACTGCGGGCCGCGGCAGACCCAGGCCTGCGGATGGGCACCCACCGGCTTGGCCAGCACCTGGGGCAGGCCGGTGGTGTCGTCGGGCAGCTCGATCGTGAGTACGCCAGGCAGATAGCGGCCATCGAGTTGGGCATGCCAGGCAGAGATCGCGGCGGCCGGCCCGCTCAGCACCACCAGCGTCGGTGGCGTGTGGAATTCAGCCAGGGCCTCGACGAGCGTTGCATAGCCGTGCGGTGCTTGCCGCAGCTCGGCGGCAAACAGCGCCAGCGTGCGTTGTGCGGCCGCCAGGTAGCGCGGTTCGCCGATCAGATGACCCAGGCGCTGCAGGTTCAGTGCGGCCATGCCGTTGCCCGACGCCATCGCACCGTCGTGACCTGATTTCGGCCGCAGCACCAGGGCTTCATGGTCGTTGCTGGTAAAGAAGAAGCCGCCGAGTTGCGGGTCCTCGAACTGCTCAAGCATCAGATTGGCCACAGCGCAGGCAAAGCGCAGCTCGTCGGCACGCAGCGGCCCGCCCTGCATGAGTTCAAGCAGCGCGCCGAGCAGGAAGGCGTGATCGTCGAGGTAGGCATTGAGGTGCGAGCGGCCGTCCCTGGATGAGGCCAGCAGGCGGCCGTCGCGCCACAGCGAGTTGCGAACGAAGTCCAGCGCGCGGCGCGCCGACGCCGCCCAGCGCGGTTCGCCGAAGACCCGCGCCGCGAAGGCCATGGCATCGATGGCCAGCGCGTTCCAACTGGTCAGCACCTTGTCGTCGCGGCCGGGCCGCTGGCGCGCTTCGCGCAACGCGAACAAGCGTGCGCCGGCGCCGGCAATCAGCGCGGCACAGTCGCTTTCGATGCGGCCGAGCGCGACTGCCACGTCGGCCATCGGCCGCGCCAGATGCAGGTGCCAGGCCCGGCCTTCGAAATTGGCGGCGGCGTCGAGGCCGTAGCGCGCGGCAAACGCGGCCCCCTCGGCCGCGCCGAGCGCCTGCGCCGCCTCGTCTCGGTTCCACAGGTAGAAACGGCCCTCCTCGCCCTCGGAGTCGGCATCGATGCTGCTGAAGTAGCCGCCCTCGCGGGCTTGCATCTCGCGCATCAGCCAGGCGGCGGTGCCCTCGCAGACCTGGCGAAACAGCGGCTCGCCGGTCAGCTGCCAGGCTTGCGCGTACAGGCGCAACAGCGGCCCGTTGTCGTACAGCATCTTCTCGAAGTGCGGGATCAGCCACTGATCGTCGGTGCTGTAGCGGTAGAAGCCGCCGCCGAGATGGTCAACCAGGCCGCCTTCGGCCATCCGCCGCAAGGTCAATAGCACGGCAGCCTGTGCCGCAGCGTCGTGCGCGGCCACGGCCAAGCGCAGCAGCGCACCGAGGCTGGCCGGCTGCGGGAACTTGGGCGCGCCGCCGAACCCGCCGTGGACCGCGTCGAAGGCCTGCATCAAGGCCTTGTGCAGGCCCGTTGCGGCCTGCACCGCTGTCTCGTGCAGCGCGTCGGCGCCCTCCTGCCGCGTCGGCAGCGTGGCGCTCAGAGCTCGAACCAGCGACTCGCCCTGCGCGCTCACCTGCTCGCGCTGCAAACGCCAGACCTCGGCCACCCGCTGCAGCAGGTCGTCGAAGCCCGGCAGGCCATGGCGGGAGTGCCTGGGGAAAAATGTTCCGGCAAAGAACGGCTGGCCCTGGGGCGTCAGAAACACGGTCAACGGCCAGCCGCCCGGGCGCCGGGTCATCAACTGGTGGGCGGTCTGGTAGATCTGGTCGATGTCGGGTCGCTCCTCGCGGTCGACCTTGATGTTGACGAAGCTCTGGTTCATCAGCGCCGCGGTCGCGCCATCCTCGAAGCACTCATGGGCCATCACATGGCACCAGTGGCACGCCGAGTAGCCGACCGACAGCAGGATCGGCCGGTCGGTGGTGCGGGCCAGCGCCAGCGCCGCTTCACCCCAGGGGTACCAGTCGACCGGGTTGCCGGCGTGCTGCTGCAGGTAGGGGCTGGTCTCGTCGGCGAGGCGGTTGAGCATGGCTTTTCAGGCCTGACGCGCGTCAGCCAACCTCGGCGTCGTCGAGCAGCGAAAAGCGCACCGGCAGGATCTCCTTCGACGACAGCCTGCCGCTGGCGTCCCGGTCCAGGCGCAGCAGTTGCTGCGCATCGGGCAGCCCGGCGGGGATCACCATCCTGCCACCCGGCGCCAACTGCTCGATCAGCGCCGCTGGAATCAGCTCGGGCGCGGCGGTGACGATGATCTTGTCGAACGGCGCGTGTTCGGGCCAACCGCCGCCGCCGTTGCCGACCCTGATCTCGATGTTGGCGTAGCCCTGCCGTGCCAGCCGGCGCCGCGCCTGCACCGCCAGCTCTTCGATCAGCTCGACGCTGTAGACGCGCTGCGCCAGTTGCGCCAGGACGGCCGTCTGGTAGCCCAGCCCGGTGCCGATCTCGAGCACGATGTCGCTCGGGCGCAGATCGAGCAGGTCGGTCATGACGGCGACGATGAAG
>JANMSS010000083.1:0-38080 GCA_031389585.1 Burkholderiales bacterium | reverse complement strand
AGCTAAGTGCGGAAGAGATAACCGCTGAAAGCATCTAAGCGGGAAACTCGTCTCAAGATGAGTCTTGCCGGGGCCTTGAGCCCCCTGAAGAGTCGTTCGAGACCAGGACGTTGATAGGTCGGGTGTGGAAGCGCAGTAATGCGTTAAGCTAACCGATACTAATTGCTCGTGAGGCTTGACCCTATAACTTTGACGGCTGTCAAAGAGTTATGCCAAGTTGGTACGTAATCAAACTGATTTGATTCTGTGAATTGGTCTTCCTGACTTAGTCAGGAGGGCAAAAAGTTAAGCCTGATGACCATAGCGAGGTGGTCCCACTCCTTCCCATCCCGAACAGGATAGTGAAACGCCTCAGCGCCGATGATAGTGCGGATTCCCGTGTGAAAGTAGGACATTGTCAGGCTATTAAAAAGGAAAGTCCGATCACATTGTGATCGGACTTTTCGCCTTTCTGCCGTCAACGCTTTTCGAGAAATCAATTACTCGCGCGCAGCTCGCGCCGCAGTATTTTCCCGACGTTACTCTTCGGCAATTCATCTCGGAATTCAATGTTCCTAGGTCGCTTGTAGGCGGTGAAGTTGTCGCGACAGTATCCAACGATGTCCTCTTCGGACAATGCCGGATCTCTCTTAACGACAAACAGTTTTACTACCTCGCCAGATTTGTCGTCAGGCACGCCAATCGCAGCGCACTCAAGTACGCCTGGATGCAGGCTGACGACCTGTTCGATTTCGGTCGGATAAACGTTGAAGCCGGACACGAGGATCATGTCCTTCTTTCGATCGACGATCTTTACGTAACCACACTCGTCCATCACACCAACGTCCCCCGACTTAAAGTAGCCGTCGGAGGTCATTACCAGTGCGGTTTCATCGGGCCGCTGCCAATACCCAACCATCACTTGTGGCCCGCGGATGCAGATCTCGCCCGGCTGGCCAGTCGCCACGTCGACGCCTTCATCGTCACGGATGGCGATCTCGGTCGAGGGTATCGGCAACCCAATAGTCCCCGTGAATGCCTGGCTGTCGATTCGGTTGGATGTCGCAACGGGGGACGTCTCTGACAGCCCGTAACCTTCAACCACGGGACAGCCAGTCACTCGCAGCCATTGCCGAGCTGTCGCCTCCTGAACGGCCATGCCGCCGCCATTGGAAACCACCAAGCCTGAAAAATCCAGTCGCGCAAACGCCGCGTCGTTGGCCAGTGCATTGAACAGGGTATTCACCGCAGGGAACATGTTGACACGGTAGTTCGACAAGGTGCTGACGAGGCCGGGAATGTCACGCGGATTGGGGATCAGCAGGTTCATCGCCCCGAGGCGGGTCCCCATCAGGTAGCAGATCGTCAGCGCGAAGATGTGGTACAGCGGCAGCGCGCAAACAATGGTCATTGGTTTGCCGCCCAGGGTCTGCAGCATCGGACGAAACCAAGCTTCGGTTTGAAGCAGGTTGGCGACCACGTTGCGATGCAGCAGCGTGGCGCCCTTGGAGGCACCGGTGGTGCCACCGGTGTACTGCAGGAAGGCCACATCGTCGGGCGTCAGGTCTGCTCGTCGCAGGCTCATGCGCGCGCCGAGGGCGCAGGCCAGATTGAAGCCTGTGACGCTGTGGCCGCCGTTGACAGGCAAGCGAAACTCCGGGACCAGCTTGCGCACGTGGCGGACGGCGAAGGTGACGAGCCGCCCTTTCCAGAAACCCAGCAGGTCACCCATCGCCGCGAGTACCACATGGCGAACGGACGTCCGCTGAATGACTTGTTCGAGCGTGCCGGCAAAGTTTTCCAGCACGACGATCGCCTGCGCCCCCGAATCGACAAGTTGGTGTTCGAGTTCGCGTGGCGTATACAGCGGGTTGACGTTGACGACCACGAATCCTGCGCGCAAGACCGCCGCAATCGCCACCATGTATTGCGGTAGGTTGGGCATCATCAACGCCACACGGGCGCCACGGGGCAGGCCGAGCGACTGCAGCCAAGCGCCAAGCGCTAGCGAAAGTCGGTCGATCTCGGAAAACCGCAACCTCGATCCCAGGCAGGCGGCGGCGTCGCGTTGCGCGAACTCACGAAACGCCACGTCCAATACATCGACCAATGTCGTGTGGCTATCGAGCACGATCTCTGCGGCCACACCGGGGGGGTACTGGGCAAGCCACGGTTTGTCAGTCAAGTCGGCGTCTCCGTCGCGTCATCCACAACCCCGATCCTGATTGCCAGGCGCACCATGCGGCTACGGTAGTTGTCCTAGCCGGTCAAGGGCGAGGGCCGCCGAACAGGCTTGCAGCCATCGCGCGCTCACGCAGCGCGATCTGGGCCAAGAATTCCTGCGCCCCACGCATTGCCCGAAAAGTCTCGAATCCCTTCTCCAGAAAGGCTTGCAGGGCCGAAAGCCCAGCGGCACGGGCTGGAATGCGCATCGCGCGCAGGCTGTGCCGCAATAGCGGCCGGCGCGTATAGACGTCAAGCGCGCGGCCAACGTCGAGCATCAGGTCGATCTGCCGCTCGCGGCTGGCCCGCTGGCCGGTGTGACGCCATGCTGCCGCGTAGGCTGGGGCGGTCAGCGGAAGCGTGTCAACGTGGCGAGCCATCGTCGAGTCAAGCTGCTCCGAGAGCGCATGCAGCGCCGTCAGGACCTCAACGGTGAGGACTACGTCGCCCGGGAACAGTCGCACCAGTGCCGGCACGATGCGCGCGAACTGTGCGTCGCGCTGGCTGAAGTCACCGGGACCGTACAGGTCGTCGAGAAAGAACTTCGCCGCTCCCGCGTAACGCGGGTCGCTGAGAAGGTCTGCGTAATCGAGCGCAAAGCGCGCCTGCTGGTAGCGCTTGACATGGGTTACGCGCAGCGCCAGGGGCGCATCTGCGCTCCGCGCCGCCCGCTCTACCCGCACAGCACCGAGGTGCTGCAGGATCAGCTCACCGCTCTTGCTCATCTCGGGTTTGCCAGTGCGCAGGTTAGTTGACGACCCCTAACGGGCCATCGCCCAATGATGCAACACTCGATTCGATGCAACGTCGAACTTTGCTCAACCTTGGCTTGGCCAGCGGCGCAGCGTTGGTTTTGGTGGGCGGTGGCGCGGCCCTGATCTATCAGCCCGCCTGGACCCACGGGCGCCTGACCGAAACCGGGCGCCGTGTGCTCGCGGCCGTCGCCCGCGGCGTGCTGGACGGCAGCTTGCCAGCCGACGCCGTACCGCTACAGGCAGCGCTGGCGGCGCACCTCGATCGCATGGAAATCACGTTGCGTGCCCTCGCGCCACCGACACAGCGTGACGTCGCCAATCTGCTGGCGTTGCTGGCGCTGCCGCCTGGGCGTCTTGCGCTGGCCGGCCTGACACCGGACTGGTCGACTGCCAGCGTGGCGCAGATCCAGGCCGCGCTGCAGTCGATGCGTGTGTCGCGGGTCAGCTTGCGCCAACAGGCTTACCACGCCCTGCGCGACCTGACTCACGCCGCCTACTTCTCTGACAGTGGGAGCTGGGCGCAATTGGGCTACACCGGTCCAACGAAGTTCGAATGAACTGCCAGTCATGACGACGCGAATCAACGACCCCATCCTTGAAGGCCTGGCGCGAGGTTGGCGCGTGCTGGGGGGGCAGCGCGAGGCCGCGCCGACGACGCTCGAGTGCGACGTGGCCATCATTGGCAGCGGCGCTGGCGCGGGCATCACGGCCGACCTGCTCAGTGCCGCGGGCCTGAAGCTGGTGATCATCGAGGAGGGCCCGCTCAAGTCGAGCCGTGATTTTCGCCAGGTCGAGAGCGAGGCCTACCCGAGTCTTTACCAGGAAAGCGCAGGCCGCAAGACGGCCGACAAGGCGATCAACATCCTGCAGGGGCGCTGCGTCGGGGGGTCGACGACTGTCAACTGGACCAGCTCGTTTCGCACGCCGTCGTCGACACTGACCTATTGGCGCGAACACTTCGGTCTGGCCGAACTCACCGATGCCGCCATGTCGCCATGGTTTTATCAAGCCGAGCAGCGCTTGAACATCGGCCCCTGGCTGACGCCGCCCAACGAGAATAACGAGCTGCTGCGCCGCGGCGCACTCAGGCTCGGCATCGCCGCAGCGGCCATCCAACGCAACGTCAAGGGCTGCGCCAACCTCGGGTCTTGCGGACTGGGTTGCCCAACCAACGCCAAGCAGTCGATGCTCGTGACCACGATTCCTGCGGCACTGGATCGTGGCGCCACTTTGCTGATCGAGACGCGGGCCGAGCGCTTCGAGCTGCGCGGTGGGCGCATCGTCGCGTTGCACTGCGTGGCGGTGCAGCCCAATGGCGGCGTCGCCGACGGTGCGCAACACACGCGCATCGTCGCGCGCCACTACGTGCTCGCGGGCGGTGCGATCAACTCACCCGGCCTGCTGCTGCGTTCGCAGGTGCCCGACCCACACCAGCGGCTCGGCGCGCGCACCTTTTTGCACCCGGTTGTCTTGTCGTCCGCGCTGTTCGAGCAGCGCGTCGCCGGCTGGGAAGGGGCGCCGCAAACGATCTACAGCGACCACTTTCTCGACACCGGACCGATCGATGGTCCGATCGGCTACAAGCTCGAGGTGCCGCCCATGCACCCGATGATCTTCGCCACGTCGATCCCCGGGTTCGGGCGCGATGCGGCGGCCAAGCTCGCGCAGTTCCCGCACCGGCAGACGGTGCTCGCCTTGATGCGCGACGGCTTCCACGCCGATTCTGCCGGTGGCCGCGTCCGGCTGCGCGGCGACGGCTCGGCCGAACTCGCCTACCCGTTGACCGACTTCGTGATGGACGGTGCGCGCCGCGCGTTGCTGACGATGGCCGAGCTCCAGTTCGCCGCTGGGGCGAAGACGGTCTACGCCGGCCACGAGATGGCGCCACCGTACCCGAGTTGGGGGGCGGCGCGCGAGGGCATCAACGCGCTGCCGATGAAGCCGTTGCTGACCAAGGTCGTCAGTGCCCACGTGATGGGCGGCTGTGGAATGGCCGCGGACGAAAGCCGCGGCGTCGTGCGCCCCGACGGCGTGCACTGGCAGCTTGACAACCTCTCGGTGCACGACGGCTCGCTGTTTCCGACCAGCATCGGCGCCAATCCGCAGCTGTCGGTGTATGGGCTGACCAACAAGCTCGCAACGAATTTGGCTCTGCGCCTGGCCGGGCGTGCGGTGAAACTTGCGGCCTGATGCTCGCGCAGCTGCAACGCTTCACGACCCTCGGCTTGCTAGCGCTTGCGGCGCTGTGGGCCGGGGTGGCTTGGCGCGCCGGGCACGCGGGATGGGCGCTGGGCGGTGCGCTGCTGATCGTGTTCGGCTACGCGCTGGTGCTCGCACTCGAATTCGTGCTTCTGCGCATCGCGCACCGCGACGACGCCACACCGCGGGCCACGCCGGTGCAGCTCGTGCACGCTTGGTGGGGAGAGGTTGGTGCCGCGCCGTTGGTGTTTTGTTGGCGCCAGCCCTTTCGCAGCCGGCGCTGGCCAGACCATCTGCCGCCCGATGCGCAAGGTCGGCGCGGCCTGTTGCTCGTGCACGGGTTCGTCTGCAATCGCGGGGTCTGGAACCCCTGGCTCGAGCGGCTCCATGCGCGCAGTCAGCCCTGCATTGCGGTCAACCTCGAGCCGGTGTTCGGCTCGATCGACAACTACGCTGCGATCATCGAGCGCGCCGTGCTGCGCCTTGAACAGGCCACCGGCCTGCCTCCCGTGATCGTTGCGCACAGCATGGGCGGTCTGGCGCTGCGTCGCTGGTGGGCGGGGCCCGGCAATGACGCTCGCGTACACCACGCCATTACCGTGGGCACGCCGCATCACGGCACCTGGCTGGCCCGCTTCGCGTTGACGCCCAACGGTCGCGAAATGCAGCAGCAGTCAGCCTGGTTGCAGGCACTGGCGCAGCGCGAACCGGTCGACCGCCCGGCCAGCATCACCTGTTTCTACAGCCACTGCGACAACATCGTCTTTCCGCCGCGCACCGCGACGTTGGAAGGGGCGGAAAACCGGCACTTGCCGGGCGTCGCGCATGTGCACATGGCCGACCGGCCCGAGCCCTGGGACGAGGCGCTGCGCTGGCTCAGCTGAAAGTGCGCTCGGCCGGCAAGACCACGCCGGCCTCGACCTCACCGTCGGCAGCAATCCGATCGCGCACTGCGCGGTAGACCGGCGTGAAGTCAGGCGCGGTGGCCGCAAACAGCTCATCGAAGGACTCGATCACGAAGTAGCTGGCCTGGTAGCTGTCGATCTTGTACTTGGTGCGCATCATCCGCTTCAGGTCGAAAGCGACGCGTTGCGGCTCGACGCTGGTCACGCTGTGGCGCAGCTCGCCAGCCGAGGAAAGGATGCCTGCGCCATAGGCGCGCAGACCGACCTTCGTTTTGATCAAGCCGAACTCGACCGTGTACCAATACAGCCGCGCCAGCAGTTCGCAGGCGTCGAGCCGGCTGGCCTTCAGGCCGCCCGCACCGTAGGCCTGCATGTAGTCACCGAAGACTGGGTTGAACAGCAGCGGTACATGGCCGAAGAGGTCATGGAATACATCGGGTTCGACTACATAGTCGAACTCTTCAGGCGTGCGGATCCAGTCCGTGACCGGAAACTTGCGCGCCGCGAGCAGCGCAAAGAACGCCTCTTCCGGGATCAACCCTGGCACGCCGACGACCTGCCAGCCGGTGGCCTTCATCAATCGCTCGGAGATCGCCTCGAAGCGAGGGATGCGCTTGGGTGTGCCGAGCTGTTGCACAGCAGCAATGAACTCGTCGCACGCCAGGCCCGGCAATTGCTGCAGTTGACGCGCGTACAGGCGCCGGTACGTGTCGTGGTCGGATGCGGTGTACGCGCTGTAGTCCTGCTTGCAGCTGTAGTCGGCACGCGCGCGTGCATAGTTGCCGCGCGGCGGCCGCGTGCCTTGGCCATACGTGACCGGGGCGACGCCCTGGTTGCGGGACTTGTCGGCGGTCATGACTTGGACAGCACGCCGCGTCGCATCTGATCGAGTTCGATGCTCTCGAACAGGGCCTTGAAGTTGCCCTCGCCAAACCCCTGGTCGCCTTTCCTCTGGATGAACTCGAAGAAGATCGGGCCCAGCTGGTTCTCCGAAAAAATCTGCAGCAACAACTCGCCGGCCTTGCCATCCACAAGAATCTTGCGGCGCTTCAGCTCAGCGACGTTCTCGCCGTGGCCCGGAATGCGCTTGTCAATCAGCTCATAGTACGTGTCAATCGTATCGAGCAACTTGACGCCGCTGGTGCGCAAAGCATCCACGGTGGCCAGCAGGTCGGTCGAGCCCAGTGCAATGTGCTGGATGCCTTCGCCGCCATACTTGTCGAGATACTCCTGGATCTGGCCGGCCTTTTCGTTGCCCTCTTCGTTGATCGGAATCCGCAGCTTGCCGCAAGGGCTGGTCATGGCCTTGCTCTTGACGCCGGTGACCTGGCCTTCGATGTCGAAGTAGCGCACTTCGCGGAAGTTGAACAGGCGCTCGTAGAAGTCGGCCCACTCGGCCATGCGCCCGCGGTGCACGTTGTGCGTCAGGTGGTCGATGTAGGTCAGGCCGTGGCCCCGCGGATTCAACTGATCAGCGCCGATGCCTGGCAGCGGGTCGAAGTCGACATCGAAGAAGCCGATGTCTCCGATGTCGCCCAGCTGCTTGCCGCCCTTGCCGCGCCAGCGGTCGACGAAGTAGATCACGCTGTCGCCGATCCCCTTGATCGCCGGGATGTTCAGCTCGCCCGGGCCGGCGGTGCCGGCATAACCCCAGGCGCCGAGCGAGATGGCGCGCTCGTAGGCCGCCCGCGCGTCCTGCACGCGGAACGCGATCGCGCAGATGCTCGGCCCGTGCAGGCGGGCAAATCGCTGTGCAAACGAATCGGGCTCGGCATTGACGATGAAGTTGATCTCGCCCTGGCGGTACAGCAACACGTTCTTGTGGCGGTGCCGCGCAATTGGCGTGAAGCCCATGCGCGTGAACAGCGCACCCATGGCCGCCGGATCTGGCGCGGCGTATTCGATGAACTCGAAGCCGTCGGTGCCCATCGGGTTGTCCCAGGGAGTGAACTGCATGGCGCGGCCTTGTGATGTGCTGTGGCGGGGGATCGCGAGACTGTAGATTCTCTGCAACGCAGTTTCTCTGCAAGTTCAGGCTTGAAATGACCTGTGTGCGCAGGAAATATGCAAAATAGATCAAATCGGCAGCCAAATCACGCTCGACGCCATCGACCGGCGCATTCTTCGCGCGCTGCAGTTGGACGGCCGCGTCACCTACGACGTCCTGGCCCAGCAGGTCGGGCTGTCACCCTCAGCCGTGCTGAGGCGGGTCAAGCGACTCGAGGAAGCCGGTGTCGTGCTCGGCTACGTGGCGCTGCTGGCTGCTGACCGTATCGGTCTGCCGTTGACCGCGTACCTCAATGTGCGCCTCGAAAAGCACACCGAGCGCCACAAGCGCAACCCGATGGATCTGTTTCGCGGCGCAGTGCAAACCTGGCCCGAGGTGGTCGAGTGCTCGGCCTTGACTGGCGAAACGGACTACTTGCTGCGCGTGGCGGTGCAGGACATGGCGCACTTCGCGCGCTTCGTGATGGAGACGCTGCTAAAACACCCCAGCGTGCAGGACTGCATGACCAGCTTCGTGCTCGACCGGGTGAAGAACACGACGGCATTGCCGGTCTAGCTGTCGATCTCGTAGAGCAGTTTCAGCGTCGGCGCGGCGCCCAGCAGCAACATCGCCCCGATGTCGCTGACATCGTCGGGCAGGGCGGCGTTGTCCCAACCCTGCGCGGTATGTCGCGCAAGTCGTACGGCAAGCATCACATTCTTTACCTGGGAGCTCTCGGCGTGACTCTCGTCGCCCAGGCGGATGAGCAGCTCGGGCAGGCGCCAGGCTTTCATCAACGCCAGCTGCAGGTCTGCCAACGTGATGCCCAGCACCGCCTGCTGTGCCGTGGCCGAGCGCAGGCTGGGGTCGGCACGCAGGCGGCGCGCGATGGTCAGCGCCAGCACCGGCGCGTGACACCACAGCAGCAACTCGGCAAAGCCGTGCAGCAGGGCCGCTTCGTGGATCACGGTGGCGTCAGGGTCCATGCGGTGCGCCGCAAACCCGATCGCGAAGCGTGCGGCGCGGTGAGAGCGTTCGAGCACCGCTTGCAAACCGGCCTGGACTTCGGCCTCGTCGGCGGCGTCTTGCAGCGCCTGACTCAGCGTCGGCAACTCGCCAAAGTGGCGAAAGAACGGCCCTATGCCGAGCAGGACGAGGGCGGCGACTACCGTCTCGACATCGGTCTCGCACCGGCTCTTGGTGCCGACATGGGCCAGCAACTTGAGCGTCATCAAAGGATCGGCGGACACGGTCTCGGCCAGCATGTGGGCATCGACTGCGTCTTCGATGACGGCCAGCTCGCGCACGGCGGCGGCGGTGACATCGAGCACCGGGATCGGCGCGGCGCGAAAGTACGCCACCCACGCCGACAGGTCGCGCAGCGGGCGCTCGATTCGGGCCGGCGTGGCACTGGTGGGGCTCATGGTCTGTGGCGTGAGGGTAAGGGCGGATCCGGCGGTTCGTCTCGGTGCTATCGGCCTTCTCGCGTTGGACTTGAGCCTGAGACCCAAGAAGCGCGGCCCCTGCCCGTTGCGTGGATCGGTGCACCGCGGGTGCACCAGCCGCTCTCTCGTGCAGACAGCTTTCGGACGCTGCAGCAGGGCGACCCGGCCTGTGCGGGCGACCCGCCTGCCCCCCGGCCGGGGGTGTGGCACACCCGTTCCAAGGGCCGAATTCGTCGAAAGTTGCCGTTGGGCTTAGATTGAAAGGTGATAGCTTCGTTGCCTATGTTGATCGAGCTGCCGTGCCCCCCCAAGAGTCGAGGCGACGAGCGCGCCGCGTCGCGAGTCGCGGCGGTCGCGCCGTTGGTGGCCGGTCTCGCGGCGGTCGATATCAACACGGTTTTCGCGCGCAGCAGCGCACAGGCAAAGGCGTCGCCAGCCGGCGCCGAGTTCGAAACTCAACCGCAACGTCCGCCAGGCGGCTTCCTTGCCGAGCTGGAACAAGAGGTCCGCAGCCGGCCGACGCAGAGTGAACCCGATCGCGAGGCACTCGCGCGCAATGCGCGCCTGGCCAACATTGCGTGCCGCGCCGTCGTCGACTACTGGACGCAACTGGTCGAGCATCTCAATGCATTGAATCCCATGTCAGCCGGGCGTTATGTGTTTGACGGCCGCACCGCGCTCGAGCGCCTGCCCGCCCATAGTTTTCGCGTCCTGCCCAAGTTGCGTGTCTCGCACACCGGCGAAGAACACTTCGAGGCCGTGACACTGTGCTGGCGCGTCGGTACCAGCGATCGATTGAAGCTGATCAAGGAATTCCCCGCGGAAATCGAGAAGCTGAAGTCCCGCCTGTCGTTTGGCGGTATCAACGCCTGCGAATCGCAATCGCGCGACCCGGTGACGGGCCGTCATCGCGGCATGCAGTTTGAGTTCGTCACTGAGCTCAATGCCAGCGTGAGCATCACCCCCGTGCACGACAGCGGGATCGTGCGTCTGACATTCCTGAACCTGGATGCATTCGAACGCATCGAGGCCGAGTTGCCAGCGTTCGCGATGCGCCCGACCGAGCTGGATGAGCTCGCGCGCTGGATCTGCGGCCGCCCCAACGGCCTGCTCAAACACGCCCAGAACATCGTCCGTCACGAGCCTTGAGGCGAAGCCTTGCCGCTGATTGGGCGGCGCTGCGGGTCGTCGTTTAATCAGTCGTCGTCACGCACCTGGTGCTGCGACATGAGTTGTTGCTGCACGGTGGGCGGCACTGCCTCGTAATGCGACAGCGACAGCGTGTAGTGGCCCTGGCCGGCGGTCATCGCGTTCAATCGCGACTGGTAGCCTGCCAACTCGGCCAGAGGCGCCTGACCGCGTATGACCATCGTGCCCGTCGAGCCGTTGTCGGTGCCAGTGACCAAACCGCGCCGCGATGACAGATCGCCGGTGACGTCGCCCATCGCCGCATCCGGCGACGTGATCCGCACATCGACGATCGGCTCGACGACGATCGGCCGCGCCCCGCGCACCGCGGCCATGAATGCCTTGCGGCCGGCCGTGATGAAGGCGATCTCCTTGCTGTCGACCGTATGGTGTTTGCCGTCATAGACGATGACCTTGACATCGACCAGCGGGTAGCCGGCGATCACGCCCAGCGTGAGCGCCTCGCGCACGCCCTTTTCCACCGCCGGGATGAACTGATTGGGAATCGTGCCGCCCTTGACCTGGTCGACGAACTCGAAACCACCACCGCGCGGCAGCGGCTCGATCTTCAAGAAGACCTCGCCGAACTGGCCGGCGCCGCCGGTCTGCTTCTTGTGGCGGTGGTGGCCTTCGGCTGGCGCGGTCACGGTTTCGCGGTAGGCGATTCGTGGCGGGCGGGTATTGACCTCGAACTTGTAGACATCGAGCAGGCGTTCGAGCAGGACCCGCAGGTGCAGCTCACCGAGTCCGTAGACGATGGTCTCGTTGGTGGTGGCCACATGCTCGACCTTCAGGCAGGGGTCTTCATCGACCAGCTTCGTGAGGATTTCCCACATCCGCTGCTCGTCGCCGCGGCGTTTGGGCTCGATGGCCAGGCCATGCACCGGAATCGGGAATGGCAATGGCTTCAAGTGAATGTGGTCGTCTTCGGCGGCGTCGTGCAGCACGGCATCGAAGCGGATCTCGTCGACCTTGGCCACCGCGACGATGTCCCCCGGTAGCGCGCGCTGCACCTCGACATGCTCTTTGCCTTGCAGCATGAACAGGTGGCCGACCTTGAAGGGTTTGCGGCCATCGCCGATGTAGAGCACGCTGTCCTTGGTCACCGTGCCCTGGTGGACGCGGAAGATACCCATGCGGCCGACGAAAGGGTCGACGCTGACCTTGAACACATGCGCCAGCACATGCGCATTGGCATCGGGCCGTGACGACTTGGGCTTGGCCTGGGCGCCTTCGCCCTCCAGAAACTCGGGCGGATTGCCCTCGCTCGGATTGGGCAACAGGTTGACGATCACTTGCAGCAACTCGGCGATGCCCGCGCCGCTGCGCGCCGAGACAAAACACACTGGAATCAAGTGGCCTTCGCGCAAGGCCTGCTCGAGCGGTGCGTGCAACTCGCCGGGGTCGATATCGCCGTCGCTCAGGTAGCGGTCGACAAACTCACCATCGACCTCGACCACCTGTTCGACCAAGTCGCGGTGGGCGCCGTCAATGCTGCCGAAATCGCTATGGCCCTCGCGGTTGTAAAAGCAGTCCACGACTTTCGTGCCGCCCGCGTCGGGCAGGTTCAGTGGCAGGCACTCGCGGCCGAAGGTGGCCTGGATGTCGGCCAACAGGCCCGCCAGATCGACGGCTGCGGCGTCGATCTTGTTGACCACCAACACGCGGTCGAGCTTGCGCTGGGCGGCGTAGTCCATCATGCGCACGGCCATTGCATCGATGCCGCCGACATTCCAGTTCGCTGCGTTGATCACCACCAATGCGGTCTCCACCGCTTCCAGCGCGGGCATCGCCTGGCCGATGAAGTCGCTCGCGCCAGGGGTGTCGATCAGGTGGATGCGCGTGCCGGCATGGTCCATGTGCATGACCGCCGCGTTGAGCGAATGCTGCATCTTGCGCTCGAGCGGGTCGAAGTCACTGACCGTGCTCCCGCGCTCGAGGCTGCCGGCTGCGCCGATCGCGCCGGCGCGCACCAGCAGCGCTTCGGCCAGGCTGGTTTTTCCCGCACCCTGCGGCCCGACCAGCGCGAGGGTGCGGATGTTGACGGTGGCGACACTGGCAGTGCTGGGCATGGAGGTCTCCTGAGCGGTGCTGCGACCAGCGTAAGGGATCGCGCCCAAGCGCACAACCCGGCGCTCTACCCGGCGCTCTAGCCAACAACACGCGCTCGGGCGCGATCCGGCCCATGCAGCGCCGCATGCGCAGGGCCTCGCTGCACGACCTGTGCAAGGGGTGCCGGCCCCTCAGCGCAGCGGCATGGGGCGGGCGCCAACGGATCGCTGGCCATAGGTCAGCATGCGCCAGAGATACTCCATCGGTCCGAACGAGAAGCGCCCAAGCCACCAGCGCGACAGCGGCACCTGGACGACGAAGAAGATCGCTACCGCCAGCAACAGCTCGGCTGCGGGTCCGACCTGGCCCCAGTAGCCCAGGCCCCAGCCGTAGAAGATGGCCGTGCCCATGAGCGACTGCATCAGGTAGTTGGTCAGGGGCATCCGGCCAGTCGCGGCCATGCCGCTGAAGCGGCGCTGCCAGTTCGGATCCTGCGCGAGCCGGACGATCGTCAGCACATAGAAGAGCATCAGCCCCAGGCGCGACACCACATAGGCCATGCCGACCAGGATCTTCAACGGCGAGGGCCCGGGTGCGCGGGTGTACTCACCGACGATGCCGAAGATCAGCGAGCAGGCAATCCCGACACCCAACAGCCACCATTGCAGGCGCTTGATGGCGGGCATCAATTCCGCAATCCGGTGCATCCAGCCGCCGCGGCCGATCAGAAATCCGATCAACATCGTGGTGGTCATCTGGACCCAAAAGCCAAAGGCACGCCAGGCGCGCCACAGGTCGTCTTAGAAGTGCACGAATTCGCGGCTGTGCTCGCCCCAGCTGGACGGCGGCAATGAACGAGCCGCTTCCGTAGGCCAGGTTGTTCGATGCCTCCCAGACCTTGGCGTCGGCAACCATGCGCGCCACCACATCCGGGTTCATGAAGACGATGCGCAAGGTGCCAGAGACGGGCGGCCACAGCAGGGTGGCAATGATCAGGCCCATGACTCAACGGTCGGAGGCGTTGCGCAGCAGCAGCAGCCCGAAGCCAAGCACTGCATAGATATGCAAGACGTCACCGGACCAGAAGACGCAGGCGTGGACCACCGCTATGGCCATCAGCGTGAGCAGTCGCCGCACATAGAGCTGGGTGGCCCCGACGGCGTCGCGCGCGCTCAGGCGGGTGAACTGGATCGTGAAGCCGATGCCGAAGAGCAGGCTGAACATGCTGTTGAACTTGCCCGAGAACAACATGTCGCGAACGATTTCCGCATTCTTGTTCAATGGGTCGGTCCACAGCCGCGAACCGTCAGCCTCGGCAAAGAACGAGGTCGAGAAGCCCGGCATGTTCATGATGAAGATGCCCAGGAGCGCGAAGCCGCGCACGATATCAAGCGTGACGCTTCGCTCGCTGGCGGTGATCGGGCCGGTTTGGTCGGCGGCGGTCATCAGGGCAACCTAGCAGTGGCCTGGATCTGTGGCAATCCCAAAATCGGCGGTCTTGCCCGACGTGCTGCGGCGCGCGCGCGGGCCGTAATGGCTCTGCTAGGCTGCGCCGTGGTTTCGAACGCACCGTCCGAGATTCCTGCCGACGCGTGGCCTGCGACGCCGCGGCACGTGCTGCCGGTTCTGGTGCTGGCGCAATTGGCAGGCACCGCGCCGTGGTTCGCCGTCAATGCCGTGATGCCTGAGTTGCAGCAGGCGTTTGGCTGGCCGGCAGCCACCGTCGGCACGCTGACCTCGGCGGTCCAGCTGGGTTTTATCGCGGGTACGCTGGTGTTCGCACTGCTGGCGGTGGCCGACCGCTTCTCCGCGCGCATCGTGTTCCTGGCATGCACTCTCGGTGCCGCCGCCGCCACGCTGGCCGCCGCCGCATCCGCGGGCTCTTTCGAAGCGATGCTGTTCTGGCGCGCAGTGACCGGCGTGTGCCTGGGCGGGATCTACCCGGTGGGCATGAAGATCGCCGCGCAATGGTTTCCGCGTGGCCTGGGTGCCGCGCTCGGGCTGCTGATCGGTGCGTTGGTCCTCGGCAGCGCGTTGCCGCATGCGCTGCGCGGCGTCGGCGCGGCCTGGCCGTGGACCGCGGTGTTCCATGCGGTGGCGTTCGCCTGCGCGGCGGCAGGGGTGCTGCTTTGGCTGGCGGTGCCGGAGCCGCCGCATCGGGTGGCGCACGCCGCCGGCTTGCGGTGGCGCGCGCTGGCCAGCATCTGGACCGATCGCCGCGTGCGCGCCTCGGCCCTCGGTTACTTCGGTCATATGTGGGAGCTGTACACACTGTGGGTGCTGGTGCCTGCGGTGCTCGCGCTGCGCCTGGCTGGAACGTCGGTGTCGTGGGCCGCCTTCGCCGTGATTGGTGCCGGCGCGATGGGCTGCGTGGTCGGCGGCGCGCTGGCTGCGCGCCTGGGCAGTGCCAGGGTGGCGGCCTGGCAACTTGCAGCGAGCGGCCTGTGTTGCCTGCTCGCGCCCTGGGCCATCGACGCAGCACTGCCGATGTTTGCCCTGTGGCTGTTGGTGTGGGGCATTACCGTCGCAGGCGATTCACCGCAGTTCTCGGCGCTGACAGCGACGAATGCACCGCGCGAGGCGGTTGGCAGCGTGCTGACGCTGGTCAACAGCATCGGGTTTGCGATTTCGATCCTCAGCATCCAGCTCTTCGTGTCACTGGCGCAAACCGTGCCGTTGGCGCGCCTGCTGCCGTGGCTTGCACTCGGCCCGCTTTTTGGGCTGTTCGCGATGCGCCCGCTGTTGCGCGCCCGTTGACCTGCCGCACCTACTGAAACGCAACCTCGGCAAAGCTGCGCAGCTTGCGGCTGTGCAACTGCTCGCTGCCGCCGGCACGCAACAGCTCGAGTGCGCGCATGCCGATGCGCAGGTGCTGGTCGACCCGCTCGCGGTAGAACTGGTTGGCCATGCCAGGCAGCTTGATCTCGCCGTGAAGTGGCTTGTCCGAGACGCACAGCAAGGTGCCATAAGGCACGCGGAAGCGAAAACCGTTGGCGGCAATGGTGGCCGACTCCATGTCCAGTGCCACCGCGCGGCTCTGGCTGAAGCGACGCTCGGGACCCGGGTGCGGTAACAACTCCCAATTGCGGTTGTCGGTCGAGGCCACGGTCCCAGTGCGCAGCAAGCGCTTCAACTCGTGGCCTGACAACTGGGTCACGTCTGCGACCGCCTGTTCGAGCGCCACCTGCACCTCGGCCAGCGCCGGGATCGGTACCCAGAGCGGCAGCTCCTCGTCGAGCACGTGGTCCTCGCGCACGTAGCCGTGGGCCAGCACATAGTCGCCGAGCTGCTGCGTGTTGCGCAGGCCGGCGCAGTGGCCGAGCATGATCCAGACATGCGGGCGCAGCACGGCGACGTGGTCGGTGATGGTCTTGGCATTGGCCGGGCCGACGCCGATATTGACCATCGTGATGCCGCCGCCGCCCGGCCGCACCAGGTGGTAAGCCGGCATCTGCGGCAGCCGGGGTGGCGCGGTACCGGCGCCGTCTCGCGGGTCGACTAGCGTGCCGGCGCGGCGGGTGACGACGTTGCCGGGCTCGACGAAGGCCGCGTAATCGGCCTTCGGGTCGGCCATCAACGCGTGTCCGAGCCGGATGAACTCGTCGATGTAGAACTGGTAGTTGGTGAACAGGACGTAGTTCTGAAAATGTTCGGGCGCTGTGCCGCTGTAGTGGCGCAGGCGATGCAGCGAGTAGTCGACGCGCGCGGCGGTAAACAGGGCCAGTGGCAGCGCTTCGCCGTGGCCCGGCTCGTGCGTGCCGTTGGCAATGCCGTCGTCCATCGCCGCCAGGTCGGGCAGGTCGAACAGGTCGCGCATCAGCAGCCGACGCTGCGGCGTCAGCGTGCCTTCGAGATGATCGTCCTCAGCCAAAGAGAAGTGCACTGGAATCGGTTGCTCGCTGGCACCGATCTCTAGCGCCACCGCGTGGTTGCGCAGCAGCAGGCGGAACTGCTCGCGGTAGTAGTCGGCGAACAGGTCGGGGCGCGTCAACGTGGTCTCGAAGCGGCCCGGGCCGGCGGCAAAGCCGTAGCTCAGGCGCGAGTCGGCGCGGGCCACGGTGTTGATGCGCACGCGCACAAAGGGGTAGGTCGCGCGAACCCGCTCGCGGGGGATGTCGCCATCGAGAAACGACTGCAGGTGATTGCGCAGGTGCGTCACGCCGGCGTCGTAGATCGCGCGCGCATGGACCAGCGCAGCGTCGGGGTCGTTGAATTCGCGGCGGGGCAGCAGGTCAGGGGCGATCATGGTCCGATTGTGCCGCGGCTCCGTACACTGTCGAGCCTTGAAGGCTTGCGCCCGCTGGGTCGCCGCAAGGGCGCAAACCGGGGAGCCCAGCACGAAGGGACTCTTGACCATGAAGGTGATCGTGTTGGGCGGGGGCGTGATCGGCGCCACGGCGGCGTTCGACCTGGCGGGCGACGGGCATCAGGTGACGCTGCTCGAGCGCCAGAGCGGCCCGGCGCTGGAGACCAGCTTTGCCAATGCCGGCGAGGTGTCCCCCGGCTACTCCGCCCCTTGGGCTGGGCCAGGCGTGCCGCTGAAGGCGGTCAAGTGGCTGCTGATGCACCACCGGCCGCTGGTCATCCGCCCGCACTTCGACTGGCACCTGGTGAGCTGGGTGCTGGCAATGTTGCGCAACTGCACGGCGGCGCGGTACGAGATCAACAAGGGCCGAATGGTCCGGCTGGCCGAGTACAGCCGTGACTGTCTGCAGGCGCTGCGCGCGGCCACCGGCATCGCGTACGACGAGCGCATGCAGGGCACGCTGCAGCTGTTTCGCACCCAACAGCAGCTCGACGGCACGAAGTCGGACACGGCGATCCTGGACCGCTACGGCGTGGCCTACCAGCGGCTCGACCGCGAGGGATGTATCGAGCACGAGCCGGCGCTGTCCCGGGTGCGGGACAAGTTCGTCGGCGGCCTGCGCCTGCCCGGCGACGAAACCGGGGACTGTTTCAAGTTCACCAACCGCATCGCCGAGCTGGCCGCTACACGCGGGGCGAGCCTGCGCTTTGGCGTCAACATCCAGTCCCTGCTGACCGACGGCAAGCGCTTGACCGGCGTTGTCACCGACCAGGGCCGGATGCAGGCCGACGCGTACCTGCTGGCCCTCGGCAGCCACTCACCCAAGCTGCTCTCGCCGCTGGGCATCGAAATCCCGGTCTACCCGGTCAAGGGCTACTCGATCACGGTGCCGATCACCGACGCCGCCGGTGCGCCCGAGTCCACCGTGATGGACGAGAGCCACAAGGTCGCGGTGACCCGGCTGGGTGACCGCATTCGCGTGGGCGGTACGGCCGAACTTGCCGGCTACACGCTGCAGTTGCACGAGGCCCGGCGCCGCACGCTCAAGCATGTAGTCGCAGATCTGTTTCCCGATGGCGGTGACCTTGGCCGCGCCGAGTTCTGGTGTGGCCTGCGGCCAATGACGCCCGACGGCACCCCCATCGTCGGTGGCACCGAACTGCCCAACTTGTACCTGGCCACAGGCCATGGCACGCTGGGCTGGACCATGGCTGCCGGCACCGCGCGCGTGATCAGCGATCTGATCTCGGGGCGCAATCCGGCCATCGACATGAGCGGGCTGACGATCGATCGCTACGCCTGAGGCCGCGGGCCTTGACAGTGCGCCAAGCGCCCCCATCTGCGACCCGCAGACCGCATTCCTCTTCATTGCCTGACCTGAACCATGAGCCAGAAACAGACCCTAGCCTTTCAAGCCGAGGTGCAGCAGATCCTGCACCTGGTGACCCATTCGCTCTACTCGAACAAGGAGATCTTCCTGCGCGAGTTGGTGTCCAACGCCTCGGACGCCTGCGACAAGTTGCGCTTCGAAGCGCTCGACAACTCGACCCTGTACGAAGACGCGCCGGAATTGCAGGTGCACGTGAGCTTCGACGCCGCGGCCAAGACGCTGAGCATCCGCGACAACGGTGTCGGCATGAGCGCGGAAGAAGCGGTGGCGCATCTGGGCACGATCGCCAAGAGTGGCACCCGCGAATTCATGGCCACGCTGGAAGGCGATCAAAAGAAGGACGCGAACCTGATCGGCCAGTTCGGCGTCGGTTTCTACTCGGGCTTCATCGTCGCCGACAGAATCACGGTCGAGTCACGCCGCGCCGGACTGAAGCCCGAAGAGGCGGTGCGCTGGAGCAGCGACGGCTCAGGCCAGTTCGAGGTCGAGACGATCACCCGCACCGAACGTGGCACCGACGTGACGCTGCACCTGCGCGAGGGTGAAGAAGAGTTCCTGAAGACCTGGAAGCTGAAGTCGATCATCAGCAAGTACTCCGACCACATCTCGCTGCCGATCCTGATGAAGAAGGAAGAGTGGATCGCCGAGAAGGCCGAAACGGTGGTGAAAGACGAGTGGGAGACCGTCAACAAGGCCGCAGCGCTCTGGACGCGCGCCAAGAGCGACATCACCGACGCGCATTACCAGGAGTTCTACAAGCAGATTTCATTCGACAGCGACGCGCCGCTGGCCTACACCCACAACCGGGTCGAAGGCCGCAGCGAGTACACGCAGTTGCTCTACATCCCGGCCAAGGCGCCGTTCGATTTGTGGAACCGCGACAAGCGCGGTGGTGTGAAGCTGTATGTCAAGCGTGTCTTCATCATGGACGACGCCGAGGCTCTGATGCCGGTGTACCTGCGCTTCGTCAAGGGCGTGATCGACAGCGCCGACCTGCCGCTCAACGTCAGCCGCGAATTGCTGCAGGAGAGCCGCGACGTGAAGGCGATCCGCGACGGTTCGACCAAGCGCGTGCTGTCGATGCTGGAAGACCTGGCGGAGAACCAGAAGGACAAGTACGCCGCGTTCTGGAAGGACTTCGGCGCGGTCATCAAGGAGGGCGTCGGCGAGGACCATACCAACCAGGAGCGGCTGTCCAAGCTGTTGCGCTTCGCATCCACCCACGCCGATGAGGGCGTGAGCCTGGCCGACTATGTGGCGCGCCTGAAGGAAGGCCAGGACCCGATTTACTACATCACCGCCGACACGCTGACGGCAGCCAAGGCCAGCCCGCAGCTCGAGATCTTCCGCAAGAAGGGCATCGAGGTGTTGTTGCTGACCGACCGCGTTGACGAGTGGATGCTGAGCCACCTGTACGAGTTCGAAGGCCACCCACTGCAGAGTGTGGCCAAAGGCAGCGTCGACCTGGGCAACCTGCAGGACGAAGCCGAGAAGAAGGAAGCCGAGGCCGCGGCGAGTGCTTTCTCGCCGCTGCAGGACAAGCTCAAGGCCGCGCTGAAGGAGCGCGCGAAGGACGTACGCGTGACGACTCGACTCGTCGATTCACCGGCCTGTATCGTGGTCGAGGAGGGTGACATGAGCGCGCATCTGGCGCGACTGCTGAAGCAGGCCGGTCAGCAGGCGCCGAAGTCTTTGCCGATCCTCGAGGTCAACCCGCAGCACGCCCTGGTCAAGCGACTGGAGCACGATGAGGTGCACTTCGACGACTTGGCTCACCTGCTGTTCGACCAGGCCTGGCTGGCCGAGGGCGGTCACCTCGAAAATCCGGCCGAGCATGTGCAGCGGGTGACGCGGCTGTTGACCGCCTGAGCAACTCATCTGCTGACGCCTGCTGCGTCGGGGCACATGGACAGGCGGCCCTTACGTAGCCCGCGGGGCGTCGCCCCGCGGCCTAGCTCAGCAGCGGCGCCTCCTCCATCGCCTCGACCTGCTCGCGCAACTGCGTCGCCTGCTGCGACCAGTAGGCGGCACTGCCGAACCAGGGAAACGCGGCCGGAAACGCCGGGTCGGTCCAACGCTCTGCGATCCAGGCGCTGTGGTGGATCATGCGCAGCGTACGCAGCGGCTCGATCAGCGCCAGCTCGCGCTCATCGAAGGGCCGAAACACCCGGTAGCCGGCGAGCAATGGCGTGAGCTGGGCGCGCATCGATTCGGCGTCACCCGACAGCAGCATCCACAGGTCCTGAACCGCGGGGCCGTTGCAGGCATCGTCGAGGTCGACGACATGCGGGCCGGCGTCGCGCCACATGATGTTGCCAGGGTGGAAGTCGCCGTGGAGTCGCAGGCGCGGTGCTGTTGCGTGTGCCGCGAAGCTGCGGTCAACGCCGGCCAGCGCGGCATCGCACCAGTGGGTCCAGGCCGGCAGTTCGGCGTCGGGCACGAAGCCGCCCTCAAGCAGGCGTCGCCGCGCGGCGTGACCAAAGGTGGCCGGGTCCATCGCGCGACGGTGCGCGAACGCTCGCCGCGCGCCGACCGCGTGCAGGCGACCGAGAAAGCGGCCGAGCCATTGCAGCGCCGCTGCGTCTTCGAGTTCGGGAGCTCGTCCGGCGTGGCGGTCGCTGACTGCCACACGGTGAACGTCGGCACCATCGCGCCAGCGGGCCAATGTCGGGGACTCACCCAACAACTCGATGCCGTCGACGCCTTGTGCGGTAGATAGCACACGCGGCGCAACCACCGGCACATCGTCCGCGGCCAGTTCACGGGCGAAATCGTGTTCCTCGAGAATCTGGGCGTCCGTCCAGCGGCCTGGGCGATAGAACTTGGCCACCACCACGTCACCGTCTTCCAGGAAGACCTGGAAGACGCGGTTTTCGTAGGAGTTGAGCTGCAGCAGGCGGCCGTCACCGCGCAGGCTCAGGGCGTCGAGCGTGCGCAGCACGCGGTCAGGATCGAGGTCGGCGTAACCCGGGTGCGGCGCGGTAAAGGTCATGCGCGCATCCTATGCGCGCCCGTCGCCGCTCAGTGGTGGGTACCGGTGTTGGGGTAGCGCGTTTCCGGCTCGACGACCACGCCCGACAGATCGTCTGGAAGGTTTTCGCCGCGGGCCGAGGCCTGCGCTGGCGCGCCACCGGCCTGGTGCGGCGTCGGGAGCTCGCCAAGCACGCTCGCATCGAGGCGGTTGTCGGGCGCGAAGAAAGAGTCCTGGAAGAAGCTCGAGTCCTGCCACAGCGCATTGCGCTCGCGGCGACGCGACGACCCCTCGCGAACATCGTCGGTGCGCGTGCGCGGCCGGCTTGGCGCGGGCTGTGGTCCGCGCGATGATGCTGCGCTTTGCGGCACCAGCAACTGCAATTCGGCCACCGAGGGCAGGTGGTCGACCGGGCAGCGTAGATAGCGCACACGGCAGGCACCGAGCACCGATTGCTTGATCTGCAAGACGCGCCGCGAATTGCCGCGATCGGTATCGAGGTCGATGGCAGCGAGCACGCGGCCGTTGGCGCTGCAGATCGCAAAGGTCACGTGGATTGAGCCCAGCAGCTCATACCAGTAACGCACGTCCTGCGGGTCGTTGGGCTGACAAAAGCGCACCAAGGGCAACTTGGACAGCACGATATGGTGCGGAAGTGCCTCACGCAATTGGCGGTAGACGCGGCGCTCGTCAGTCGAAAACACAGGCCGCGGCGCCAAAGACCATTCGGTGGGTAGCGGCTTGACCTGCGGCTTGCGCTCCCGCGCATGGCGCCATGCCACCACGCCAATGAGCGTGATCACCAATGCGACCAGCGCGACAATCCACGGCAACAGGGGTTCCATGACGGGGCCAGTTTGAACGCCGCCTGCGCGCACCGCGCTTGGTCGTCATTCGGTTGCGATCGCGCAGATCTTAACCGCTGGCGTCGCTCGCACGATCCCCGAAGCCGGGGCCCGGCCTGGCTGTTCGGCCGCGCCTCAGGGGGGCGAGCTTCTGCTCGCAGCGGTGGTGCCGGCTCCCGCGAAGCGGTCCCCGACCTGGCCAACCACATCAGCAGATCCGTCAGCGTGGCGGGCACACCGCTTGAACCTGTAGTCGATCTCAGCGGCCTGGCTTTCGACCAGGGCGTCCATATGCGACATCAGGTCGTCGGGAGGCAGCCACAGCCGCGCCAGCGACTCGCCCCCCTCTCGCACGACTGCCGCGCCCGCATTGCGCGCGATGCGCAGCATGGCCGTGTTGGCGCTCAAGGTGTGGATCACCAGCGTGTCGACCTGGCGGTTGCGTGCATGCAGCACTGCGCGGTCAAATAACCGGCTGCCGTACCCGCGCCCGCGGACCTTGGGCAGCACCGAGACGCCAAACTCTGCCTCGCTTGGCGCACTGAGCGCCCGGGAAGGCAGCATCGCCAAGTGAGCCGTGGCCACCAGTTCAAGGCGGCGATTGAAGATGCCATAGACCTCGCCGTTGGTGAAATCAACGGTATCCGCGTAGTGGGCCAGTTGGGCGTTGGACGCCGCATAGCCAAAGCGCAGATAGCGGTCGGTCTCGGTCAGTGCCAGCAGGTGCGCCAGGATGCGAGGGCGGTGGCGATCCGACAGTGAGCGGATCGGCACCCATCTAAACGCCGCCGGTGGCACATCAACAGGGGGCTGTTCACTGCGGCCTCGGCTGCCGGCCAGGCCCGCGCCATCGAGAAAGTCATCGGCAATGTTCATGGGGTTCTCCGGTTGCTGCCCAGTCGCCATAACGAAACATAGGGTTTTCCCGCATCCTACTGGAGCGAAGTGGAGAGCGCAGCCCAGTACCAATGCCGGCGGCGCATTGCCACAACTGGGTTCAAGGCGCGTTCGGATATACTCGCGGGCTTTCCCGTCTGCGGCGGGGGAGAACCGTGGTTGACGGCCGCTGTGTTCAAACACGGTGCCACCACCCGAGAGGCCGCAATGTGTACAAGCGGCGCCGAGGGTGGCCAACCCGGCTGAACAGCCGCGAACTGGCCGTGGCGGCGCATGGCGCCAAGCCGGCCATCAACCGAAAGACCCTCATGAAGACCTTCAGCGCCAAGCCGGCCGAAGTGAAGCACGAGTGGCTTGTACTTGACGCCACCGACAAGGTGCTCGGACGTGTTGCCAGCGAAGTGGCACTCCGTTTGCGTGGCAAGCACAAGGCCATCTACACGCCTCACGTCGATACTGGTGATTTCATCATCGTGGTGAATGCCGACAAGATTCGCGTCACCGGCAACAAAGCCAACGACAAGGTGTACTACCGCCACTCGGGCTTTCCCGGCGGCATCCACGCCACCAAGTTCAAGGACATGCAAGCCAAGCATCCAGGGCGCGCCCTGGAGAAGGCAGTCAAGGGCATGTTGCCCAAGGGACCCCTGGGCTACGCGATGGTGAAGAAACTGAAGGTGTACGCCGGTGCCTCGCATCCGCACACTGCCCAGCAGCCCAAGGCGCTGGTAATCTAAGGAGCGGTGATGATCGGTAATTGGAATTACGGAACCGGCCGCCGCAAGTCGTCGGTGGCCCGCGTGTTCATCAAGAAGGGCACCGGCCTGATCAACGTCAATGGCAAGCCTGCTGAAGAGTATTTCGGCCGCCAGACCTCGATGATGATCGTCAAGCAGCCGCTACTGCTGACCAACAATGGTGCGGCATTCGACATCAAGGTCAACGTCGAAGGCGGTGGCGAATCGGGGCAGGCTGGCGCAGTTCGCCACGGCATTACGCGCGCGCTGATCGACTATGACGCGGCATTGAAACCCAGCCTCAGACAGGCTGGCTTCGTGACCCGCGACGCCCGCGAGGTCGAGCGCAAGAAGGTCGGCCTGCACGGCGCGCGTCGACGCAAGCAGTTCAGCAAGCGTTAAACATTTCGGAACACGTCTGACGCACACAAGGCCGCGATACTGCGGCCTTGTTCGTTTGTAGACCCCGCGATGCGCTGGAAACTGTTTCGCCGCCGGCTCTCGATCAGCTCACCCCGCATGATCGTGCGCAGCCACTTGCCATGGCCGTTGCGTTGGGCGGTGCTGGCGCTGGCGTTCGGCTTTTCCGCCGCGCTGGCGTTGTGGGCATTCGAGTTCGGCAAGGACATTGCCGGGCTGGAACGCCCGGCCAAGGAAGAACTGGCTCAGTTGCGCACCGAATCGCATCGGCTGCGCGAGGATCGCGAGCGCGCCCAATCGATCGCCAATACGGCCGACAGCCTGCTCAAGACCGAACGCGCGACGCTAGACAAGCTGACGCAGCAGCTGCGCCAGGCCGAGGCTGAAGTCCTGGCGCTGAAGGGCGACCTTGGCTTTTTCGAGCGCTTGTTGCCCGCCTCGGGCGAGGGGCTCGCGGTGAGGGCAATGCAGGCTGAGTTGGTGCAGCCAGGCCAATTGCGTTACCAGTTGCTGGTCATGCAAAGCGGCAAGTCGCCGGCCGAGTTCAAGGGCCGCTACGAGTTGCAGGTCGCAGGTACGCTCGATGGCAAGCCGTGGGCGCTTGCAATGCCCGCCGGACCGCAACCTATTTCACTACGTCAGTACGCGCGTGTTGAAGGCCGGCTCGACCACCCGGCAGGGGCCGTGGTAAAAACGGTTCAAGTACGCGTCATGGATCAAAGTGGCGGCGTGCGTGCCACGCAAACCGTCAAGCTCTAAAAGGAATTGCATCATGTGGGCCCTGTTCAAGAAACAACCGCCGATCCGCACGCTGATTGGTGAAGGCACTGTGCTGCATGGCGAGGTACGCTTTGCTGACGGCCTGCGTATCGACGGCGAAGTTCACGGCGACATCGTGGCCGTTGGCGACGAGCGCAATATCCTGGTAATCAGCGAGAAAGCCCGTATCCATGGCAAGGTCAACGCCGGCCATGTGATCATCAACGGAACCGTCGTGGGCCCGGTGCAGTCTGACGAACTGCTTGAATTGCAACCCAAGGCACGGATTACCGGCGATGTGCGCTACGCGTCGCTTGAGATGCACCAGGGCGCGACAATAGAGGGTGAGTTGAGCGCGCTGAAGACGGTCGAAGATCGGCCGGCGCTCAAACTGGCCGCTTCAAGCAGACTTTGATTCAAGGACGAGGACTCAGCACCATGAACGCGATTGCCCAACCCCCGGCGGCCGACATCGACACGATGCCGGTGCCGCTGGTCTTTACCGACAGCGCGGCCGACAAGGTCAAACAATTGGTCGAGGAAGAAGGCAACCCGGACCTGAAGCTGCGAGTGTTCGTGCAGGGCGGCGGTTGTTCAGGCTTCCAATACGGCTTCACCTTCGACGAGGTGGTCAACGAAGACGACACGCCGATGACCAAGAACGGCGTCACGCTGTTGATCGACGCGATGAGCCTGCAGTACCTGATGGGTGCCGAGATCGACTACAAGGAAGACCTGCAAGGGGCTCAGTTCGTGATCAAGAATCCGAACGCGACATCGACCTGCGGCTGCGGATCGAGCTTCTCGGCGTGAGCCGTCGCGCCACCGAACAAAGCCGCCGACCAGGCGGCTTTTTCGTTCAGGCCAGGCAGACCGCGCCGAGCACCCGATCGCCGCGTGCGCCCGTCACTGCGACAACATTGCCGGGCAGCTGCTCGATTCGGCGCTGCGCGAGCCAGGCAAAGGCGGCCCCTTCGACTTGATCGACAGGCAGACCGAAGGCGGCCGTCGTCGTCACTTGCAATGCCGGCAATTGCGTCGCCAGCCCGTGCATCAGCTGCGCGTTGTGCGCGCCGCCGCCACACACCAACAGCAGCGATGTGCGGCTGGCGTGGCGTTGCATGTCCTGCACGACGCTGTCCACCGTCAGTGCCGCCAGCGTTGCCTGCACGTCGACTGCGGCGGCCGCCGGCGCATGCCGCGCGACAAGGGCGTCGAGCCAGGCCAGATTGAACCGGTCTCGGCCAGTGCTTTTGGGGGGCAACTGGCTGAAGAAGGGGTCGCCCAAACAGGCTGCCAGCAGGGGCTCGACGACCTGCCCACTGGCCCCCCAGCGGCCGCCCGCATCGAAGGCCTGCCCGCGATGCCGTTGGCACCAGCCATCGAGCAAGGCATTGGCCGGACCGCAATCGAAGCCGAGCACCGTGCCGTCGGCGCCGAGCACGGTCAGGTTGGCGATGCCACCGAGATTGAGCACAGCACGCGCCTCGCCGGGCGCAGCGAACAACGCCGCGTGCAGCCCGGGCGCCAGCGGCGCACCCTGGCCGCCGGCAGCCAGGTCGCGCCGGCGCAGGTCGCAGACCACGTCGATGCCTGTCAGCTCGGCCAGCAAGGCGCCATTGAGTAGCTGAATGGTGAAACCGGTGCCGTCGAACTCACCCGGCCGGTGGCGCACGGTCTGGCCGTGGGCGCCAATCGCACGCACCTCGCGGGCCCGGACGGCGTTGACGTGCAACAGCGACTTGACGACCTCGGCATAGCAGCGGGCGACGGCGTTGGCCGCGAGTTCTGCGCGCTGCAACTCGTTGTCGCCTGGCGAATTCAGCGCCAACAGATCGGCGCGCAGCGCCGCGGGAAACGGCTGGTGATGGTGCGCGCGCAGCGTGATCGGGGGGCCTTGCGTGGAGCCGAAGTCGATCAGCACACCGTCGACGCCGTCAAGCGACGTGCCCGACATCAGGCCGATATATAGCGTCATGCGACGCGGCAGCCTACTCGCCGCGACCGCGCGCGCCGAGCAGCGTCTCTGCGACGTCGAGCTTGACCTGCAGGGATTGAGTCAGCGCCGCAAACTCGGCGCTCGCCGCAGGGGCGATGGCCACCGCTTCGCTGGCCCTGGCAATCCGCTGCGGGTCCTGGTGGTGACCATTGACGCGGAACTCGAAGTGCAGGTGCGGGCCGGTCGACCAGCCGGTCGAGCCGACGGCGCCGATGCTTTGACCCTGCTCGACACGCTGGCCCTTCTTCACGTCGATGCGCGACAGGTGCGCGTACAGCGTCGACCGAGCGTTGCCGTGCGAAACCTGAATGACGTTGCCATAGCCGCCTTGCTGGCCGGCGAACTCGACTACACCGTCGCCGACGGTGCGCACCGCAGTACCCGTCGGCGCAGCGTAGTCAACGCCGAGGTGGGCACGCCACTTCTGCATGATCGGATGGAAGCGCATCGCGAAGCCCGAGGTCATGCGCGAGAACTCCATCGGGCTGGCCAGGAACATGCGCTTGCGACTCTGGCCCGTGAGGTCGAAGTACGAGCCGCGGCCGTCGGCGCCGCGGTACCAGACGGCCTGATAGGCCTTGCCGCGATTGACGAATTCGGCGGCCAAGACGCGGCCGCTGCCCTGTGCCCAGGCGATCGGCTCGCCGTCTGCGGTCAGTGATTCATAGACCACGCTGAACGTGTCGCCGCGGCGAAGCTCGCGGTGCATGTCGATGTCGGCGCCGAAGATCTCGGCCATTTGCACAGCGATGGCGTCGGGAATGCGCGCCTCGTCGCTGGCTGCGAACAGCGAACTGAGGATCGTGCCGCTTGCCAACCGGGTTTGTGACTGCAGAGGCAGTATTTCCTCAACGGCTTGCCAGGCGCCCTGGGCGTCGGCGGTCATCGTCAGGCGCACGAAATGGGTGAGCAGTTGCTCGCTGCGTGGGGCCGGCGAGCGCACGATCAGGCTCTTTAAGCGCCCATCCTGGCTGGCGCGCACCTGCACCATGCGGCCGCCGCGGCCCTCGAACAGACGCCGGGCGTTGGCGTCGCTGCGCAGGAAGGCCGCCGCCGAGGCGTCAGTCACACCCAAGCGCTCGAGCAGCGTGCTGGCATTGTCACTAGTGCGGGTGACGTCACTGCGGCTCAAATCAAACTCATGTCCTGCCAGCGCTTCAAGCTGTGTTGCATAGGCCTCCGGCGCAACGGCCTCACTGATCAGGCGCTGCGGCAATGCGGCGGCGTCGGGCGCCAGCGGCGCGATCGCGAAGGCGGCCGCAGCGCAGCCGGCCAGCAGCACTACGCTGCTGGCGACGATGCCGCGGCGGTGGGTGGCAGCAAAGTTTCGTGCTGCGGCGGTGGCTTGCGCCAGGGAGCTCAGTGGTGTCACGGGTCTGGATCGTGGCTTGGCAGCCGCCGGGCTGGCCGGCGGGACTGCCAAGGCATCGGCAGCGGCGGTGCGTCTGTCGGTTGCCCGCCCGACTTAAGATCGGCGGTTTGCGGGCGCGGATTCGGTGCGTGTAGTGGCGGCCAACAGGTGACCGCGGCGCAGTATAAACACCGGAGCGGCCCGCGCGCAGTGAAAACCACCAGCCTTCCTTGGATTCCATGTCAGCAATCGTGACCGCCGCGGCCCCGCCCGGCATACCCCCCCACCCGATCACGGACGCCGTGCGCGCCGCGATGGCGATCAGCCTGCGCGGTTGTGACGAGTTGTTGCCGCAGGCCGAGTGGTTGGCCAAGTTGGCCCGGTCGGCGGCCACCGGGCAGCCGCTGCGCATCAAGCTGGGGCTGGACCCGACCGCGCCGGACCTGCACATCGGCCACACGGTGGTGCTGAACAAGATGCGCCAGTTGCAGGACCTTGGACACACCGTCACCTTCCTGATCGGCGATTTCACCTCGATGATCGGCGACCCCTCGGGTCGCAATGCCACCCGGCCGCCGCTGACGCGCGAGCAGATCGAAACCAATGCCGGGACCTACTTCAAGCAGGCCAGCCTGGTGCTCGACGCCGAGCGCACCCAGATTCGCTACAACTCCGAATGGAGCGACCCGCTCGGCGCGCGCGGCATGATCCAGCTCGCCGCTAAGTACACGGTGGCCCGGATGATGGAGCGCGACGACTTTGCCAAGCGCTTCGCAGCCGGCTCGCCGATCAGCGTGCATGAGTTCCTCTATCCTTTGATGCAGGGCTACGACTCGGTGGCGCTGAAGAGCGACCTCGAACTCGGCGGCACCGACCAGAAGTTCAACCTGCTGATGGGCCGGCATCTGCAGGCCGAGTCCGGCCAGGAGCCGCAGTGCATCCTGACCATGCCCCTGCTCGAAGGCCTGGACGGCGTCGAGAAGATGTCGAAGTCGAAGAACAACTACGTCGCAATCACTGAGCCAGCGAACACGATGTTCGCCAAGCTGTTGTCGATCAATGACGATCTGATGTGGAAGTACTTCGACCTGCTGTCGTTTCGCGAAGAAGCCGAACTCGCCGCGTTGAAGCGCGAGGTCGCAGGCGGTCGCAATCCGAAGGACGCGAAGGTCATGCTGGCCAAGGAGATCACCGCCCGTTTTCACAGCCTGGCGGCGGCCGATGCGTCCGAGCAGGACTTCATGAACCGTGCCCGCGGCGGCGTCCCCGACGAGATTGCCCACGTCGAATTGACCGGCGCACCGCTGGCCATTGGCGCGCTGCTCAAGCAGGCCGGCCTGACGTCTTCGACCAGTGAGGCGCTGCGCCTGGTTGAGCAGGGCGGGGTTCGCATCGATGGTGCGGTAATCAGCGACAGGGGCCTGAAGGTCGACGCCGGGACGATGGTCGTGCAGGTCGGCAAGCGCAAATTCGCCAGCGTCACGCTGAGCTGAACCCTGCCTGCGGACCGCTCCTGTGCAAGTCAGCTCGTACCTGAAGCTGTCGATCGCGGTGGCGGTGGCCACCATCGTGCTGAAGACCGGCGCCTGGTGGCTGACCGACTCGGTCAGCCTGCTCGCGGACGCAATGGAATCGGGGGTCAACCTGGCCGGCGCGATGTTCGCGCTGGCCATGGTCACCATCGCCGCGCGCCCGCCCGATGAGGATCACCCGCTCGGCCACCACAAGGCGGAGTACTTTTCCAGCGGCTTCGAGGGCGTGCTGATTTTTGCTGCCGCACTGGCCATTGTCTGGGCGGCGGCGCAGCGGCTGTGGTCGCCGCAGCCCATCGGCAGCCTGGGGCTGGGTCTGACGCTGTCGATGGTGAGTTCGGTCATGAACGGCGCTCTGGCCTGGAGCATGCTGAAAAAGGCGCGAGAGCACCGCTCGATGGCGCTTGAAGGCGATGCGCGACATCTGTTCACCGACGTCTGGACCTCGGTCGGCGTGGTCACGGGCTTGCTCGGCGTGGCGGCCACCGGGTGGCTCTGGCTCGACCCGGTGGTCGCGATCGCTGTCGCTGCCAACGTGGCCCGCGAAGGCTTTTCGCTGGTGCGCCGCTCGGCCGACGGGCTGATGGACCGCGCCGTCGAGCCTGAAGTGCAACAGCAGATTGACGCTGTGCTGGCCAGCTTCGTGCACCCGACGACCTTGCGCTTTGACCATGTCACGACCCGGCGCGCCGGCCAGCGCCGCTTTGTCGACTTGCACATGCACATGCCACCGAGCTGGACCCTGCAGCGCGCAGCGGCCGTGCGCACGTCCGTTGAACAGGCGCTGATGAGCGAAGTGCCTGGCCTGCGGGCGACGATCCAGCTGTTGCCGATGGACGTCGAGGCGCATTTTGACGACGCGAAGGACTTGATTTGAACCAGCGCCGAGCCGTCCCAAGCCGGTTCGACGCCCCTTTGGCACGCCGGCGCGGTGCGCCCCGGGGGTACACATGATCGCTCTGGCGCAGCGAGTTCGGCAGGCGCGGGTCGAAGTCGGTGGCAATGTGATTGGCGCGATCGAGCAGGGCCTGCTGGTTTTCGTCTGTGCCGAGCCACACGACGACGAGGTGGCCGCCACGAAGCTCGTGTCCAAGCTGCTCAAGCTGCGCGTCTTTGCCGACGACGTCGGCAAGATGAACCGCAGCGTGCAGGACGTTTCCGGGGGCCTGTTGCTGGTGTCGCAGTTCACGCTGGCGGCCGATACACGCGGCGGCAACCGGCCGAGCTTTACAGCGGCGGCGTTGCCCGAATTGGCGCGCCGACTCTTCGAGCACGTGCTGTCGGCGGCGCGCGAATCGCACCCCAAGGTCGCGGCCGGCGAGTTCGGTGCAGACATGCAGGTGCACCTCATCAATGACGGGCCGGTGACGATCCCGCTTCGGATTTAGGACCTATTCAGCCAGGCACTCGTCGAGGATGTCGAGCGCCGCGTCCATCTGCGCGACGGTCGTGATCAGCGGCGGCGTCAGCGTCAGCACGTTGCCCATGGTGGTCTTGAACGACAGGCCGCGCGACAGCGCGCGGTAGAGCACCTGTTCTGCGAGGTCGGTGGCGGGTGTCTTGGCAACGCGGTCCGTGACGAGATCGATGCCGATCAATAGACCGCGACCGCGCACGTCACCGATCGTCGCGTGGCGCCGCTTCATGTCGTGCAGGCGTTCCAGCGCGTGGGCGCCGACCCGGGCGGCATTCTCGACCAGATCTTCGCGCTCGATGACCTCCAGCGTCGCCAGCGCCGCACTCGCCGTCACGGGGTTCTTCTCGTGCGTGTAATGGCCAAAGGCATAGGCACCGGCCAGATTGAGGTCATCGCGTGCGATGCAGGCGGCGATCGGCAGCACGCCGCCGCCGAGCGCCTTGCCCAGCACCACGATGTCGGGTGTGGCGCCATCGTGTTCGGCGGCAAAGAAGCGGCCGGTCTTGCCCAGCCCGGTTGGAATCTCATCGAAGATCAGCAGCGTGCCGTGCGCGGTGCAGGCTTCGCGCACCGCCTGCCAGTAGCCGGGCGGCGGGATGAATGGCACGGCGCGCGCGGGTTCGGCAATCACTGCGGCGACATCGCCCTCGCGTTCGAGCACGTACCTGACCATCGAGGCGCAGGCCAGGCGGCATTGTTCAAGGCGCGGCTGGCCCTGCTCGTCGACCGGGTGCCCATAGGCGCAGCGATAGCAACCGAAGGGCGCCACATGCTCAGTGCCGGGCATCAGCGGGCCGACGGCGCTGCCGTGGCGAAACAGCGACTCGCCGCCAACGCTCGAGGCGCCGATGCCGGCGCCGTGGAAGGAGTCCCAGAAACTCAAGGTCTTGAACCGCCCAGTGGCGACGCGCGCCAGCTTGATCGCCACCTCGACCGCGTCGCTGCCGCCGGTGGTGAAGAGGGCACGACCCGCGTGCCCGGTCAGGCGCTTGAATTGCGCTGACAAGGCCTCGGCCAGCTCGACTGCACGCTGGCTGGCAAAGCGCCGTGGCGCGAAGCTCAGCGCGTCGAGCTGGGTCTTGATGGCGGCGATCACATGCGGGTGGGCGTAGCCGACGTGGTGCACGTTGTTGCCATGAAAGTCCATGTAGCGCCGGCCGCCGACGTCCTCGATCCACAGGCCCTCAGCGCGGCGGATCGCCGACAGGCACGGCGTCGACACCGATTGGTGCAGAAAGGCCGCGCTGTCGCGTGCCAACAATTTGCGTGTCGGCTCGTCCAGGTGGTCCTGTTGCCAGGCGCTGCGGCGCGGCGTGTGGTTGACGTCGCTTTCGCTCTGCGAGGGATGGGCGGGCTTGGTCTTCATCGCGATCCGTGCAGTCGAACGCTCGGCCAGCCCCGTTGCGCTGCCTCGGCCGCCAGCTTGGCGTCGGGATGCACGGCAACCGGGTGTTGCACCGCGGCCAGCAGTGGCAGGTCATTGATCGAATCGCTGTAGAAGGTGGCGTCGCATTGTTGCCAATCGACGCCGCGCGAGCGCAGCCAGTCGTGCAGCCGCACGACCTTGCCTTCGCGGATGTTCAGTGTGCCGGCGGTGCGGCCGCTGAACTCACCACGTTCGTTGACCTCGCAGTCGGTGGCGATCAAGTGTTCGATACCGAGGTGGATTGCTGTCGGTTCGGTGATGAAGCGGTTGGTGGCTGTTGTCAGCACCACCAGGTCGCCGGCGTCCGCATGCTTTTCGACCAACTCGTGCGCCGCCGTTCCAATGCGCGGCGCGACGACGCGGGCCAGGAACTCGCTGCGCAAAGGCTCCCACTGGGCCCGCGTGCGCACGGCCAGGGTCGACACGTAGAACTCGCAAAATGCGGCCGCGCTGACGATTCCGGCGCGGTAGTCCTGGTCCATCTGTGCGTTGCGCTCGCCGAAGCTCGCGCGATCGAGCACGCCGCGTTCGATCAGGAAGTCGCACCACAGCACATCGCTGTCACCGTCGAGCAGCGTGTGGTCGAGGTCGAACAGCGTCAGTCGGATCACGGCTGCCGTAGATGCCAGGCCTTGGGCCGCGTGAAGGTCTGGATGCCGTGCGTGGACAAGGTCAAACCCAGACCCGAGTCGCCGTGGCCGGACCAGGGCAGGCGCGGGCTGACGCGGTCGCAGCAGTTCCAGTAGACGCTGCCGGCATTGACGCGGGAGAGCAGCTCGCGGGCGCGGGCCTCGTCGCGGCTGAAGACGCCGGCGGTCAGGCCATAGCGGGTGTCGTTCATCAGCGAGACGGCCTCGTCGTCATTGCTGACTCCCTGGATGCCGATGATCGGGCCGAAGCTTTCCTCGCGCATCAGGTCCATCGTGTGGTCGACCTCGGTGAACACCGTCGGCGCGTACCAGTTGCCGGGCCCGGGCAGGCGCTTGCCGCCGCAGCGCAACGTCGCACCCTTGGCGCGCGCGTCGGCCACCTGCGCATCGAGCACATCGAGTTGCGGCGCGCGTGTGATGGCGCCGATGTAGGTGCCGCCGTCCATCGGGTCGCCGACCCTGAAGCCGGCCACCGTGGCCAGAAAGGTCTCGACGAACGCGTCGTGCAGGCTCTGGTGGACGTAGATCCGTTCGACCGAGCAGCAACTCTGGCCGGTGTTGTACATCGCGCCGTCAGCCAGGCTTTCTGCTGCGACCTTCGGGTCGGCATCGGCACGGACATAGGTCGGATCCTTGCCGCCGAGCTCGAGCTGCAGCTTGACCAGCCGCGGCGCCAGGGCCTGCGCGATGCGCACGCCGGTGGCATGGCTGCCGGTGAAGAACAGACCGTCGATGCGTTGCTCAAGCAGCGCCGCGCCGACATTGCCGGCGCCGATGACGGCTTGCATCACATCGGCCGGAATCCCTGCCGCGTGCAGCCGCCGCGTGATGTGCAGACCCGTCAGCGCGGCGTACTCCGAGGGCTTGTAGAGCACCGCATTGCCGGTCAGCAGCGCCGGCACGATGACGTTGCAGCCGACCAGGTAGGGATAGTTCCAGGCCGAGATGTTGGCCACGACGCCCAGCGGGACATGCGAGATCTGCTCGTGCATTCCGCTGTCGTCGAACACATGCTCGTCACGCACGGCGGCCTCGGCCTGCTCGACAAAGAAATCGATCCGTGTCATCACGCCATTGATCTCATTGCGCGACTGGCTGATGGGCTTGCCGACTTCCTGCGTCAGCGTGCTCGCCAGCGTCTCGAGCTCGGCGACCAGCAGACCGCGAAATCGCCGCACTGCGGCCAATCGCTCGCGCATCGGCGTGGCGGCCCAGCGCGGCTGCGCTGCTCGGGCCGCAGCCGCCTTGAGCGCGACTGACGCCGGGGTGTCGGCCGCGATCTCGGTGATCTCGGCCCCGGTGGCGGGGTTGTGAATGGCCAGGTGGGAGGTCATGTCTTGCGTTTGGCGCGTGCAGCGTCCAGAAAGTCTTGCAGCATCGGTGTGTCGTCAAACATGCCCGGCGCGGCCTTGTCGTGGAACTCGGGGTGCCACTGCACGGCGGCCACATAGCCGGGCCCGCGTCGGCGGATCGCCTCGATCGTGCCGTCCTCAGGGCAGCGCGCCTCGACCACAAAGTCGGGCGCGAGGAGCTTGATCGCCTGATGGTGGATGCTGTTTGCGGTGGCGCGCGTGACGCCGGGACACAGCTCTGCCAACCGCGATCCCGCCGTCAGCTCGATCTCGTGGAAATGCTGTTCGTACTTGTCTGCTTCCCGGTGCGATCGCGACGCGGGTTGCTGGGTCGCGATGTCCTGGAACAGCGTGCCGCCAAACCTCACGTTCAACATCTGCAGTCCACGGCAGATGCCAAAAATCGGCTTGCCGGCACTCATGAAGGCGTCGATCAACTCGATCTCGTGGCGGTCGCGCACGCGGTCGCCGCTCCAGTCGGGGTGCAGCGGCACCTCGCCATAGCTCTCGGGCGCGACGTCGGTGCCACCCTGAAGCACGAGGCCGTCGAGCGCGGCGGCATAGTCGTCGAGGTTCAGGTCGGTGCGAGTCACGATGCTGTCTCGCGTCACCGCCGGAATCATCACCGCGATCGCATGGCCTGACAGTACCCAGTGCGCGACCGATTGCTCAAGGAAGTGCAAGGTCTTGGTGAACACGCCGCCCAGCGGGAAACTCAATGCGTCCGGGTAGTGGATGCGTGGCGAGACGCCGATCAGCAGGGGTTTATCTTTGGCAGTGCTCACATGGCCTCCAGGAACAGCCTTTCGTAATCCGATGCACCGGCCTTGCGCGGATTGGTCTGGCTGGTGAAGTCCTTGTCGGCCAACTCGACCAGCTGCGGCAACTGCTCGCGCTTGACACCCCGCGCGGCCAATCCGCCTTCGATGCCGATCGTCGCCTTGAGCCCGCGCAGCCACGGAACGAAGGCCGCACCGCCGCCGGACAGGCCAGCCGCGTGCGCGAGCTCGTCGAACTTGGTCGGCACCGCTTCGTGGTTCCAAGCGAGCACCGTATCGATCATCAGCGCGTTGGCCAGGCCATGGTGAAGGTCGCAGACGGCGCCCAACGCATGGGCGCAGGCATGCACCGAGCCGAGGTCTTTCTGGAAGGCGATCGCGCCCATCATCGAGCTCATCATCATGTCGGCGCGCGCGGCCAGGTTGCCGGGCTCGCGCACCGCGGTGGCCAACGAGCGCGCGCCGACGCGCAGGCCCTCGAGCGCGATGCCATCGCACAGCGGGTGATAGGCCGGCGAGAGGTAGCTTTCGATGTTGTGGGTCAGCGCGTCCATCCCGGTAGCCGCGGTGATCGCTGCCGGCAGCGCCAAGGTCAGCTCGGGATCGGCAAAGACCATCCGGGCCAGGATCTTGGCGCTGAACACGGTGCGCTTGTGGTGGGTGTCGTTCTCCGACACCACCGCCGAGCGGCCGACTTCGCTGCCCGTGCCTGCGGTCGTCGGCAGTGCGACGAAGTAGGGCAAGGGTTGAGTGATCGCGCGCACCTGCGGGTGGTCCCAGACGTACTCAAGGATGTCGCCGTCGTGCACGGCCATCAGGCCGACGACCTTGGCCACGTCGAGCGCGGCACCACCGCCAAAGCCGATCACGCAGTCCGCGCCATGTGCCTTGAACGCCGCCGCGCCGGCCATCACCTGGGCGCAGGTCGGGTTGCCGAACACGCCGTCGAAAACGCCGACATGCAGGCCGCTCAGCTGGCTCTTGAACTCGGCCGTCACCGGCAACGCGGCCAAGGCGCGGTCGGTGACGATCAGCGGGCGCTTAAGTCCCTGCTCGATCAGGTGCTTGGCGACGAGCTTGCGCGCGCCGGCGCCGAAGGCGATGGCGGTGGGAAACGAGAAGTGTGTGATGGTCATGGCAGTCAGTCCTGTGCGTCGCGCGCGCCCCGTATCGCAGGCAACCGAGGTACTCCCAAGCCAACGCCGCGGATCCGGCTCCGCCGGTTCGCTGGCGTGCCTTGCAGGCCGCATGGCCGCGAGACGCGGCCATTCCTCGGCCCGTCCAAGCCGACGCGCGTCGGCTTGGAGCCGCGGACCTCGGCCCCCTTGAGGGGGCGCGGCGCAGCCGCTTCCGGGGTGGTCATGTCCATCAGATGATCTCGAAGTAACGCTTCAATTCCCAATCGGTCACGGCATCCTGCCATTGGCGATGCTCCCACTCGCGGGTGGCGGCGAAGTGGTCGACGAAGGTGTCGCCGAACCAGTCGCGGGCGTTGTCGCTGGCGCGGAAGTTCGCCGTGGTCTCCTGCAGCGAGCGCGGCGCGCGCGGGATATTTTCCGCCCCCTGGTTGGTGCCGGTGATCGGCGGCGCAGTGAGCTTCAGGCCCTTCTCCACGCCGTGCAGGCCGGCGGCGATCACCGCGGCCATTGCCAGGTAGGGGTTCACGTCGGCGCCGGGGCAGCGTGTCTCCAGGCGCGTGGCCTTCGGGCTGCCGGCGATGACGCGAAAACTCGCCGTGCGGTTGTCCAGGCCCCAGGTCGGCTTGACGGGCGCCCAGAAGCCGTCGACCAGGCGCTTGTAGCTGTTGATCGTCGGCCAGAACATGGGCGCGAACTCCATCAGGCAGGCGACCTGGCCGGCCAGGTAGCTCTCGAACAGCTTGCTCATCGAGCGCTTGCTCTTGGCGTCAAAAAACAGGTTCTTCTTGCCGTCCGAAAGGCTCTGGTGGATGTGGCCGCTGCAGCCCGGATACTGGGCGCTCCACTTGGCCATGAAGCTGGGCATGATGCCGAAGCGGTGACCGATTTCCTTGGCGCCGGTCTTGAACAGGATCGCGCGGTCGGCGGCCTCCAGCGCTTCGCTGAAGGTGATTGCGACTTCGTAGACGCCGGGGCCGGTTTCGGTGTGCAGGCCTTCGATCGGCACGCGAAACGCCGCCATCTCGTCCATCAGCGCATTGAAGAACTCTCGGTTCTGGTTCATGCGCAGCAGCGAGTAGCCGAACATGCCCGGGGTCAGGTTGGTCGGGCCGACGCCCTTCTTCTCGGCCCAGCTGTGCGTGGTCTCCAGGAAGTTGAACCACTCGAACTCCATGCCAGCCATCGGCATCACCCCCAGTTTCTCGGCGCGCTTCAACACGCGCTTCAGGGTCTGGCGGGGACACACCGGGTAGGGCGATCCGTCCGTGTTGATGAACTCGCCGAGGAAGAAGGGCACGCCGCCATCCCAGGGCACATGGCGCGCAGTGCCGAGGTCGATGCGTGCCAGCGCGTCGGGGAAACCATGCTGCCAGCCGG
>JANMSS010000023.1:0-5511 GCA_031389585.1 Burkholderiales bacterium | reverse complement strand
GATCGCGCAGCACCCGGCGGCCGAGCGCAGCGCCTCGCGCCTGCTCGACGGCCGTGGCGCCGTGCCGGCCGACCGTGTGTTTCGTGACCTGCCCTCGCTGCTCGCTCCCGGCGACCTGCTGGTGTTCAACGACACCCGCGTGATCAAGGCCCGGCTGTTTGGGAGCAAAGCCAGCGGCGGCGCGGTCGAGGCGCTCGTCGAGCGCGTGCTGCCGGGCCATGAGGTGCTGGCCCAGTTGCGCGCCAGCAAGTCACCGCGGCCAGGCGCCTCGATTCGCTTTGCCGACGCCTTCGACGCCGAGGTGCTCGGCCGCGGCGGCGTCGACGGCTCGCTCTACCACCTGCGCTTCTCCGCCGAGCCGCTGGCGCTGCTCGAAGCCCATGGCCATGTGCCGCTGCCACCCTACATCACCCATGCCGACGACGCCGACGACGCGCGCCGTTACCAGACCGTGTTCGCGGCCAAGCCCGGCGCGGTGGCTGCGCCCACGGCGGCGCTGCACTTCGATGACGCCCTACTAGAGGCCTTGCGCGAGCGCGGCATCGAGACCGCTGCCATCACGCTGCATGTCGGCGCCGGCACCTTCCAGCCGGTGCGTGCTGAGCGCCTTGAAAATCACCGCATGCACAGCGAATGGTACGAAGTCAGCGAGATCGCGGTGTCTGCGGTCAACGCGGCCCGCACGCGCGGCGGCCGCGTCATCGCCGTCGGCACCACCAGCGTGCGCTCGCTCGAATCGGCCGCGCGAGCCACCGGCATGTTGCAGGCGATGCGCGGGGAAACCGACATCTTCATCACGCCGGGTTTCGAATTCCGCGTCGTCGACGCGTTGCTGACCAACTTCCACTTGCCCAAGAGTACCTTGATGATGCTGGTCAGCGCCTTCGCCGGCCATGCCCATGTGATGGCGCTTTACCGCCACGCCATCGAGGCCCGTTACCGCTTCTTCAGCTATGGCGACGCCATGTTGCTGGCGCGCATACCCCAACTGCGATTGGTTGAATAATGCGATACGGTGTTGCAATTTGGCGCGACCCGTGGAAGGACACTCATGCTGACGCGCTTGCGCGTAAAGGGTTTCAAGAACCTACGTGATATTGACGTCAAGTTCTCGCCGTTCACCTGCGTAGCCGGTCCGAACGGCGCGGGTAAGTCGAACTTGTTCGACGCGATCATGTTTCTCAGTGACTTGGCGTCGATGCCGATCATCAGGGCAGCCAGCAAGGCGCGAGGTACCAACGGACGAGCCGCCGAGTTCGACTCACTATTCTTTCGCGGCGATGGTGCTCTCGACAAGGTAATGGTCCTCGTAGTGGAGATGGTTGTGCCGATCAGCGTTCTCGACGACTTCGATCGCGAAGCCAGGCCAACTGCCACCCTGCTTCAGTACTCCCTGACGTTGCGCCTCAACGGCAAGAACTCGGAAAGTGCGTCTAAAGAACCGATCTTCATCGAACGTGAAGAGCTAAAGGCACTAAGTTCTAGCGATGCGCTACGGCACCTGGAGTTCGGGCCGCCGAAGGCACTGGTAAAACGCTTTGTCTTTGGGCCGGCAAAGAGAACCAGACCGTTCATCGAGATGGGCGAGGGAGAGGATCCGGTAATCGTCCTAGCCGGGGATCGAGGCGGCAAGGGCGGCCGTGCTCCTAAGGTGCCAGCTCGAAAGTCACCGCAGACGGTGCTCTCTGGCGTCAATTCCGTCTCTCATCCAACCGCGCTGGCGGCCAGGCGAGAAATGCAGTCGTGGCGGCTGCTTCAGTTGGAACCGACCGCGCTACGAAAGCCAGACGAATACAGAGCCGAGGCGCGCGTTTCTGTGACAGGCGAGCACTTGCCGAACGCTCTGCATCGACTGGGCAGCGGCGTCGAGGTTGCAAATCGACTTGCGGCGCTGGTTCCGGACGTGCGAAGCGTCGAGGTCGATAGCGACAACCAGCGAGAACTGCGAACGCTGATGGTTGAGACACGAGGGCGTCAGCGCTTTTCTGCCAGCTCGCTGTCGGACGGAACATTGAGATTTCTTGCGCTTGCCGTCCTCGCGACGGATCCAAGTGCAACCGGGCTCCTGTGCATGGAGGAGCCAGAGAACGGCATCCATCCTCAGCGCATTCCCGAAATGCTGCGGCTCGTCCGCAGCCTCTCGGACGCCAACTTTGACGACTTCGATTGGGAGGAGCGATCAGCCTTACGACAAGTGATCATCAATACGCACTCGCCGTTGGTTGTTGCCGAACTACCAGACGATGAACTTCTGATGGCGGAGACTGTGCGATACCAATCTGCTGCAGAGGTCCGGTTCAACTGGCTGGATTCCACGTGGAGAATGCGCGCTGCCCCTGACGCGGGAAGAGGTATTACCCGGGGCGAGATGCATTCATATCTCTCTGGCCGCTCCAGTCTGGACTTCGCAACAACGAAGCGCACCGTACGACAGCGGGTCGACGAGACCGCCGACCTCTTTCAATCGAAGTGAATCAGGTGGCGATTGAAACTGTCCTTGAGGTAACACTCGTTGCCGACGGCAGTTCCGACCGAGTGCTCGTGCCGATCATCGAGTCGGTTTTCGACGTGTATTGCAGGGATCAACCCTTCGTTGTGAGGTTTGCCGATGGCGTGCACCGTGGACCCCTTGGCGAGAGGCTGGCCCAGGCGATGCGGCTCTTTCCGTGCGACATCCTGCTGGTCCATCGGGATGCGGAAGGTGAAGCACTGGTGGTCCGCGAAGCAGAAATTACTAACGCCGTTCAACAGGCGGGAGCCACCATCCAGCGCGTCAACTTAGTCCCGGTGAGAATGACCGAGAGTTGGTTGTTGCTTGACGCGGCTGCCATCCGTTCGGCGAGCGGGAACCCGAATGGACAAGTCGCACTGGATTTGCCAACGGCTGCAACAGTGGAGAAGGTAGTTGGCGCGAAGGACGCGCTCTTTGTGGCGCTAGAAACGGCGTCCGAACTGTCGGCACGGCGCCGAAGTCGATTTGATCGAAACCAAGCTCGACAACGAGTGGCACAGTTGCTGGACTTCAAGTTGCTAAGGGCCGCATCGTCGTTCCGACACTTTGAAAAACAAGTCACGGACTTGTTCGGCCCCCGAGCATAGTCGGGTGGTAGAGCATTGACCGCAGAAGAGCCTCCGGCAACCATAAGCGGCGCAGAGATCGTGGTGTCAGCCGGCCACGGTACTTGACCCTGATGCTTCGTTTCGAACTCCTGAGCACCGAAGGCCACGCCCGCCGCGGCTGCATGACGCTGAATCACGGCGTGGTCGAGACGCCCGTGTTCATGCCCGTGGGCACTTACGGCACGGTCAAGGGCACGCTGCCGCGCTCGCTTGATGAGATGGGCGCGCAGATCATTCTGGGCAACACCTTTCACCTCTGGCTGCGGCCGGGCGTGGAGGTGTTGAAGAAGTTCGGCGGCCTGCACCGCTTCGAGGGCTGGGACAAACCGATCCTGACCGACAGCGGCGGCTTCCAGGTCTGGTCGCTCGGTGAGATGCGCAAGATCAGCGAAGAAGGCGTCAAGTTCGCCTCGCCGGTCAACGGCGACAAGCTGCTGCTCACGCCCGAGGTGTCGATGCAGATCCAGACCGTGCTCAACAGCGACGTCGTGATGCAGTTCGACGAGTGCACGCCCTACGAATCCAAAGGGGTGCTGACCACCGAGGCGCAGGCCCGCGCGTCGATGGAGCTCAGCCTGCGCTGGGCCGGGCGCTGCCGCGCCGAATTCGAGCGGCTGGAGAATCCCAACGCGCTGTTCGGCATCGTCCAGGGCGGCATGTTCGAGCCCCTGCGCGAGGCCTCGCTCGAGGCCCTGGTGGCGATGGACCTGCCGGGCTACGCCGTGGGCGGCGTCAGCGTGGGCGAACCCAAGGACGAGATGCTGCGCATCATGGCCCACACGCCGCAGCGCTTGCCCGCGCACAAGCCGCGCTACCTGATGGGCGTGGGCACGCCCGAGGACCTGGTGCAGGGCGTGGCCGATGGCGTGGACATGTTCGACTGCGTGATGCCCACGCGCAATGCGCGCAACGGGCATCTGTTCACGCGCTTCGGTGACGTGCGCCTGCGCAATGCGCGCTTTCGCGACGACGACGGGCCGCTGGATCCAACCTGCTCGTGCCACTGCTGCGCAGGTTTTTCGCGCGCCTACCTGCACCACCTCGACCGCTGCGGCGAAATGCTCGGGCCGATGCTGGCCACGATCCACAACCTGCATTACTACGTGAACCTGATGCGCGAAGTGCGCGCGGCGCTCGACGCCGGCGGCTTCGAGGCCTTTCGCGTGCAGTTCAAGGCCGACCGCTTGCGCGGCGTCGACTGAGATGACCGCCCCACGCTCGCTGCGCTCGCGGCCTTGCAGGCCGCGCCGGCCCAGAGGTCCGGCCCTTCGCCAGGCACAAACAGTCCACAGGACTGTTTGTGTCCGGGCTCAGCCTCAGAGGCGCGCCCGGCGGCCACCCAGCCCCGGCCTTGCGGGAACCAACGTCACGCGCGAGCACTTCTTCGCGGGGCGCCAACGTCTCGGCAAGTCCGCGGGCCGGTCAGCGCCGGGGTGAGTCTGCGAACGGCGAGGAGCGCAGCGCTGAGGTCGGCGCGCGCAGCGCGCTTCGTGATCTGACTCGCCGGAACTGTTGACCACAGCGAACGCAGTGAGCGGAGGGAGTTTTTCGGCGCGACCTCGGTGCGAGCACCACAGCGGACCCCGCGCAGCGGGGCGTCGTATCCGAACCCCGGCGCTGACCGGTCCGCGGCCTGGCAAGCCCAAACCTCGGAGAGTCAAAAACGAATGCCCGTCGGGTTCGACGCCGGGTCGATCGCGGCCGGTGCCGTGGCAGGCGCCGTGCGCACCGGCGCTGCCGCCTTGCGCTCGCTGAACGGCACCGGTGCCGCCACCGAATAATTCGGCGGCAGCAGCGACTGGCGCGGGTAGCCGGCCACATCGAGTGTCTCTTCCCAGGCCACAGGGGCATAACTGCGCAGCGACTGTTCTCCGACCTTCAGCACCGGTGCTTCGGTGCCGCCGACCACGCGCGCCCAGCTTTCGCGGTCTTCGTTGGTTTCGGCCACGCGTTCGACGTAGGGCACGCCGCGCTTGGCCAGCAGGGCGCGGCCGAGGGCGCAGGCCTCGCCGCAATCCTTCATGGTGTAAAGCGTGACCGGGAAGCGCGAGGCCACCTGGCGCAGGGCGAAGGGCAGAGCCGGGTCGCTGGCGCGGCCGGTCTCGCGGCTCACCGGCATCACCTTGCCTTCGTTGCCCTGCGGCGCGCGGTCGGTGTAGGTTACGCGGCCATCGGGCCCGATGACCTTGAACAGGGCATGCGCCCCCAGTGGGGCCAGCGCCAACAGGGCGCCTAAAGCAAGGGCGGCAACGCGAAAGGTGTTCATGGTGCCGAATCTAACCGCGACAGCGCCGCGCTTCAAGCCATGCCTTGGTGGCGCAGCAGCGCATCGATGCGCGGTTCACGGCCGCGGAAGGCGGTGAAGTTCTCCAGCGCACTGCGGCTGCCGCC
>JANMSS010000015.1:0-10045 GCA_031389585.1 Burkholderiales bacterium | reverse complement strand
TCGGTTTCCAGGTGCGGTTCAACAGCGCCTGCACGGGGTCGGTGGTGGTCGGCAACGTCAGCCCACCATCGGCGCCGCAGGCCCAGGGGAAGCGCTTCCAGACCTCATCGCCGAGAATCTGCGCCGTGGCCCGCGACTGCTCGATGCGATCGGCCGGAATCTGGCAATGAAAGCTCTCCGGCAGCAGGCGGCCGGTCTTCGAATCTTCCAGCCGGTCGAGCACCTGGCGCAGGATGCGAAAGCTCGATGGCACCAGCCCGCTGGCATCGCCCGAGTGAACGCCCTCGGTCAGGATTTCCACTTTCAGCACGCCGCTGACCATGCCGCGCAGGCTGGTGGTCAGCCAGAGCTGCTCGTAGTTGCCGGCGCCCGAGTCGAGGCACACGACCAGGCTCACGTTGCCCAGGCGCGGCTTGAGCGCCTCGAGGTACACCGGCAGGTCAAACGAGCCGCTCTCCTCGCAGCTCTCGATCAGGCCGACCACGCGCGGGCGCGGGATGCCTTGGGCATCGAGGGCCATGATCGCGGCCAGTGAGGCGTAGACGGCATAGCCGTCGTCGGCGCCGCCACGGCCATACAGCTTGTCCTCGATGTACTTCGGCGTCCAGGGCCCGAGGTCGTTGCGCCAGCCGTTGAACTCGGGTTGCTTGTCGAGGTGGCCGTACATCAGCACCGTGTCGCTGCTGCCTGGCTTGGTCGAAGGCACCTCGAACAGGATCACCGGGGTGCGGCCTTCGATGCGGATGACCTCGAGCTTGAGGCCGACCACTTTCTTGCCCTCGACCCAGGCCGCGGCGTCGCGCACCACGCGATCGACATAGCCGTTCTTGGCCCAGTCGGCGTCGAACATCGGGCTCTTGGCCGGTACTTCGATGTAGCGGGTCAGGGCCGGGACGATCTCGTCGTCCCACAGGCGGTCGGTGAAGGCGGACAGGGTGGTGGTGTCGAGCATGGTTTTAAGGGGATGAACGGCGGTGCCGTGGCTTGAAGACCGAGGGGCAACAGGCATAACATGCCAGGCAGCGATTGTCTCGCGCAACGCCGCCATGAAACACCTGACACGGATCGCGCTGTGGCTGGGGGTCGGTTTGCTCGCTGGCTGCGCCAGCGTGCCGCCGCCGAGCCTACCTGAGCCGCCGCCGGGGCTGTTCGTCGACAGCGCCTTCGCGCCGCCGTCGCGGCGCATCGACGCCAGCGAGGTGTTCGCGCTCAGCCCGGCGATGAAGCATTACCTCGACGTCGAGATCGAGCCCCAACTGCGCAGCATGGGCCGGCAACGCGGCCTGGTCGATGCGCTGTACCGCAAGGCGCAGCTGCGGCTGGACTACGACACCGACACCACGCGCAACGCGGCAGAGGCCTTCGATGCGCGCGCCGGCAATTGCCTGTCGCTGGTGCTGATGTCTGCCGCGCTGGCCAAGCACTTGCAGCTGCCGGTCGAGTTCCAGGCCCTGATCGGCCAGGAGACCTGGAGCCGCAGCGGCGACCTGTCGTTCGTCAACGGCCACGTGAACATCACGGTGGCGAGGCGGCTGGTCGACCGGCTCGCTGCCTATGATGCCGATGCCTTGCTGCGGCTGGACTTCGGCGCGCTGCCGGTGGGCCGCGGTTCGCTTTTGCGCACGGTCAGCGAGGCCACCATCGTCTCGATGTTCATGAACAATCGCGCCGCCGAGGCGCTGCTGCGCGGCGAGCGCGACCCGGCCTACGCCTACGCGCGCGAGGCCGTGCTGCAGGACCCGTCCTACCCGAGCGCGTACAACACGCTGGGCGTGGTCTACCAGCGTCACGGTCTCGCCGACGCCGCCGAGCGCGCCTACCGCGAAGCGCTTGGTCGTGACGGCGACCACCGCGCCGCGATGCTCAACCTGAGCCGCCTCCTCGAAGACCAGGGCCGCAGCGCGGAGGCCGCGCCGTGGCGCTCGAAGCTGGCCAAGCTGGAGGCCGATCCGCCGTTCATGCACTTCGACCTCGGCCGCGCGGCGGCGCAGGCCGGCGACTATCGCGCCGCGCGCGAGCACATCCTGCGCGAAATGAAGCGCGACCCCGACTACCACGAGTTCCACTTCTGGCTCGCGGTGGCGCTGTACGGGCTGGGCGACGCTGCGCAGGCGCGCAAGCACCTGACGCTGGCGATGCGCAACAGCACGACCACGCGCGAGCGATCCTTGTATGCAGCCAAGTTGCAACGCGCGGCAGAGCAGCCGAAGTCCGCAGCGCCAGTGCCGCCCGCGAACTGACGCGCCGCCCTCAGTGAGGTTTCTTGCGCGCTGCCGCAGCCGCTACCAACGGCGTCAGCACACGCAGCAATTCAGCTTCGTCGACCGGCTTGGCCAGGAATTCGGTCATGCCGGCCTCGCGCGCCTGGCCGCGCTCGAGATCCATCACCGCCGCTGAGAGTGCAAAAAGCGGCAACCCGGCGGTGACCGGGTCGGCGCGCAGCGCACGCGCAGCGCCGAGGCCGTCGAGCACCGGCATGTGCAGATCGAGCAGCACCACGTCAAGCTCGGGCATCGCGCCCTGCGCCAACAGCACCGCGCGGGCGCCGTCGTCGGCCTCGATCACCTCGGCCCCTAGGCGCTGCAGCAGGGCGCAGACGATCAGCATGTTGACCGGGTTGTCTTCGGCCACCAGCACGGTCAGCCCGGCCAGCGCATGCGTCGACTCGGCCCGCTCGTTGGCCGCCTGCGCCGCGCCGATGCCTTCGCGCAGCGGCAACTCGACCCAGAAGCTGCTGCCGCGGCCCAACTGGCTCTCGGCGCCGACGCTCCCGCCCATCAGCACCGCCAGCTCACGGCAGATCGACAGACCCAGCCCGGTGCCGCCGTAGCGCCGGGTGGTCGAGCTGTCGGCCTGCGAGAAAGGCTGGAACAGCCTCTCGCGCGCGGCCTCGGCGATGCCGATGCCGCTGTCGCGAACGACGAAGCGCACCCTATCGTCGCTGCCCCGACTTACGCTGACGCGGATATGGCCGCGTTCGGTGAACTTGAGCGCGTTGTTGAGGTAGTTGGACAGGATCTGGCGCAGCCGCACCGGGTCGCCGTGCACCTGCCGCGGCACGCCGGGCGCGAGCTCGCACGACATCGCCAGCCCGCGCTCGCGGCCCAGCGACGCCACGGCGTGGAAGCTGCTCATGACCAGGCCGTGCAGGTCAAAGCCGATGTCCTCGAGAACCACGCGGCCGGCCTCGATCTTGGACAGGTCGAGCACGTCCGAGACCAGGCCGGCCAGCGATTGCGCCGCATCGGTCAGGTGGCCGAGGTACTCGGCGCGACGTCGTTCGTCGAGTTCTCCCTGTAGCAGGCGCGCCAGTCCGAGCACGCCGTTCAGCGGCGTGCGGATCTCGTGGCTCATGGTCGCCAGGAATTCGCTCTTGGCCTGGTTGGCCGAGTCGGCCTGCTGCTTGGCCAGGGCCAGCTCGCGCTGTGCCTGTTCGGCGTCGGTGACATCGCGCACGCTGATCACTGCGGCCGGCTCACCGTCCCATTCGAACGCGCCGGCCGAAATCAGCACGTTGCGCTCACGCCCGCCATGCGTCAGCAAGGTCGCGCGCCAGTCGCGCAGGGCGCCGGTGGGCGCCAGCGCGGCGGCCAGCCGCGGGCCGTCGTCGTTGTCCTTCCACAGCCCGAGCTCGCGGGCGGTGCGGCCGATCACCTCGGGCTCGCTGCGGCCGACGAACAGCAGGAAGCTGGGGTTGGCCAGCAACGCGCGGCCGCTGCGCATGGTGGCCACGCAGATGGCGTCGGGGCTGAGCTGGAACAGGCGGTCGAGCATGTCGCGCGTGCGCTGCGCCTCATGCCCGGCCTGCACTTCGGCGGTGATGCTGCGGCTCACGCCCCACCAGCCGTCGTGGCGACCGCGTTCGTCGACAACGGGCTCGCCGCTGATGCTCGCGTGCAGCACGCTGCCATCGGCAAAGCGGCAGCTGGTGTGCTGGTCGCGAAAGACCTTGCGCTGGCGCACGCGCTCTTGCAGTGCCTTCCAGTTTGCGTCGTCGACCACCTGCGGCCCGCCCGGCTGGTTGACCCGCAGACATTCCGCCACCGTGCGGCTGGTGCGGGCTTCGATCGAGGGCGAGATCTCGACCAGCCGATTCTGCGCATCGACGCGCCAGGTCCAGTCGCTGCCGATGCGCAGCAACTCCGACAGGCGCCGCTCCTGCGTCAACGCGTTGTGCAGCGTGCGCGTGAGCAACCGGCCGAGCACCGCGGCGGCGAGCAGGCCGCCCAACGTCAGCAGCAGGTGCGACACGACACGGTTGGCGGCCGGCTGCAGCACCTCGGGCCGCGCATCGACGATCCAACCCCGCAGCTGGCCCCAGTACAGCAAGCCGACGATGAGCATGTTCAGCGCAGCCAGCGCCAGTGCCGTGCGGTACGACAGCAGCACGCCGGCCAGGGCGATCAACAGAGCGGCGGCGCCCAGCAGCAGCGAGTGCATGCCCAGGCCGCTGAGCGCGGCATGGGCGCCGATACCGAACAGGGCGCCGGTCAGCACCATGGCCGCGGCCAGCCGCGGCCAGCCACGCCGCCAAACCCACCAGGCCAGCGCGCCACATGCCAGGGACCACAGCCCGAACAGCAACCGGGGCTGCAGCAGCGGCGAGGCGCCGGCATCGACGACCAAGCGCTGCAGCAGCGAGACGCCGACGAGCATTGCGCCTGCGGCCAAGGCGAACAGGCTCAGCGCTTGGCCGGCCAGGCGGTCGATTTCGATTCGTGCGTGCGCGCTCGGGCCCTGCAGCGGCGTGACGGGGGCGGCGGCGGGCCCTGCAGGGCCGACGGGCGGCGTCATCGGCATGGGCTGCCGATCCTAACGCCGGTGGCTGACCGGGCGCCGTGCGTGCACGATGCTCGACTCAGCCGTAGCAGAACACGTCGAGCTTGTTGCCGTCGAGGTCGCGAAAGTAGCCTGCGTAGAAACCGTCGCCGCCCTCGGCGCGCAGGCCGACCGGGCCTTCGTCGGTGCCGCCGAGATCAAGGGCCTTCTTGTGCAGGCGATCGACCTTGTCACGCGAATCGACCGCAAGGCCGATCATCACGCCATTGCCCACAGTGGCCGGCTTGCCGTCGTAGGGCTTGAAGACGCAGAGCATCGGTTTGTCCATCGCCGCGGCCCATCCGTGGCCGCGACCGCCGAATTCCATCAGGCGCTTGATGCCGATTTCGCCCAGCAACGCGTCGTAGAACGCCGCGGCTCGGGGCAGGTCGTTGGTTCCGAGGGTGACATAGCCGATCATTGCAGGCTCCTGTGAGTTGTCAGGATTGACGCTCGAATTTGAACACCGCCACGCCGGCGCGCAAATTGGGCCAGCGCCGCACGGCCTGGCCCTCCTGCACGCCGAAGCTGTCGAGGATGGACAAGCCGTTCTTGCGCGCCAGCACCTCGAAGTCGGCGTAGGTGCCGACGCGGATGTTGGGCGTGTCGTACCACTGGTAGGGCAGGATCTTCGTCACCGGCATGCGCCCGGTCGCCACCCGCAGGCGATTCGGCCAATGGGCGAAATTGGGAAAACTGACGATGCCGATGCGGCCCACACGCGCCGTCTCGCGCAGCATATCCTCGGTATTGCGCAGGTGTTGCAGGGTGTCGAGCTGCAGCACGACGTCGAAGCTGCGGTCCTCGAACAGCGCCAGGCCGTCCTCGAGGTTGGCCTGGATCACGTCGATGCCGCGCGCCAGACTGGCGTGCAGGTTGGCGTCGTCGAGTTCGATGCCGTAGCCGCTGCAGCCGCGCCGCTCGATCAGGCGCGCCAGCAGTTCGCCGTTGCCGCAGCCGAGGTCGAGCACGCGGCTGCCCTTCGGCACCAGCTCGGCGATCAGCTCAAGGTCCTTGCGTTCACTCATGCCGTGAACTCATTGGCAATGCGCTCGAAGTAGGTGCGCATCACGGCCATGTAGCGCGGGTCGTCGAGCAGGAAGGCGTCGTGGCCATGCGCGGCGTCGATCTCGGCGTAGCTGACAGGGTGGCGGCCATCGACCAGGGCCTTGACCAGCTCGCGCGAGCGCGCCGGCGCGAAGCGCCAGTCGGTCGTGAAGCTGACCAGCAGGAAGCGCGCCTTGACCTCGGCCAGCGTGCGGGCCAGGTCGCCGCCATGCGCCGCAGCGGGGTCGAAGTAATCGAGGGCGCGCGTGATCAGCAGGTAGGTGTTGGCGTCGAAGTAGTCGCTGAACTTGTCACCCTGGTAACGCAGGTAGCTCTCGATCTCGAACTCGACGTCGTAGTCGTACGAGATCGCGCCGTCGCGCAGTTTGCGGCCGAACTTGTTGGCCATCACGTCGTCACTCAGGTACGTGACATGGCCGATCATGCGCGCGATGCGCAGGCCGGCGCGCGGCACCACGCCATGCTCGTAGTAGTGGCCGCCGTGGAATTCGGGGTCGGTGATGATGGCGCGCCGCGCGATCTCGTTGAAGGCGATGTTCTCGGCCGACAAGTTTGGTGCGGTGGCCACGCCGATGCAGTGGCGCACGCGCTCGGGGTAGCGCAGCGTCCAGGCCAGCGCCTGCATGCCACCCAGGCTGCCGCCGAGCACGGCAGCCAGTTGGCTGATGCCCAGGCGGTCGATCAGCCGCGCCTGCGCATCGACCCAGTCTTCGACCGTCACGACCGGGAATGCGGCGCCATAGGCCTTGCCGGTGGCCGGGTTGGCGTGCATCGGCCCGGTCGAGCCGAAGCACGAGCCGGGGTTGTTGACGCCGACGACGAAGAAGCGGTCGGTGTCCAGCGGCTTGCCTGGGCCGACCAGGTTGTCCCACCAGCCGAGGTTGCCCTGGGCGTCGGTGCCGGCCACATGGTGCCCGGCGTTGAGCGCGTGGCAGACCAGCACCGCGTTGCTCTTGTCGGCGTTGAGCGTGCCGTAGGTCTCGTAGACCAGTGTGTAGTCGGCCAGCACCGCGCCACTGGTCAGCGCCAGCGGCGGGCTGAAGTGCATCTGCTGCGCAGTGACGATGCCGATCGAGGCCATGAATGAAAAAACCGGTGCCGCTTGCAACGGACACCGGCTTGATGTCCCCTTTAGCGGTATTTGTTAAAGCGCCCGCAATCTGGAACAAATCGGCGCTGTGCGGGGCAGTATAGCGGCGGCAAATGGCTGGCGATGACCGCGCACTTTCCGCCTTGACCCCCTGCCTCGGCTCCGTACCATGCGAGCGCCCGGTGTCCTTGTCTGCCGCGGCAGGAGCCCGCATGCATGAATGGCTGAGCCGCTTAGACCAGCACTTCCCGGTGCGCTATGCCGCCTGGCTGGGTTGCGCCGTGGGCTTCCTGCTCAGTGCGTTCACCTGGGTCGGCTTCGGCGTCGGCGGCTGGTGGGCGCTGGTGTTTGCGCTGGGCGTCGGCCTGGGCCTGCGCGATACGCGGCAGACGCGGCACTCGGTGCTGCGCAACTACCCGGTGATCGGCCACCTGCGATTCCTGGCCGAGTTCATCCGCCCCGAGATCCGCCAGTACTTCATCGAGAGCGATCGCGAGGCCGCGCCGTTCTCGCGCCAGCAACGGTCGCTGGTCTATCAGCGCTCCAAAGGGGCGCAGGACAAACGCCCCTTCGGCACCCAGCTCGATGTGCGCGCCGGCGGCTACGAGTGGATCAACCACTCGCTGGCGCCGACCACGCTGCCCAGCCACGACTTTCGCGTCACCATCGGCGCGAGCGGCAGTTCGTGCACGCAGCCCTACAGCGCCAGCGTGTTCAATATCTCGGCGATGAGTTTCGGCTCGCTATCGGCGAATGCCATCCTTGCGCTCAACGGCGGCGCCCAGCGCGGTGGCTTTGCCCACGACACCGGCGAAGGCTCGATCAGCCAGCACCACCGCGTGCATGGCGGCGACCTGATCTGGGAGATCGGCTCGGGCTACTTTGGCTGTCGCAAGGACGACGGAACCTTCGACGCCGACAAGTTCGCCGGCGCGGCGCGCGAGCCGCAGGTCAAGATGATCGAGTTGAAGCTCAGCCAGGGCGCCAAGCCGGGCCACGGCGGCGTGCTGCCCGGGCCCAAGGTGTCGGCCGAGATCGCCGCGGCACGCGGCGTGCCCGAAGGTGTCGACTGCATCAGCCCGGCCCGCCACAGCGCATTTGGCACGCCGATCGAAATGCTGCAGTTCATCGAACGCCTGCGTACGCTCTCGGGCGGCAAGCCGGTCGGCTTCAAGCTGTGCATCGGCCACCCGTGGGAGTGGTTTGCGCTGTCCAAGGCGATGCTGGAAACCGGCCTGATGCCCGACTTCATCGTCGTCGACGGCGCCGAGGGCGGTACCGGCGCGGCGCCGCTGGAATTCACCGACCATGTCGGCGCGCCGTTGCAGGAAGGCCTGCTGCTGGTGCACAACACGCTGGTCGGGCTGAACCTGCGCCACCGCGTGAAGATCGGTTGCGCCGGCAAGGTCATCAGCGCCTTCGATATCGCCCGCATGATGGCGCTGGGCGCCGACTGGTGCAACGCGGCGCGCGGCTTCATGTTCGCCCTGGGCTGCGTGCAGGCGCAGACCTGCCATACCGGCTCTTGCCCGACGGGCGTGACGACGCAGGATCCGCACCGGCAGCGGGCCCTGATCGTGCCCGACAAGATGGCGCGCGTCTTCCGCTTTCACCAGAACACCCTGGACGCGCTGAAGGAGATGGTGCAGGCCGCGGGCTTGAAGCACCCCAACGAGATCACCGCGCGCCACATCGTGCGCCGCACCGGCGAGCAGGAAGTCAAGCTGCTGGCCAACATGCTGCCGTTCCTCAAGCCCGGTTCGTTGTTGGCCGCCATGCGCGGCGAAATTGATTGGCCGCACAACGTCTACCGCCTCTACTGGCCCCTGGCGCGTAGCGACAGTTTCTCGGTCGCGCCCAGCGACACGCATTGAAGCGACCGCGTCCCGCATGCCGGGGGCTGCCCGCACCTGCGGGGATGCCAAGCGGGGCCCCTCTCCGGACAATCAGTTCAAACTATTCCGACGAATCGCTTTCCCATGACGACCGTATTCATTGCCCGCCGCGGCGCCCAGCGCACGCGTGCCGCCCAAGCCCGCCTTGAAGCTTCACGTGACTTGCGGGTCCTGGGCCTGGCTACCACGCTGTACCGCGCTCAAACGGCGCTGCCTGGGCTGGACCCCGACACCCTGCTGATCGACTTGCGCCTGGAAGACGGCGCCGCATTGAGCCTGGTGCGCAGCCTGCGCGAGGCTCAAGCCGAGCGACCGAAGGTCATGCTGGTCGCGGCCGATGCGGCCGACCCGCTGCTGTTCTCGACCCTGGTTGCTGGCGCCGACGCCTATATGCTCGAATCCGACCTGCCTGTGGCCACCTCGATGCTGTGCCGGATGGTGGCAGGCGAGGCCGCGATGGCTGCGCCGATCGCCGCGCAGGTGTTGCATTTCTTCGGTGAAGCGCTGAAGGCCCCGACGAGCGCCCCGCCGGGCGACGCGCAGCGGCTGGACTGGTCGTCGCACTGCGCCAACCCAGTGCAGCTCTCCCCCGGCGAGCTGCGCCTGGTTCACTTGCTGGCCCAAGGCGCACGCATCGGTGAACTCGCCGCGCGCATGGCGCTCAGCGTCGAGGCCCTGGGCCGGCGCATCGCCAACATCTATCGCAAGCTGAGCTGGGACGTGCGCAGCGGCTCGCTGTCGTTGCTGGCAGCCTAGAAAGCGTCAACCGGTCGAGCACGCAGCCGTCGCCTCGGGCCAGCGCCGGGCCGCTCCCAAGCCTGTCCTGAGCCCTGTATTCCCGATCATCCTGAGCTTGTCGAAGGAAGGGCGGCCCGAGCTCCCCTCGGGGGGAGCGAGCGCAGCGAGCTTGGGCTGTCACTTCGGCGGCAGCGTGTCGATGAAGCTCTGGCGTTGCGCCAGCTTCGCAGCCAGCCGCGCCAAGTTCGGGTGGGCCTTGCGCCAGTCGATGTGCGCGAAGCGGAAGTCGAGGTAACCCAGCGCGCAGCCGACCGCGATGTCGGCCAGAGAAAAGTGAATGCCGGCGGCGAACGGTTTGTCGCCCAGGCCCTGTGCCATGGCAATGACTGCGGCGTTGACCTTGCCCATCTGGCGATCGATCCAGGCGCCGCTGCGC
>JANMSS010000010.1:0-6052 GCA_031389585.1 Burkholderiales bacterium | reverse complement strand
AGCGTTCGACGAGCGCGGCCCTGAGCGCCGCGCGGTCGGCCAGCAGCGTCGCTTCGTGCCGGTTGCCACGCCAGCCAGCGCGCCGCAGCCTCGCCCGTATCATCCGCGCGCGCCTTGACTGACGGAGCCACGCCGCATGCTGGAGCTGGGGTTCGAACTCCGATTCACCGACCTGTACGAGCGCGAGGGCTTGCAAAGAGTCGACGCCGCGTTTCTGTCCGAACTCGTCGCCGCTGACGCGGCCTTGCATGCGCGCCTGCTCCAGGCGCGTAGCGATGCCGCCGGTCTCGACGCCAAGCAGCAATCGCAACTGCTGATCGACCTGGCGCCGCATGTAGACGACTTTCTGGGCGCGCTGTTCGGCATCCGCGCGCAAGTCGGCGCGCTGGCCACGCAGCACCACCGGCTGGCGCCGCTGTACGAAGCCAAGCGTCAGTTCGTGCAGCGCCGGGCTGCCAAGGCCTACCCGCAGGCCGATGCGCAGGCGCTCGACGGCGATCGGCTGGGCACCGAGCTGGCGCCGCAGTTGGGCGCCGCACCAGCGGACCTCGCCGCCTTCGAGTTGGCCTTCGCGCAGGGCGTGCTGCGCTGGCAGGCCGACGAGGCCGGTTGCGCCGCTGAGCTCGAGCTGGCGCTGCAATACGCCGCCTGGGCGCTGTACAGCGACAGCGGCCAGCGCCGCCACCACAAGGGCCTGCTGTTCAAGATGCCGGCCAAGACCGACGCGCTGCATCTGCTGGACCATGCGCTGGACCGGGTTGACGCGGCCTTCCCCACCATGACCACCTTCACGATCAAGCCCGAGCAGATCCGCCGCCGCGCCGGCTTCAAGCTGACCGACCCGGGCACCGATCTGGCTGGCGCGCTGGACCAGGCCCACTACTGCATCTGGTGCCACAAGCAGGGCAAGGATTCATGCTCGACGGGCCTGAAGGAAAAGCCCGCCGCCGACGGCAGCGTGGCGTTCAAGGCCTCAGCCCTGGGCGTCAAGCTGGCGGGCTGCCCGCTGGAGGAAAAGATCTCCGAGTTCCACATGGCCAAGGTCAGCGGCCATCTGATCGGCGCCTTGGCCATCATCACGGTGGACAACCCGCTGGTGGCCGCCACCGGGCACCGCATCTGCAACGACTGCATGAAGTCATGCATTTACCAGAAGCAGGAGCCAGTCAACATTCCGCAGGCCGAGACGCGCACGCTCAAAGACGTGCTCGAGCTGCCGTGGGGCTTCGAGATCTATTCGCTGCTGACGCGCTGGAACCCGCTGAATCTGGCGCGCCCGCTGCCCTTGGCGCGCAGCGGCTACCGCGTGCTGGTGGCGGGCATGGGGCCGGCGGGTTTTGGCCTGGCGCACAACCTGTTGAACGACGGCCACGCCGTGGTCGGCATCGACGGCTTGAAGATCGAACCGCTGCCGGCCCGTGTGTCGGGTGTGGGGAGCTCGGGTGAGCGCACCAGTTTCGAGCCCATCGAGCGCTACGCCGATCTGCACGAGGAGCTCGACGAGCGGGCGATGGCCGGCTTCGGCGGCGTGGCCGAATACGGCATCACGGTGCGCTGGGACAAGAATTTCCTGAAGGTGGTGCGGCTGCTGCTCGAGCGCCGCGCCGAATTTGCGCTCTTCGGCGGCGTGCGCTTTGGCGGCACGGTGGCGCTGCACGACGCCTGGTCGCTCGGTTTCGACCATGTGGCGCTGGCGATGGGCGCGGGCAAGCCGACCACGTTGGCGATCCCCAACGGGCTAGCGCGCGGTGTGCGAACCGCCAGCGACTTTTTGATGGCCTTGCAACTCACCGGCGCGGCCCAACGCGAGTCGGTCGCGAACCTGCAGGTGCGGCTGCCCATCGTCGTCATCGGCGGCGGGTTGACGGCGATCGACACCGCCACCGAAGCACTCGCCTACTACGCGGTTCAGGTCGAAAAATTCCTCGCCCGCGCCGAAGTGCTGGGGGCGGCCGACTTTGTCGGCGGCCTGTCGGGCGACGAGCGCGAGGTTGCCGAGGAGTTCATCAGCCACGCGCATTCGCTGCGCACCGAGCGCGCCGCTGCGGCGGCCGAGGCGCGAGCGCCGCGGGTGATTGAGCTGCTGCGGCAATGGGGTGGCTCGACGATCGTCTACCGAAAGCGCCTGATCGACAGCCCGGCCTACACGCTCAACCACGAAGAGGTGGAGCTGGCGCTGCAGGAGGGCATCGTTTTCGCCGAATGCCTGAATCCGAGTGCGGTGCGCGTCGATGGCTGGGGCGCTGCGCAGGCGCTGGCCCTGCGCAAGCAGCTCCGCGCCGATGACGGCCGCTGGAGCGACGCTGAGGAAGTCACGCTGCCGGCGCGCGCCATCTTCATTGCCGCGGGCACATCGCCCAACACCGTGCTGGCGCGCGAAGACGCCGCGAATTTCAAGCTCGACGGCAGGTACTTCGCCGCCATCGACGCGGCCGGGCGCAGCGTCAAGCCCGAAGCCGCAAGCAGCAAACCGAAGGAGGCCCAGGTGCTGATGTCGAAGTCGGGCGACGGGCGCTTTGTCTCGTTTTTCGGCGACCTGCACCCGTCGTACTTCGGCAACGTGGTCAAGGCCCTGGGTTCGGCCAAGCAGGGGTTTCCGATCGTCAGCGGCGTGCTGCGCCAGAAGTCGCCGGCGTCGACTGAGTCCGACGCCGCGTTCTTCGCCAGGCTCAACGGCGATTGGCGGGCCACGGTGCATGCGGTGCAACGCCTGACGCCGACGATCGTCGAAGTGATCGTCAAGGCGCCGGCCGCGGCGCGCGCGTTCCTGCCGGGCCAGTTCTACCGGCTGCAGAATTTCGAGGCTTACAGCCGCCAAGTGGCCGGCGCATTACCTGCCACGCGGCTGACGATGGAGGGGCTGGCACTGACCGGCGCGGCCACCGACAAGGCCGCCGGCCTGCTGTCGACGATCGTGCTCGAGATGGGCGGCTCGTCCGACTTGTGCGCTGACCTCGTGCCGGGCGAGCCGGTGGTGTTGATGGGGCCGACCGGCACGCCCACGCACATCGCGCCGGGCGAGACCGTGCTGCTCGTCGGCGGCGGGCTCGGCAACGCGGTGCTGTTCTCGATCGGTGCGGCGCTGCGGGCGCAAGGCTCTAAGGTGCTGTATTTCGCCGGCTACAAGAAGATGATCGATCGCTACAAGGTCCAGGAGATCGAGGCCGCCGCGGACCTGATCGTGTGGTGCTGCGACGAAGGCCCGGGGTTCACGCCCACCCGCGCCCAGGACAAGGCGGTAGTCGGCAACATCGTCCAGGCCATGCTCATCTATGCCCAGGGTGGCCTGGGCACGACCCCGATCGACATGCGCCAGGCCGACCGCATCATCGCCATCGGCTCGGACCGCATGATGGCCGCCGTGGCGCGGGCGCGCCACGATGTGCTGGCCGACCATCTGAAGGCCGGGCACTTCGCCGTCGGCTCGATCAACTCGCCGATGCAGTGCATGATGAAAGAGATCTGCGCCCAGTGCCTGCAGCCGCAGGTGATGGCCGACGGCACGACGCGCTACGTGTTCTCGTGCTTCAACCAGGACCAGGAACTCGACCGCGTCGATTGGCAGGCCCTGAATGACCGGCTGCGGCAGAACGGCGTGCAGGAGAAGCTCACGACAAAGTGGAACTCGAACTGCCGCGCAGCGGCCAATTCAGTCCCATCGGCCTAGGAGTTTGCTTGACCATTCAACTGTATTCATTCGACACCCCCAACGGCCGCAAGATCAGCGTCGCGCTGGAAGAGATGGGCCTGCCCTACGACGTGCATATCGTCGACATCGGCAAGGGCGAGCAGTTCGCTCCCGAGTTCCTGAAGATCAGCCCGAACAACAAGATCCCGGCGATCGTCGACCCCGACGGCCCAGGTGGCCAACCGATCAGCGTGTTCGAATCCGGCGCGATCCTCATCTACCTGGGCGAAAAGAGCGGCAAGTTCTGGCCGAGCGACCCGGTGGCGCGGGTGGCCGCGCTCGAGTGGTTGATGTTCCAGATGGGCAGCTTCGGGCCGATCCCCGGGCAGGTGCACCACTTCATCGCGATGGACGACCCCGACGAGCGCAACTACGGCCTGGCGCGCTTCATGAAGGAAACGCGACGCCTGTATGGCGTGATGGACCGGCGCCTGGCCGACAACGAATACTTCGCCGGCAGCGCGCTGTCGATCGCCGACTTCGCGATCCTTGGCTGGGCCTGGCGCCACCCGCGGCACAAGGTCGACCTGGCGGAGTTCCCACATGTGAAGCGCTGGTATGAGGCGCTGATGGCGCGGCCGGGCGTGACGCGCGGCTTTTCAGTGGCGCTGCGACGGCCGGCCGCGTGAACGGGCAGCATTGACCCGCGGATGGCACTGACGCCCGACGACCTGCGGACCCTCGCCGCCCGCACGCTGGCGCATTACGACCAGCGTGCGCAGGACTTCTGGGAAGGCACGCGCGATCACGACGTGAGCCAGAACATCGATGCGCTGCTGCAGGCCATCGAATCGGCGCCGCCGTTCGAGCTGCTCGACCTGGGCTGTGGCCCCGGGCGCGACCTGGTGACCTTCACGGCGCTCGGCCACCACGCGACCGGCCTCGAAGGTTCGCCGCAACTGGCGGCGATGGCCCGCGCCCACAGCGCCTGCGAGGTGCTCGAGCAGAACCTGCTGCACCTGGACCTGCCGGCCGAGCGTTTTGACGGCGTGTTCGCCAATGCGGTGTTGTTCCATCTGCCGGGCCAGGAATTGCCGCGTGTACTGCGCGAGTTGCACGCCGCGCTCAAGCCCGGCGGCGTGCTCTTCAGCTCGAACCCGCGCGGTCAGGGCCAGGAGGGCTGGAGTGGCGAGCGCTATGGCGCCTTCCATGATTGGGAGTCATGGCGCGAATACCTGGTCGCGGCCGGGTTCGCAGAGCTGACACATTACTATCGACCGGCCGGCTTGCCGCACGAGCAACAGCCCTGGCTGGCGAGCCTGTGGCGCAAGCCCTTGCCTTGAAGGGCCGGTTCGCGCCTTAGGCGGCCAGCAACGCGCCAAAGCGAAGCAAGTCGACGTTGCCGCCGCTGATGATCACGCCCACGCGCTGGCCCTTCCGCACCTGCTTGCGCGCCGCGGCAAAACCGAGGCAGCCGGTGGGCTCGACGACGATCTTCATGCGCTCGGCGAAGAAGCGCATGGCCTCGACCAACTCGGCGTCGCTGGCGGTAAAGATGTCATCGACATCGCGGCGGATGATGCCGAAGGTGAGCTGGCCCAGGTGCTGGGTCTGCGCGCCGTCGGCGATCGTCTGCGGGGTGTCGATGTGCACGATGGCGCCGCTGCGAAACGATTGCTGGCCGTCGTTGCCGGCCTCGGGCTCGACGCCGTAGATCTGGGTCTGCGACGACAGGGCGCGCGTAGCCAAGGCGCTGCCACTGAGCAGGCCGCCGCCGCCCAGGCAGACGAACAGCGCAACGAGCGGGCCGACCTCCTCGAACAGCTCCTTGGCCGCCGTGCCCTGGCCGGCGATGACGTCGGCGTGGTCGTAGGGCGGCACCAGGGTCAGGCCCTGTTGTTCAGACAGTCGCTTGCTGATGGCTTCGCGGTCTTCGGTGTAGCGGTCGTAGAAGACGACGCTGCCGCCATAGCCCTGCGTGGCCGCGACCTTGCTGGCCGGCGCGTCATGCGGCATCACGATGGTGGCGGGCATGCCCAGCAGGCGCGCCGACAGCGCGACCGCCTGCGCATGGTTGCCCGACGAGAAGGCCACCACGCCGGCCTTGCGCTGGCGGACGTCGAATCGCGACAGCGCGTTGAAGGCGCCGCGAAACTTGAAGGCGCCCATGCGCTGGAAGTTCTCGCACTTGAAGTACAGCGACGCGCCGAGCGCCTCGTCAGCGGTGCGCGAGGTCAGCACCGGTGTGCGCCGGGCATGGCCTTCGAGGCGGCGCGCGGCGGCGGCCACGTCGTCGTAGGTGGGCAGGGAGAGCATGACGTGCGTCCGTGTCGTTGAGGTGCAGAGTATCGGCCGCGCCCGGCCTGCGCGTTGCCGGCAGCCCAATGCCACCGCGTTCTGCCCTAGCATCGGGCCCTTCTCCAA
>JANMSS010000387.1:0-14082 GCA_031389585.1 Burkholderiales bacterium | reverse complement strand
GTCAAGGGCGACATCTCGTCGCCGCGCCGCGAACTCCAGCGCGAGCACGCGTCCAAGCTCGCGGCCGGCCTGATGCGCCCGGGAGCGGCCAGTCGCGCCGATGCGCGCAGCCTGCTGCGCCACGAGGCGCAGGCGCTGCTGGCGCGTATCAAGTTGGCCGCCAAGCGCGCCAACTTGAGCGTCGAGGCCCGCGCTCACCTCGCTGACAGCTCTGAGACGCTGACCCAGGCACTCGCAGCCCGCCTGGCGCGCGCTGGCGCCTGAACCTTGTGCCGGGCTGTGCGGGGGGGCGCTGCGGCGGGTCTTCGCGGCGGCCGGTCAAGCGACACTGACCTGCACCGATTCAGGCCGATGCCGCCGGCGCAGCGGGGTGCCCAAGCCGCCCGAGGGCAGAGGCGTTGTGTCGAGCGGCTCAGCTGCGCGGCGCCGCTTTGGCCGCCGCCACTTGCGAGGCGGCCGGCGCGTACGACATCGGCACCGCGCGTGAGTGCTGTTCGATTGCCAAGGTGTCGATGCCTGCCGCCAGCGACCATGTCACGAGCGTGGCGAGCGCGAAGGAGGCGATGCGGATGGGCAGGCGGTCAGACATGGTGGGCTCCTGGGCTGGGGTCGTTGCAGTCAAAGACGTTGTCGATGGCTGAACTCTAGGAGCCCCGGCGGCGCACTCAAAGCGCGATCAGACGAAGCGCAGCGCGGCGGCGCCCAACTGCCTGTGGCGGCGATGAACGGCAGCGCTACAGCGCTTGCGTGCGTTCCATCAGCCAGCTCAAGGCATCGCCTTGCACGCGCGTCGCCAGGCGTTCACGCACGGTGGCGTGGTAGCCGTTGAGCCAGGCCACCTCGTCTTCGCGCATCAACGCAGGCTCGATGCAGCGGGTGTCGATCGGGCACAGCGTGAGGGTTTCGAAGTCGAGGAACTCGCCGAACTCGTTGCTCGGCCCGGCGACGTTGAGTACCAGGTTCTCGATGCGCACGCCCCACTGCCCAGGCCGGTACAGGCCCGGTTCGATCGAGGTGATCATGCCCGGCTCCATCGCCATCGTGGCGTCGGGGATTGCCTTGCTGATGCTCTGCGGGCCCTCGTGCACGTTGAGGAAATAGCCCACGCCATGGCCGGTTCCATGGCCGAACTCGAGGCCCTCGGCCCACAGCGGCGCGCGCGCGATCGCGTCGAGCATCGGGCTCAGCGTGCCGCGCGGGAAGCGCGTGCGGCTCAAGGCGATGGTGCCCTTGAGCACGAGGGTGTAGTCGCGACTCATTGCTGCACTGACCTTGCCGATGGGCCAGACGCGGGTGATGTCGGTGGTACCGCCGAGGTACTGGCCCCCGGAGTCGATCAGCAGCAACCCGTCGCCTTCGATCGCCGCATGCGAGGCGGGTGTGGCGCGGTAATGCGGCATCGCGCCGTTGGCGTTGAAGCCGGCGATGACCGGGAAGGACAGGCCGACGAAATGGGCGCGCTTGGCACGCTCGGCACTGAGGTGCTCGTCGACGCTCAGCTCTGTGAGACGTTCGCCGCGGGCCAGCGCGGCTTCGAACCAGGCGTAGAAGCGGCACATGGCGGCGCCGTCTTCGGCCATCGCCTCGCGGATGAAGGTGGCTTCTTCGGCGGTCTTGCGGCTCTTAGCCAATGTGCTCGGATTGATCGCCTCGACCACCTTGACGCCCGCGGCCACCTGCTCGCGAAAGGCCAGGGTGATGCGTCGCGGGTCGACCAGCAACGTGCTGCCGCTGGGCAGGGCGCCGAGCGAGGCGGCGGCTTGCGCGTAGTCGGCCAGCGCAAAGCCATCGGTGGCCAGCTCGGCGGCCAGCGCGGTGTCGACCTTGCCGGCGGAGACGAACATCGTGGCCTGTGTGGCCGTGATCAGCAGATGCGCGAGGAACACCGGGTTGTAGTCGACGTCGGCGCCGCGCAGATTCGTGATCCAGGCCACGTCGTCGACGGTCGAGACGAAGTGGTGCGTGGCGCCATGGCGGGCCATGGCCTCGCGCAGGCTGGCGAGCTTGGCGGCGCGCGTCGTGGTCGCCTGCGGTGCGCGGTGCGCGTAGACCGAAGCGCGCGGCAGCGCCGGGCGCTCGGGCCAGACCGCAGTCAGCAGGTCGAGGTCGGTGCGCAGCGCGATGCCGGACTTCTCCAGCCCGGCGCGCAATGCCTGCGCGGCGGCTAGGCCGATGACCTGGCCATCGACGGCCACGGTGCCGCCACGCGCGATGTTTGTGGCCAGCCACTCGATGTGGTGGGCGGCCGCGCCAGTCGGGATCTTCACCAGTTCAATGCCGGTGCCGCGCAACTCGGCCTCGGCCTGGGTCCAGTAGCGGCTGTCGGCGAACAGCGCGACACGGTGGGTCGTGACGACCAGGGTGGCCATCGAGCCGGTGAAGCCCGACAACCAGACGCGGCCCTGCCAGCGCTCGGGCAGGTATTCCGACAGATGCGGGTCGCTCGAGGGCACCAGCAGCGCGGCCAGACCCTGGGCGGTGAGGGCGTCACGTACCTGTTCCAGGCGCAGCGGGATCGGGGAGGTGCGTGTGTCCATGGTGCGAGGTTCCGGCTTGAGGAACTGCGGGCCTCGTGGGCCGGCAGCGGGGCGAATGCGGGATGCGCGGATTCTAGGCGTGGTGCCCAGGCAATGGAGATCAGGGCGGCTGCAGGCGCCGGCGCACGAACTGGATATGGCTCTTCAACGCGTACAGCTCGTCGGTGTAGGACAACGGGACTGCAATGTGCGCAACCTTGGACTCGATGTCGTCCAGTTCGGCCAGCAAGGTCGGCGCCGGGCGCGCGCCCGCGGCTGCTTCGATCTCGCGCAACTGGCCATACCAACGAAACACCCGCGAGCGGATGCGCAGCTCGATCAGCGGCGGCACCACGCGCGACAGCGGGATCAGCACCGCGACGATCGACAGCAGCGCCAGCCACATGCGGTCGATCAGGTTGGCCAGCCAGAACGGCAGGTAGCGCTGCAGCCAGGGCACGCCGCTGCGATAGAAGCGTTGGGCCTCGGGCGAAATTTCGCGCTCGCCGTCGCGCGCGTTCGGGAAATCGCCCTTGCGCTGGAACCAGCCGGTCTCGCCGTGCACCTGCTGCGCCGCCTGCACGAACAGTTGGGCCAGTGCCGGGTGAAGGGTGTCGCGGGCGACCAGGGTGGCGGTGGGCGCCACCATGTGCACGTCGGCCGGCGGCAGGTCACTGGCCAAGTCGACCACGCCGCGCGGCAGGCTCACCGCCGAGAGGAAACCGAAGCGACGGGTGTAGGCGTCGGCCTGGACAAAGTCGAAGAGTTGCACGCCGGGGGTCTGCAACAGCATCTGCACCATCAGCGACTCGGGCGCCGAGGCCAGCACGATGGCGTCGAGTTTGCCTTCGAGGAGGTCGACCACGGCCGGTGTCTGTGGCTGCTGCACCAAGGTGATGCTGGCGGTATCGATGCGGTTGGCCTCAAGCAGGCGCCGCGCCAGGTTTGGCACGCCGCTGCCGGGGGCGCCGATGTTGACGCGCCAGCCGCCCAGCTGGGCCAGATGCTCCAGGCGCGGCGCCTTCAGCAGGCGCTGCGCGCTGTCGCTGCGGTAGAACAGCCACACCGGTTCGTAGAACATGCTGCCGAGCGAAATCAGGGCACTGTCAATCTCGCCTTCGGACGCCCTTTCGACATCGGCGCCGCCCTGCACAAAGGCCAGGTCGACCTTTGAGCCGGGGTCGCGCAGCAGCGCCAGGTTCTCCGCCGCACCCTGCGTGGGCCGCAGTTCGACGCGAATCCCATGCTTGGCGAGTGCCTCGGCGTAGCGCTGCCCGAACTTGCTGTATGCGCCCTGATCCACGCCAGTGGCGAGCACAACAAGCTTGGGCGGGGTCGGGTTCAGCCACCAGTAGGCCAGCAGCAGAAGTACGACGGCGAGCGCCACGAACGGTAACGCCGTGGTCGCGAACACGCGCCAGGCGGGCAGGGCGGTGTCGTCAACGTCTGCGCTGGGATGAGTCACAGGGCGGTCCGCAAGGTCCAGATCTCGGGGAACAGCACGATGTCGAGCATCTTGCGAAGGTAGCCCACGCCGCTGGTGCCTCCCGTGCCGCGCTTGAAGCCGATCACACGCTCGACAGTGGTCACATGGCGAAATCGCCAGAGGCGGAACGCATCCTCCATATCGGTGAGTTCTTCACCGAGCTGGTACAGGTCCCAGTGCTGCGCCGGATCGCGGTAGACGTTGAGCCAGGCGGCCTCGACCGCCGGGCTCGCGGCGTAGGGCAGGGTCCAATCGCGTTCTGTGTGGCTGCTCGGCACATCGATGCCGCGCCGGGCCAGCAGGCGCAAGGCCTCGTCATACAACGACGGTGCCGCGTAGGCCGCCTGCACCTGTGCCAGCAACTCGGGTCGGTGATGGTGCGGCGAGAGCATCGCGGCGTTCTTGTTGCCGAGGCTGAATTCGATGCATCGGTATTGCCAACTCTGGAAGCCGCTGCTGTTGGCCAGGAACGGCCGGATGGCCGAGTACTCGGGTGGCGTCATCGTGGCCAGCACATCCCAGGCGTGAACCAGCTGCTCCATGATGCGCGACACGCGGGCGAGCATCTTGAAGGCGGTGCCGAGCTGGTCATTGGCGACGGCAGCCATGGCGGCACGCAGCTCGTGCAGCATCAACTTCATCCACAGCTCGCTGGTCTGGTGCTGGACGATGAACAGCATTTCATTGTGGTCGGGCGAACGCGGATGCTGGGCGTTCAACACGGCATCAAGGTGCAGGTAGTCGCTGTAGCTCATGTCCTGCGAGAAATCGAGCTTGGCGTTCTCGTCGTGGACGACTTTTTCTGTACTCATCAGGCAACCTCCGTGCTTCGCACTCCGGAATTCGTCCTTGGAGCGGCCCGGCGGGCTCATGTCACCGCGGCCTTCTCATTGAAGCGGGCTTCGCGCCATTCACCACTGACCAGCACCTGCCGCAGGTGCTCGACCGCGTCCCACACGTCGACAAAGCCAACGTAGAGCGGCGTGAAACCGAAGCGCAGGATGTCGGGGGCGCGGAAGTCGCCGACGACGCCGCGGGCGATCAGCGCCTGCACGATGGCATAGGCCGAGTCGCTGCGGGCCAGCGCCACCTGGCTGCCGCGCAGGGCGTGATCGCGCGGCGTGATGATGGTCAGGCCATGGCCTGCGCAAAGTACCTCGACCAATTCGATGAACAGGTCCGTCAATGCCAACGACTTGTTGCGCAAGGCGCGCATGCCGCCGAGCGGCTCGACCGCCAGCACGCTGTCGACGCCGCATTCGAGCGCGGCCATCGACAACAGCGCCGGCGTGCCGCACAGGTAACGTGCAATGCCGCGCGCAGGTTGGTACGCGGGCGTGAATTCGAAGGGCGCCGCATGGCCCATCCAGCCCGACAGCGGTTGCCAGAAGCGCTCGGCGTGGCGCGGGTGGACCCAGACGAAGGCCGGGGCACCCGGGCCGCCGTTCAAATACTTGTAGCCGCAGCCGACGGCGAAGTCGGCACCGGCGGCATTGAGTGACACCGGCAGCGCGCCCGCCGAATGCGCCAGGTCCCACAGCGCCAGCGCGCCATGTTCATGGGCGCTGCGCGTCACCGCCGCCATGTCGTGCAGGCGGCCGCTCTTGTAGTCGACCTGGGTCAGCATCAATACCGCGACGCGCCCGCCGGCCAGGTGGGTGTTGATCTCACTCGGTGTGTCGACCAACACCAGTTCGCAGCCGCGCTGCCTGGCCAACGCTTCGGCGATGTACAGATCGGTGGGGAAGTTGCCGCGCTCGGACAGAATCACGCGGCGCGCAGGCGCATCGGCCTGGGTGATCGCGAGCGCCGCGCTCAACACCTTGAACAGGTTGACCGAGGTCGAGTCGGCGACCACCAGCTCGCCGGCGCCGGCGCCCACCAGGCGTGCGATCTTGTCGCCGATGCGCTGCGGCAGGTCGATCCAGCCGGCGGTGTTCCAACTCTCGATCAGGTCTTGGCCCCACTCCTGGCTCACCACCTGGGCCACGCGTTCGGGTGTGGCGCGCGGCAGCACGCCCAGCGAGTTGCCGTCGAGATAAATCTTGCCGGGCGGCAGCATGAACTGTTCGCGCAGACTGGCCAGCGAGTCTTGCGCATCGAGCGCGAGGCAGTCCTGGCGTGTGGTCATCGCAAAGACCGCAACACGGCGCGCACGGGTGAGGCGTCGGCAGTGGTGAGTTTCAGGGGCAGGGCGATCAGCTCGTAGTCGCCCTCGTCGACCGCGTCGAGCACCAGGTTCTCCAGCACGCGCAGGTTGCGCCGGCGAATCACCTGGTGGGCATCCAGCGTCTTGCTCTGCGCCGGGTCGATGCTGGCCGTGTCGATGCCGATCAGGCGCACGCCGCGGTCGGCCAGGCGCTCGACCACATCAGGCGCGTAGGCCGCCAGCGCGCCGTCCCAGCGATCGATGGGCATGCGCTCGTAGGTGCGCACCAGCACGCGCGGCGGCAGCGATTCGTCGACGGCGTGCTCGATGTGGCGCCACTCGATCAAGGCGCCGCAGCCGATCGCATGCACCACGCGGCAGGGGCCAAGGTAGGGCTCGAGGTCGAGTGCCCCGACCGTTGCGCCCTGGGGGTCGTAGTGCAGCGGTGCATCGGCGTGCGCCCCTGTGTGCGGTGACAGCGTGATGGTGCTGACGTTCACCGGGCAACCGGGTGCCAGCGTCGCCGCCCAGCACTGCTCATAGCGCGCATCGCCGGGAAACACCGGCGAACCGGCGTGGACCGGCGGGGAGATGTCCCACAGGCGTGCCACGGGCGTGCTCAGCAGGCAGCGCCGAGTACAGAGGGCTCGCGCTTGATCGTGAATCGGATCATGGCGGTGACAGGCGCTTCTTGCGCAGCAGCGCGCGGTACTCAGTGCTGCCGCGCAGACGCTTGACCGCAGCATTGATCCGCGCCCGGTCAAGCGTCTCGTGGCGCCGCGCGACGCAGGCGCTGACAAAGGCCAATCCATCGCCATACTTATTGACCGACCAGCCGATCCCACTGGCCTGCGCACAGCCTGGCCAAAACGCCACCCAGCGCCAGTCGGGATACTCATGGCCGTTGCGCACGCGAGTCGCGTTGGCCAACCGCACGCCGACCACGCCAGAGGTGTTGCGTACGGTCTTCAGGTCCTTGCGCGCGACGCGCTCGGGCAGCTTGGGCAGCGTTGCCTCAACCCAGGCCTTTGCCGCCACGGTCGCCTTGCGCCAGGAGCCGTATTGGCGCAGCGTGAAATTGGCCTGATGGCGCACGCGCTGGCGCGTGATGCGCGCCATCACGCACTTCTCGGTGCGGTTGATCGTCAGGTACATGCGTGGCGATGATAGGCCGCTTCGCGCCACCGGGGTTGTCACGGACGCCGCCGCGCCGCGCTGGCGGTAAAGTGAACCGCCATCATGACCAGTGCCCACATCGACACCTTCGTCCGCGACCGCGTGCCGCCTCCCGAGCAGCTGCCGCGCCTCCTGTTCGAGTTGCCCGAGTTGCAGTTCGGCGCGCAGCTCAACTGTGCCACCGAGTTGCTCGACCGCTGGGTGACGCAGGGCGATGGAGCGCGGCTGGCGGTGCTGGGCTGTGCGCCCGACGGCAGCCCCATCCATTGGAGCTACGCCGAGCTGCAACGCCAGGCCAACCGCATTGCCCGCGTGCTCGTTGACGACCTCGGCCTGGTGCCCGGCAACCGCGTGCTGCTGCGCGGCGCCAACAGCCCGATGATGGCGGCTTGCTGGTTCGGCGTCGTCAAGGCCGGTGGCATCGCGGTCGGCACCATGCCCTTGCTGCGCGCGCGCGAGCTGACCACCATCGTGACCAAGGCGCAGGTCACGCATGCACTGGTCGATGCGCGGCTGGCCGAGGAGATCACGCTGGCGCGGTCGTCGTGTCCGATACTGGCGCATGTGATGCAGTTCAATGGCGATGCCGGCAACGGCCTTGAAGCGGCGATCGCGGCCAAGCCCGAGGCATTCGTCAACGTCGACACCGCCGCCGACGACACCTGCCTGATCGCTTTCACGTCCGGCACCACCGGCCTGCCCAAGGCCGCGTTGCACTTTCACCGCGATGTGATGGCCGCTTGCGTCTGTTGGCCGCCGCACATGCTGCGCGCCTTGCCCGATGACCGCGTCATCGGCAGCCCACCGCTGGCCTTCACCTTCGGGCTCGGCGGCCTGTTGCTGTTTCCGATGAGCATCGGCGCGGCCAGCGTGCTGGTCGAGAAGGCCTCGCCCGACGCGCTGCCAGCCGCGATCGCAAAGTTCCGCGCGACCATCTGCTACACCTCGCCCACCGCCTACCGGGCCATGGTCGGGCAGCTGGCCGGGCACGACATTTCCAGCCTGCGCAAGTGCGTATCCGCCGGTGAGGTGCTACCGGCGGCGACACGCAAGTTGTGGCTCGACACCACGGGGATACAGATCATCGATGGCATCGGTTCGACCGAGCTGCTGCACATATTCATCTCGGCGACCGAAGAACAGGCCCGCGGTGGCGCCACCGGTTTCGTCGCGCCCGGCTACCAGGCCTGCGTGCTCGGTGAGGAGGGCCAGCCCTTGCCCGCAGGCCAGGTCGGTCGATTGGCCGTGCGCGGCCCCACGGGCTGCAAGTACCTGGATGACGAACGCCAGGCGAGCTATGTGCAAGGCGGCTGGAACCTGACTGGCGACGCCTACCTGATCAGCCCCGTTGACGGCCAGTTCGAGTACCAGGCGCGCACTGACGACATGATCATCAGCGGTGGCTACAACATCGCCGGGCCGGAGGTGGAGAGCGCGCTGCTCTTGCACGAGGCGGTCGCCGAGTGCGGCGTGATCGGCGTTGCCGACGAGCAGCGCGGTCAGATCGTCAAGGCAGTCGTGGTCCTCAAACCCGGCCACGCGCCTGACGCCGCAATGGCCAAGGCCCTGCAGGACTTCGTCAAGCAAACGGTGGCGCCGTACAAGTACCCACGGGCGATCGAGTTCCGCGATTCGCTGCCACGCACCGAGACCGGCAAGCTGCAACGCTTCAAGCTGCGCGACGGTTGAGGTCGGGTCGAGCACGGCCGCTGGCGTGGCCCCCTTGAGGGGGAGCGGCGAAGCCGCTGCGGGGGTATTTCGCTTCAGCCAGCGGCGTGCACTCCCAAGCACACGCCGCGGATCGGGCTCTGCCCGGCCGCTGGCGTGGCCCCCTTGAGGGGGAGCGGCGAAGCCGCTGCGGGGGTGATTCAATTCACCCGATTCGCCCGAGCAGCAGGTACTCCATCAGCGCCTTCTGAACGTGCAATCGGTTCTCCGCCTCGTCCCAGACCGCGGATTGCGGGCCGTCGATCACGTCGGCGGCGACTTCGTCACCGCGGTGCGCGGGCAGGCAGTGCATGAACAGGGCGTCGGGTTGCGCTGTGGCCATCATCTCCGCGTCGACGCACCAGTCGACAAAGTGCTTGCGGCGCTCTGCTTTCTCGGCCTCGTAGCCCATGCTCGTCCAGACATCGGTCGTCACCAGGTGGGCGCCGTGGCAGGCGTCGGTCGGGTTGTCGAAAATCTTTACGCACTGGGTGTTGGCAACCCCCGCCACGGCCGGGTCGAGTTCGTATCCCGTGGGCGTGCTCACATGCAGCGTGAAGCCCAGGATGTCGGCCGCCTGCAGCCAGGTGTTCGCCATGTTGTTGCCGTCACCGACCCAGGCCACGACCTTGCCCTTGATGGCGCCGCGCTGCTCGATGAAGGTGAAGATGTCGGCGAGGATCTGGCACGGGTGGTACTCGTTGGTCAGGCCGTTGATCACGGGCACGCGCGAGTGCGCAGCGAAGGCCTCGATCTTGGCCTGCTCGAAGGTGCGGATCATCACGACATCGACCATGCGGCTGATCACGCGCGCTGAGTCTTCCACCGGTTCAGAGCGGCCGAACTGGCTGTCGCCGGTGGTCAGGTGCACGACCGAGCCGCCCATCTGGTACATCCCGGCTTCGAAACTCACGCGGGTTCGCGTGCTGGCCTTCTCGAAGATCATCGCCAAGGTGCGGTCGACCAGCGGCTGATATTTCTCGTAATTCTTGAAGCGCTTCTTTATCTCGCGGGTGCGCTCGAACAGGTAGGCGTAGTCCTCTGCGCTCAGGTCTTTGAATTGCAGGTAATGCTTCATCGGCGTCTCGCGCGGGTTCATGCCTTGTTCTCTGAGCCAGCGGCCAGGAACTCGCGCACCAGCGGCGCGAGGATCGCGACAATCTGCGCGGCCTCGTCCGCGTTGATGATCAGCGGCGGCAACAGCCGGATCACGCGCTCGGCCGTCACGCTGATCAACAGGCCGGCTTCGCAGGCGCGAGCAGTCAGGTCGCTGCAGGGGCGATCCAGTTCGATGCCGATCATCAACCCCGCGCCGCGAATGTCCTTGACACCGGCAAGGCCCGCGAACTCGCGCTCGAAACCGGCCTTGAGCAAGGCGCCGATGATCGCGGCGTTGCCCAGCAACCCCTCTTCTTCCATGATCGCGAGCGTCTCGACGCCGGCGCGCATGGCCAGCGGGTTGCCGCCGAAGGTCGTGCCGTGGTTACCCGGGCCGAGGATGCCAGCGGCCTTGGGGCCGCAAACCACCGCGCCGATTGGCACGCCTGAGCCAAGACCCTTGGCCAGCGGCATCACGTCGGGCTGGATCCCGGCCCACTGGTACGCGAACCATTTGCCGGTGCGGCCAATGCCGCACTGCACCTCGTCGAGCATCAGCAGCCAACCCTGCTCGTCGCAGATGCGGCGCAACGCTTGCAGGTACTCCCAACGCGAGGCGTTGACGCCGCCCTCACCCTGGATCGTCTCGAGGAATACCGCAACCACGTTGGGCCGTGTTTCGCGCACCTTGTCGATGGCCGCGAGATCGTTCAACGGCACGCGCACGAAGCCTTCGACCAGCGGACCGAATCCGGCCTGGATTTTCGGGTTGCCAGTGGCTGACAGCGTGGCAATCGAGCGGCCGTGAAAGGCCGCCTCGTAGACGATGATCTCCGGCCGTTCGATGCCGCGGTCGTGGCCGTACTTGCGTGCGATCTTGATGGCCGCTTCGTTGGCTTCGAGGCCGCTGTTGCAGAAGAAGACGTTGGTCAGACCCGACAGGGCCGTCAGCTTGGACGCGAGCTGTTCCTGCAGCGGGACGTGGTAATAGTTACTGGTGTGGATCAGCTTGGCAACCTGCTCCTGCAGCGCTGCCACCAGGCGCGGGTGGCCATGGCCGAGGGTGTTGACTGCGATGCCACCGAGCGCGTCGAGGTACTCGCGGCCCTCGGTGTCCCACACGCGGCAGCCGCGGCCATGCGCCAGCGCGATCGGCAGGCGGGCATAGGTCTTCATCACGGCAGAGTCGGCGGCGGTCATGACGGTTTCCGAGGGGTGGGTCAAAAAGAAGGCCGGCAGCGTCACGATCTCACGCGCCGGCTCGCAGTCATTCTACGGTTCGCGTCGCCGCGGCCGAAAACGTGGCGAGGACCGAAGAAGGACGTCACCCATGCTTGCTGCGGCGCAACAACTGCAAGGCACAACAGTGCCTGCGCACCCTCCGCGGCCGGCGCCGACTCTGGTGGCCGTCGCCGGCGACGTGGCGGCAGGCACGATGGCGGAACGGCCAGCCAGTCAGAGCATGACCGTCCCATGCGATCCCGCGAAACCGCGCGAGTTCTCCATCAAAGGCCTGACCAAGGATGGCCGCAACTTTCGCCCCAGCGATTGGGCCGAACGGCTCGCCAGTGCGATGGCTTGCTTTCGCCCGGACGGTGGCGCGGGCGGCATCGGGGCCTTCATTGGCTACTCGCCGTATTGCGTGCCGACGGTGGTCGACGGCGTGAAGACCGTGATCGTCAACGAAGCCCTTAGAGGTCTCGAGCCGATGGCCTGGGACTTCGTCATGAACTTCGCCCGCGACAACGAGTTGCTGCTGGCTGAGGTGGGCGGCTCGCTGGCGCAGGAATGAAAAAAGCCCGCCAAGGCGGGCTTCAATCGTGGCGCACAGACCGCGTCACGCGGCCGTCGCGAGCGCCTTGACTTTGGCGCAAAGGCGGCTCTTGTGACGCGCTGCCTTGTTCTTGTGGAACATGCCCTTGTCGGCCACCGAGTCGATCACGCTCTGCGCGGAAGCGAACAGTTCGCTCGCCTTGGCCTTGTCACCCGACGCGACTGCCTTTTGCACGTTCTTGACGACGGTGCGGAACTTGGAGCGCAGAGCCGTGTTGGCAGCATTGAGCTTCACGTCCTGGCGGGCGCGCTTGAGGCCCGAGGCGAGGCGAACGGTTTTCTTCTTGGCTTTTGACGAGGTGGCCATGCTATTCGGTGTGCAACTGGGGGCAGTTTTTGCAAAGAACGCGAGTGTAGCACGGGCGTGGCGGCTGCCGCTAACCCACCCTGCGCACGGTACTGTCTCAGTCTGATGTGTAACGCCGAAAGAGAGCCTTGAAGCAGAAACTCGTATTGATCGAGTGGGTTGACAGCTCGCAGCCGATTCCTGGCTGGCATTTCATGAACGACATGCCTGATTTGGAAATCGTTCACTGCGTGTCTGTTGGGTGGCTTGTGCGCGCCAACAAGAGCGTCAAGATGCTGGCGCCAAACATGGGGGACATAAAGTCGAAGGGGAGCGCTCAAGCATCGGGATTCATACGAATCCCGGTGGCTGCAATTGTCCGTGAGGTCGCCTTGCAGGAAGTTGGGTGACCTACTTGCCCTTCTTCTTTCCTCCGGTGCTGTTGCCCTTCTTCTCGTCCTGCCCCATAACTGATGCGGCCAGCGTGCGCGACTGCGGTAGCGTTGGCTTGGTCCGTCCAGCCAGGACGTTTGACGCAAGTGTCGAGGTCTTGGGGGTTGATTGCTTCTTGGCCACGGTGCTTCTCCTTCGGTTGAAAGCCCAGTCTTTCGACTGGGTTGGTTGGGGAACTTACTAATCCGCAAGCTTTGCAATTTCTTCAAGCGACCAGACATGATCGCTGATTCCCGCCGCCATCGCTGGCGTCACGCGCAGCGTCTTGTGAATGCGCGCAAAGTTGTAGTGCATGAAGTGCAGCGACACGGCGTGCTCTAGGTTCTCGATCTTCTTGCTGAACCCGTTGGTGAGCCGCGTGAACCGGCGCATGCTCATGCGCATGGTCAGGTTCTGGCGCTCGACGAAGCTGGTCGAAATCTTCTTCGCGTCCGGGTTGCTTTTGATGACGCGCTTCTCGGCGCTCACGAACTCGCCGGGGCTGTACCGGCGCTGATCCTGGGGCGTGCTTTCGTTGCCGTAGTGCTTCACCAGCATGGCGTAGTCGATATCCATGCCAAAGGCATGCTCAACGGCATCGAGGTAGATGCGATACCCGTCTGATGTGAGCTGCACGCGGCTGGCAAGTCGGTGCGCAAGGTCGTGCGTGAAAGCGTGGGCGCATTCGACGCCACGATTGCCGACCAGGTAGCTGACCATCAACTTGCTGTCAGCGCATATGCCAGTCCATGTATACACGTCGCCACGGCCAAGCTGCTCTTGTTCTTCCTTGGTCACGTAGGCCTGCTTCACATAGCAGAAGGACCAAATCTCATCGACCTGAATGCGCTTGCAGGGCAGGTTCACCAACGTCTGCGCTTGGTACAGGCCAGCGGCGAGGCCAACGTCTTCAAGCAGCTTGGTGACGGTGTTGATCGACACGCCCGTGATGTGCGTGACCGCTCGCATCGACATGCCCTCGACCAACAGGCCGATGATCTGTGCGCGCTTGCCGATGGGGAGTCGGTTCATGTTCTGTCCCTTGCGAAACTGAACTATAAACCAGAGTGCAGAGGATGGCAAGAACTCTTTCAGAAGTGGATATCCAGCCTGTATACAGCCTGTTTACGACCTCTGTTGCCGGCTATTGCCATCACACATGGTGATCGAATACACTCCACAAGGCACAGCACAAGGAAATGCCATGAGCGCGAAACTTTTCGTCGGCGGGGTCGAGATCACGGTAGACGTGAAGGAGCTGGGAGAGGCGATGCGCCAACTGGCGCCACTCCTTGGTTTGCCACGCGCGTTGCCGCCGCAGCCACGAAACGCGTCTGCTCCGGCCGTGCTTCCCCCCACTGGCGCGGCCACGCCTGCGGGGCAGAAGGACGGCTCAACC
>JANMSS010000346.1:0-4281 GCA_031389585.1 Burkholderiales bacterium | reverse complement strand
TGGCACGCCGGCGCAACTGGTCGACCGCGTCAAGGATGGTGTCGATGACCTGGTGGTCACGCTGCCGGGCTATACCGCCGGCCGCTTCCCGACGATGGAAGTCTTCGAGTTGCCCTTCATGACCAACTCGGCCGAAGCCGGTGCCAGCGCAGCCTGGGAGTACATGCAGAAGTACGCGACCAAGGAATTCCCGGGCACCAAGGTGCTGGCCACCTGGGTTCACGACGAAGGCTATGTGCACACCACCAGCAAGCCGATCAAATCGCTCGACGACTTCAAGGGCCTGAAGGTGCGCGCGCCGACGCGGCAGACCAACAAGCTGCTGGCCAAGCTCGGCGCCACGCCCGTCGGCATGCCCGTGCCCGCCGTGGCCGACGCGGTCAGCAAGGGCACCATCGACGGCTTCCTGCTGCCCTGGGAAGTGATCCCCGCTTTCAAGCTGCAGGAGCTGGTCAAGTTTCACACCGAGACCGATGCCACGCGCCCGGCGATGTACAGCGCCGGCTTCATCTTCGCGATGAACCAGGCCAAGTACGACGCCCTGCCGGCGGACCTGAAGAAGGTCATCGACAACAACAGCGGCGCGGCCCTGTCCAAGCAGATCGGCAAGATCTGGGACGAGAGCCGTACCGCCGGGCGCAAGACCGCCACCGACCGCGGCAACACCTTCACGATGCTGTCGGCCGCCGAGACCGACAAGTGGGCCGCGACCGCGGCGCCGCTGTACGACGAATGGATCGCCGACATGGACAAGCTCGGCCATCCCGGCAAGCAGATGCTGCAGGACGCGCGTGCCCTGCTGGTCAAGCACCAGAAGTAAGGCGAGCCTGAAGATCGCGCCGGCTCAGGCCGGCGCTTTCTTTTTGCTGCCGGAAAGACATCCTCGATGGACAAGCTGCTGCGCCGTTTGGCGATGGTCTTCGCGCTGGTCGGCGTGGGCGCAGCCTTGGCCGTGGCGCTAATGGTGGTGGCCAGCATCGCCGGCCGTTCGCTGGCGAACTATCCGATCCCCGGCGATGTCGAGATGACGCAATTCGGTATCGCGCTGTGCACTTCGCTGTGCCTGCCCTGGTGCCAGCTCAAGGGCTCGAACATCATCGTCGACTTCTTCACCCAGCGACTGCGCGCACAGCCGATCCGCGTCCTCGACGGCATCGGCGCCTTGCTGATGGCCCTGATGTGCGCACTGCTGGCTTGGCGCACCGGCGTTGGTGCGGTCGCCGTACACCAGGCGCACGAGACCTCGATGATCATGGCCCTGCCGATGTGGTGGGCCTACGCCTCGTTAGCGCCGGGGCTGGCCTTGGCCGCGCTGATCGCCGTCGTGCAGGCCAACCGGTTGTTGCGCGGGTTGCCGGCATGAGCGCCGCCGGGCCGCTCCCCAGGCGCTCGCTCCCCCTCGGGGGGACGGCGCGAAGCGCCCTGGGGGCGGGATGACGTCCACCACGATCGGCCTGTCGATGTTTGCCGGCATGCTGGCGCTGATGGCGCTGCGCGTGCCGATTGCCGCTGCGATGTTCATTCCTGGCGCGCTCGGCTACTGGGCGATGAGCAACGACGCCGCCCTGATCAATCTGTTGAAGGGCAGCGCGGTGGCGCGCCTGACGGTCTATGAATTGAGCGTCATCCCGCTGTTCCTGCTGATGGGCCAGTTTGCCACCCAGGGCGGCCTGTCGAAGGCCCTGTTCAAGGCCGCCGCGGCCTTCGTCGGCCACATCCGCGGCGGGCTGGCGATGGCCTCGGTGTTGTCGGCCGGCGCCTTTGGTGCGGTCTGCGGCTCGTCGGTGGCGACCTCGGCCACCATCACGCAGGTGGCCTACCCGGAGATGAAAAAGCACGGCTACTCTGGCCGGCTGTCGACCGCCGCACTGGCTGCCGGCGGCACCCTGGGCATCCTCATTCCGCCCTCGGTGCCGCTGGTCGTGTACGCCATCCTGACCGAACAGAACATCGCCAAGCTGTTTGCCGCCGCGATGGTGCCCGGCGTGATGGCCATGCTCGGCTATGTGGCCGTGATCGGCATCTATTGCCGCGTGCGCCCCGACCTGGCCACACCCAGCGAGTCACTGCCGTGGTCCGAGCGCTGGCGCGCGCTGTGGGGCATCTGGCCGGTCGTGGTGATCTTCTGCGTCGTCTTCGGCGGCATCTACACTGGGCTGTTCTCGCCCACCGAGGGCGCGGCAGTCGGCGCCATCGCCACCCTCATCGCCGGCCTGGCGCAGCGCGAGATCGACCTGCAAGGCATCCAGCGCAGCTTCCTGGGCACAGCGGGCACCACCGCGATGGTGTTCATGATCTTTCTCGGCGCCGACATGATGAACGCCTCGCTGGCGCTGACCGCGATGCCTGCGGCGCTGGCCGACTGGGTCGGCCATCTTCAAATGCCGCCACTGTTCATCATCGGCTGCATCCTGGCCTTCTACGTCGTGCTGGGCTGCGTGATGGACGAGTTGTCGATGCTGCTGCTGACGATTCCCGTGATCTTTCCCACCGTGATGGGCCTGGATCTGTGGGGCCTGGCGCCGCAGGAGAAGGCCATCTGGTTCGGCATCCTGGTGCTGATGACGGTGGGCATCGGCCTGATCGCGCCGCCGGTGGGTCTGAACGTCTATGTCGTCAACAGCATTGCCACCGACGTGCCGATGTCCGAGACCTACAAGGGCGTGTTCCCCTTCCTGGCCTGGGACGTCCTGCGCGTGCTGCTGTTGATGGCCTTTCCGGTGCTGAGCCTGGGATTGGTTACGCTGCTTTACGGTTGAGCGCGCAGCCAGCCCGGCCAAGGCCGTGTTCACCGTCGCTGGCAGGGGATAATCCGCTCCTAGATGCCCAGGACGTTTTCTCTTCTGCTGCTGACCTCGCTGCTGGCGGGGTTGCTGCTGGCACTTCTCATGCCCCCCGCGGGCGCCAGGCTGGGCGGGGCTCATCACGGCCTCGACGCACCGCGGCTCGAAGCATCACCACTTGCGCAGCCGGCAGCATCCGGCGACAGGGAACATGTTCATGCCCACGAGCATGACGGCGCCACCGACGATGAGGCCAGAGGCGAACACACCCACGGCCACGCCGCGATCGAACATGTTCACGACAAGCCGATGCCGTTGGGCCACGCCGACCTCCGCTCGCGCGACGACAGCATGGCCTGGTGCACGCACGCCGGCTGGTCGGCGACAAGCGCCCACCCCTGGCGACTGGAACGCCCACCCAAACACAGTCTGGCTTGACTCCCAGCCGCCGGCACCGCGCCGGCACTTCCATCTCTCTGTGTGGAGTTTCCAATGCAATTCTTTGGCTTCAACGCCGGCCCGAGGCCGGCACTCGCCTGGCGCGACCCCTGGCGCACCGCGCTCGTCGGCCTGAGCGCCCTCCTCCTGTTGTGCACCGGCGCCTTCGCCCATGGCGTGGCCGAAGGCGACCAGGGCTACATCCAGGAGATCACGGGCGTGAACTTGCTGCCCTTCGTCTACCTGGGGGCCAAGCACATGGTGACCGGGTATGACCACCTGCTGTTCCTGTTCGGGGTCATCTTCTTCCTCTACCGACTTCAGCATGTCGCGGTGTACGTCACCCTGTTCGCCGTCGGGCACTCGACGACGCTGCTGGCCGGCGTCTACTTCGGAACGAACGTCAGTTCGTACCTGATCGACGCGATCATCGGCATCTCGGTGGTCTACAAGGCGCTCGACAACCTCGGCGCGTTCCAGCGTTGGTTCGGCGTGCAGCCCAACATGCTGGCGGCCACGCTCGTGTTCGGCTTCTTCCACGGTTTCGGCCTGGCCACCAAGATCCAGGAGTTCGAAATCTCGCGCGACGGTTTGCTGCCCAACCTGCTGGCCTTCAACGTCGGCGTCGAGATCGGGCAACTGCTCGCGCTCACCGCGATCCTCATCGTGATGGGCTTCTGGCGCCGCACCGACAGCTTCCTGCGCCACGCCTACACCGCCAACGTCGCACTGATGGCCGCCGGCTTCATGCTGACCGGCTACCAACTCACCGGCTTCATCGTCTCCTGACATCCAATAATCAAGGACCTCACTCCATGTACAACACCGACCTTCCCAACCGCGCCGAACTGCCGAGCTCGCGCCGGTTGATCCGCTCGACCGCCATCGCCCTTGTAGTTGCCAGCGGGTTGTTGACCACCGCGGTGCTGCCGTCGGAATACGGCATCGACCCCACAGGCATCGGCAAGGTGCTCGGGCTCACGCAGATGGGCCAGATCAAGATGTCGCTTGCCGCAGAGAACGCCAAGGCGGCGCCAGTCGCCAACGCACCCGCTCCCGC
>JANMSS010000337.1:0-3183 GCA_031389585.1 Burkholderiales bacterium | reverse complement strand
ATATCCTGATTCTCGGTGCCGGCCGCGTCGGTGAAAGCGTGGCCGAGAGTCTGGCGTCGGAGCAGAACGACATCACCGTGATCGACACCGACCCGGCGCGGCTGGCCGCGCTGCAAGACCGGCTGGACCTGAAGGGTGTCGCCGGCAACGGCATCCAGCCTTCGGTACTGCGCGACGCGGGGATCGAAGACGCCGACCTGTTCATTGCCTGTGCGCCGCTGGACGAAACCAACCTGGTGGCCTGCAAGCTGGCGCACCAGTTGTTCAATGTGCCGACGACCATCGCGCGCATCCGCAGCCCCGAATTTGAAGACGGCACGCCGCTGATGATCGACCGCGCGGGTTTCGCGGTCGACCGCGTGATCTGTCCCGAGGAGTCGGTCACGCGCACGATCGGCAAGCTGATCGAGTACCCCGAGGCGCTGCAGGTACTGGAGTTCGCCGAGGGCCTGCTCAGCCTGGTGGCGGTGCGGGCCGTGGCCGGCGGGCCGCTGGTTCAGCACAGCCTGGCCGAGATCCCGCGGCTGGTGCCCGGCGCCGAGATGCGCATCGTGGCGATCTATCGCCAGGACAAGCCGCTCAGCGAGCTGATCGGCAGCACGCGCATCGAGCCCGGCGACGAAGTCTTCGTGCTCGCCGCCACCGGCGCGTTGCGCCACGTGCTGGGTGCGCTGCGCAAGATGGACCGGCCGGTCAAGCGCGTGATGATCGCCGGCGGCGGCAAGGTCGGCCTGCGTCTGGCGCGCCAGTTGCGCGGCCAGGTGCAGGTCAAGATCATCGAAGCCAACCGCGTGCGCTGCGACTACCTCACGTCGCAGCTACCCAGCGACATGCTGGTGCTGCACGGCGACTCGACCGACGAGGATCTGATGGCCGATGAGAACGTGCAGGACATGGACCTCTTCCTGGCCCTGACCAACGACGACGAAGACAACATCATGGCCGGCCTCCTGGCCAAGCGCATGGGCGCGCGCCGCGTGCTGGCCCTCATCAACCGCAAGGCCTATGCCGAGTTGGTGCAGGGCACGACGATCGACATTGCGCTGTCGCCGGCGCACGCCGTGATCGGCGAGCTGCTGGCCTATGTGCGGCGCGGCGATGTCGAGGCCGTGCACTCGCTGCGCCGCGGCGCGGCCGAGGCGCTGGAGGCCGTCGTGCGCGGCGATGCCGGCTCCTGCCGCATGGCCGGGCGGCGGGTCGAGCAGATCACCTTGCCGCGCGGTGTGCAGATCGGTGCCATCGTGCGCGGCCTGCCGGTGCCGGGGGAGGCGGCGATGGGCGGCCAGCGCGCCGACAGGGGCCCTGCGGCGGCGCCCGAAGTCATCCTCGCCCACCACGACACCGTGATCCTGACCGGCGACCGCGTCATCGTCTTCATGCCGAGCAAGAAGCAGGTGCGTGAGGTGGAAAGGCTGTTCCAGGTCTCGGCCACTTTCTTCGGTTGAAATGACGGCCCCCAGCTCACTTCGTTCGCGACCCCCCCGGGGGGTGCTCAGGCCGCCCTTCCTTCGACAAGCTCAGGATGATCGGGAATACAGGGCTCAGGACAGGCTTGGGAACGGCCCTGCGCTGGCCTGAGTTCATGCAGAGCATCCTGCCTGTCCTGGCCATCCTTGGCGGCATCGTGATGATGTTCGCGATGACCATGCTGGTGCCGCTGGGCTTCGCCTTCTTCGGCGAAGACGCCGCGCTGCGCGCCTACGACGGCGCGATCCTGATCACCTTCTTCAGCGGCCTGGCGCTGTTCCTGGCCTGCCGCCGCTTCAAGCGCGAGCTGCAGCCGCGCGACGGCTTCCTGCTGGTCAGCCTGGTCTGGACCGTGCTGCCGGCCTTCGGCGCCCTGCCGCTGCTGTTCCACATCCCCGGCCTGTCTTTCACCGATGCCTATTTCGAGGCGGTGTCGGGCCTGACGACCACCGGCTCGACCGTGCTCACCGGGCTGGATGCGTTGCCGACCTCGATCAACGTCTGGCGTTGCTTCATGGTGCTGATCGGTGGCATGGGCATCCTGGTGCTGGCGGTGGCGATCCTGCCGCTGCTCGGCGTCGGTGGTTCGCAACTTTTCAAGGCCGAAACTCCGGGGCCGATGAAGGACCAGAAGCTCACGCCGCGCATCGCCGAAACCGCGCGCGGGCTGTGGGTGGTTTATTTCGCGATCGCGCTGGCCTGCTTCTTCGCCTACCGCATCGCCGGCGTGGGCTGGGCCGACGCCTTCATGCTCATGAGCTCGACCATGGGCCTGGGCGGCTTCGCGCCCTACGACGCCAGCTTCGGCTACTTCAATTCAAAGGCGATCGAAGCCGTGGCGATCGTTTTCATGCTCATCGCCGGCGTCAACTTCGCGCTCTACTTCGTGGCCTGGAAGCGGCGCAGCCTGTGGGGCGTGTGGCGCGACACCGAGGCGCGCCTGTTCGTCCTGACGATGCTGGTGTCGGTGCTCGGCATCGCGGCCTTCCTCAGCGCGCACCAGGTCTATCCGACGTTCGCCGAATCGCTGCGCCACGCCGCCTTCAACGTCGTCTCGATCGCCACCACCACCGGGTTCGCCAGCGTCGATTACGCGCAGTGGCCGATCTTCGCCCCGGTGATGATGCTGTTCCTGTGCTGCTTTGCCACCTGCGCCGGCTCCACCGGCGGCGGCATCAAGATGATCCGCGCGATGCTGCTGCTCAAGGGGGCGCGGCGTGAATTGAAGCGCATCGTCCACCCGCGGGCAGTCGTGCCGGTCACGCTGGGTTCGGCGGTGGTCGATGCCCAGGTGTTGTCGTCGGTGCTGGCCTTCATGCTGATCTACGGCGCGGTGTTGGTGGCGGCGACGATGCTGCTGCTGTTTTCGGGACTGGACGTGGTGACCGCGTTCACCGCCGTCATCGCCAGCATCAACAACACCGGGCCGGGCCTCGGGCAGGTCGGGCCCTCCACCACCTACCAAGGCCTGACGGACTTCCAGACCTGGGTCTGCTCGATCACCATGCTGCTCGGCCGGCTGGAGCTGTTTTCGATTTTGGTGTTGTTCACGGCATCCTTCTGGAGGAAGTGACGGCCCCAAGCTCGCTGCGCTCGCGCCCCCCAAGGGGAGCTCAGGCCGCTTGGGAGCGGCCCGGCGCTGGCCTGAGGTGACGGCCCCAAGCTCGCTGCGCTCGCGCCCCCCAAGGGGAGCTCAGGCCGCTTGGGAGCGGCCCG
>JANMSS010000241.1:0-6131 GCA_031389585.1 Burkholderiales bacterium | reverse complement strand
GCAGACGCTCTCTGGCGACCAGGCCGCCGCGGTTGCTGCGTTGCGGGCCGAGGCGCCGGCCACGACCCTGCTGCATGGCGTGACCGGCAGCGGCAAAACCGAGGTCTACCTGCAGGCGGCGGCGCGGGCGCTGGCAGCGGGCCGGCAGGTGCTGGTGCTGGTGCCCGAGATCAACCTCACGCCGCAGCTCGAGGCGCGGTTCGCCGCGCGCTTTGCGGGCCACCACCTGGTGTCGTTGCACAGCGGCCTGACGCCGGCACAGCGACTGCGCCATTGGCTGGCCGCGCACCTGGGCCAGGCAGACGTGATCCTGGGCACGCGGCTGGCAGTCTTCGCTTCGCTGCCGCGGCTCGGTCTGATCGTCGTCGATGAAGAGCACGATCCGTCGTTCAAGCAGCAGGAGGGTGCACGCTACTCGGCACGCGACCTGGCGGTCTACCGCGGCCGGCTCGAAGGTGTCGCGGTGGTGCTGGGCTCGGCCACGCCCTCGCTCGAGAGCTGGCATCGCGCCGAGCAGGGCGCGTACCGGCGCCTGGCCCTGCCCGAGCGCATCGGCGGCGGCGCGCTGCCGCGCGTGCGCCTGGTCGACATGAGCCTGCTGCCGCGCGACAGCGCCGCTTCGGCGGCGTTGTCGCCGCCGCTGCTCGACGCCCTGCGGGCGCGCATCGGGCGCGGCGAACAAAGCCTGGTGCTGTTGAATCGCCGCGGCTACGCGCCGGTGCTGCATTGCGGCGCTTGCGCGTGGAAAAGTGCCTGTCCGCACTGCAGCGCCTGGCGCGTCTTCCACAAGGGCGATCGCACGCTGCGCTGCCACCACTGCGGTTTCACCGAACGGGTGCCGCGCGCCTGCCCGGACTGCGGCAACCTGGACATCCAGCCCGTCGGACGCGGTACCGAGCAGCTCGAAGAGCAGCTTGCGCAGGCGCTGCCCGAGGCCCGCGTGGCGCGGATTGACGCCGACACGACGCGCCACAAGGGCGCACTCGAGGCCCAGCTCGGTGCCGTGCATGCCGGCGAAGTCGACGTGCTGGTGGGCACGCAGATGGTGGCCAAGGGACATGACTTTCGGCGCATCACGCTGGTTGCTGCGGTCAACCCCGACAGTGGCTTGTTCGCCAGCGATTTTCGTGCCCCGGAGCGGCTCTTTGCCTTGCTGATGCAAGCGGCGGGCCGGGCCGGCCGGGATGCCGAGCAGGCGAGCACGAGCGAAATGTGGGTCCAGACCTGGCACCCGCGCCACCCGCTGTATGCCGCGCTGGTGGCGCATGACTTTGCCGCCTTCGCTGCCGCTCAGTTGGTCGAACGTCATGGTGCCGGGCTGCCGCCATATTCCAGCCTGGCGTTGCTGCGTGCGGAAGCCAAGAACGCGCAGGCCGCCGCCGATTTCCTGCACGCCGCGGCATCGGCCGCGGCTGCGCTGCCCGACGCCGTCGGCGTGATGGTCTACCCGCCCGTGCCACCACCGGTGGCGCGGGTGGCCGGCGTCGAGCGCATGCAGATGCTCGTTGAATCACCCTCGCGTGTGGCCCTTCAGCGCCTGCTCACACAATGGCTGCCGCAGTTGCACGCGCTGCGCCAAAAAGACAAAGCCCACCGCGCTGTGCTGCGATGGGCTGTGGATGTGGACCCGTTGGCTATATGACAGCCCCAAGCTCGCTACGCTCGCGCCCCCCGAGGGGAGCGCAGGCCGCTTGGGAGCGGCCCTGCGCGGCCTGCGGTCTCGGCCTCAGTCGTCGTGCTTCTTGCCCTTGCCCTTGCCCTTGTTCTTGCCTTTGCCATGGCGCTCTTCGTAGCGCTCGTTGACCCAGCTCTCCTGCACGAAATAGACCTGCCTGGCGCAGGCGTTGTATCGGCCGCAATGCTTGCCCCAGTTCTTGGCGTGGCCCGGCGGCACATACAGGTACATCGGTGCCTGCTGCACGACCACGGTGGGACGGGTGATGATCACCGGCTGCGCGTAGAGTAGGGGCGGCGGGGCGTGGCTGCCGATTTCGATGCGGCCATAGACGCCGGGTTCGCGGATCGTGATGCCGACGCCGACATCCACCGCCGACCAGGCCGGCGTGGCGCTGGCGGCGCCAAGGGCTGCAAGCAGCGTCAGCAAAAACTTCTTCATAGTTATCTCCTCTGTGCGTTGCATGACCAACGTGAGTGTGGCGCTGGCAGTTGACTGGTGCAGCATGCGTGGCCCCCTCGGCCGGCCCGAGCGTGCAATCTGGCCGTGACAGGTGCTGCGCGATCGGGCTCAGCGCGGTGACTGCACGCCAAAGGCCCAGGCCAGCAGCGAGAACGTCACGAAGCCAATCACTGTGGAGGCCAGGATGATGCGCGCGACGCGGCCATTGTCGGCGCCGTAGCGCTCAGCCAGTAACGATACGTTGCTGGCGCTGGGTAGCGCGGCGGCCAGCGCCAGCACCGTGACCTCGAACGCCGACAGCGGCGCGCCCAGGGCGCGTGCCGACAGGCACAGCGCGAACACCAGCAGCGGGTGCACGAAGAGCTTGATGGCCGCCACCGGCAAGTACAGCGCAGGCGGCGTGCGCGTGTGCGCGTGCTGGCCAGCGCGCCAGAGCACGGCGCCGATCGTGAACAGAGCCACCGGGCTGGCCGCGTCGGCAAGCATGCGCACGATCACCTCGGGCGGCCCGCTGAGCTGCCACCCTGCGGCCGAGGTGGCGGCGCCGAGCGCAATCGCCCAGGGCAGCGGGTTGGTCGATGCGCCGCGCAGGGCTTTCACGATCGCCGTACGCGTGCCCGTGCCTTTGGCGTCATGCGCCTGCGCCAGCGCAATGCACAGCGAGCTGGTGACGAACACGTCGGCGAGCATGCTGCTGATCACTGGTCCGGCGGCCGCCGGACCGAACAACGCCACCAGCAGCGGCACACCCATGAACCCGGTGTTCGGGAAAGCCGCCACCAGCGCGCCAAAGGCGGCATCTTTCATGTGCACCCGCTCTGACAGCGTGACCGCCATGGTGAACAAGACGATCACCACCGCGCTGGCCAGGTACACGGCCAGCACCACCGGGTTGAGTAACTGGCCCAGCGGCGTGCTGGCGCCGAATCGAAACAGTAGGCAGGGCAAGGCGAAATACAGGACGAAGGCGTTCAGCCCCGGAATCGCCGATTCGGGCAATACGCGCTGGCGCGCCGCGAGGTAGCCGCACAGCACGAGGGCGAAGAAGGGGACGGTAACCGCGAGGATGGCTTGCATCGGTCGCGCAGTATCCCTGGCGTCGGCGGGCCGCCCAGCGCCCGCCCGGCCGCCCGAAGGGCGCGAGCGGCCCCAAGGGCCACGCAGGGGCCCTTGACGGGCCCTGGGGGTAGCGAACGAAGTGAGCTCGGGGGCACACGATCTAGCACAGTGATGCGCCGGGGCGCCGGGTACGATCCGCCGCCACGCGCTCGCAGCTCCCGTTCCGATGTCCGATTCTCTCAATCCCGCCCAGTTCCAAGCCGTGGTCCACCTCAGCAGCCCCTGCCTGGTGCTGGCCGGCGCGGGCTCGGGCAAGACGCGCGTGATCGTGCACAAGATCGCCAAGCTGCTGCAAAGCGGCCTCGAAGCCAAACAGATCGCGGCCATCACCTTCACCAACAAGGCGGCGCAGGAAATGCGCGAGCGGATCAAGGCGCTGGTGGGTTCGCGCGCGGCCAAAGACCTGGCCGTCAGCACCTTCCATTCGCTGGGCGTGCGCATGCTGCGCGCCGACGGCGAACGCGTCGGTCTGAAGCCCAACTTCTCGATCATGGACAGCGACGACGTGCTGGGTGTACTGCGCGATGCCGGCGGCACCACCGATGCCAAGCTGGCGCGCCGCTGGCAATGGACCATCAGCCTGTGGAAGAACCAGGGCCTGGACAGCCGGGGCGCGTCGAGCGCCGCGGCCGACGACAACGAGCAGGTGGCCGCGCGCGTGATGCAGCGCTACGAGGAGCGCCTGGCGGCGTACCAGGCGGTGGACTTCGACGACCTGATCGGCCTGCCCCTGAAGCTATTGCAGCGCGACGCCGAAGTGCTCGCCAAGTGGCAGGCGAGCTTCGGCCATGTCCTGATCGACGAGTACCAGGACACCAATGCCGTGCAGTACGAGTTGCTCAAAGCCCTGGTCGGCGAGCGCGGCCTGTTCACCGCGGTGGGCGACGACGACCAGAGCATTTACGGCTGGCGTGGCGCGACCATCGACAACTTGAAGCGGCTGCCGCAGGACTACCCGAAGTTGAAGGTGATCTCGCTGGAGCAGAACTACCGCTCCACCGGCCACATCCTGCGCGCGGCCAACCAGGTCATTGCGGCCAACCCGAAGATCTTCCCGAAGAAACTCTGGAGCGCCTTCGGCGACGGTGAGCCGGTGCGCGTGGTCGAGTGCGACGGCGAAGAGCATGAGGCCGAGCGCGCCGTGGCCTCGATCCAGGCCCGCCGCAGCGAGGGCGGCCAGGTCAAGTTCAGCGACTTCGCCGTGCTCTACCGCGCCAACCACCAGGCGCGGGTGTTCGAGCAGAAACTGCGCACGGCAGGGATTCCATACAAGGTCTCGGGGGGCACAAGCTTCTTCGACCGCGCCGAGATCCGCGACCTCTGTGCCTGGTTGCGCCTGTGGGTCAACCAGGACGACGACCCGGCCTTCCTGCGCGCCGTGACCACGCCCAAGCGCGGCATCGGCCACCAGACGCTGGCCTCACTGGGCGAATTTGCGGGGCGCTGGAAGTGCAGCCTGTTCGAGGCGCTCTTCTCCGACTCACTGGGTATGGTGTTGAGCAAGAAGGCCGTGGGCTCGCTGCACGAGTTCGGCCGCCACATCAATGACCTGGAGCACCGCGCGCGGCACACCACCGGCAGCGAGGATGCCAAGGTCTTCCTGCTCGGCTGGCTCAAGGACATCGGCTACGAGCAGCACCTCTTCGATGGCGAAGACAGTGAAAAACTGGCTGCCGCGCGCTGGACCAATGTGCTCGATTTCGTCAACTGGATCGCCAAGCGCTGCGGCGGCGAAATCACCCAGGACGGCGGCACGTTCGAGGGCGAGAAACACAGCGTTCTCGACGTGGCGCAGACCATCAGCGTCATCATCAGCCTGGCTGAACGAGACACCGACCAGGATGTCGTGACGCTCTCGACCCTGCACGCGGCCAAGGGCCTGGAGTGGCCGCATGTGGTGCTGGCGGGGGTCAACGAAGGCCTGCTGCCTTTCAAGAGCGGCGACGAAGAGATGAGCCAAGAGCGGCTGGAAGAAGAGCGCCGCCTGATGTACGTCGGCGTCACCCGCGCGCGCACGACGCTGGCGGTGAGCACGCTGCGCCGGCGCAAGCGCGGCCGCGACACGGTGGCCGGCGTGCCCAGCCGCTTCATCGCCGAGATGAAGCTGCACGAGGCGACGGCGACCAAGGAGAACCCGCTCGAGCGCCTGAAGCGCCAGCGCACCGAGGCCGCCGCGCGCGCTGCCGCCGCCGCCGCCGCGGCTACATCCCCTTGAACAACCCCAGGTAGCTGCGGCTGACTTCGAGCTTCTGGTGGTGGCCCTTCACGGCCACGATCTGGCGGCCGCGGAAGTCGCGCACCACGCTGGCGATGGCGTGGGCATTGACCAGGGTGCTGCGGTGGATCTGCCAGAAGCGCTGCGGGTCGAGCTCGTCGACCAGCTCCTTGATCGGCTTTCTGATCAAGGCTTCGACGCTGGCCGTCTGCACGCGCGTGTACTTCTCGTCGCTGATGAAGAACAGCACCTCATCGACCGGGATCATCTGGATCGCCTGGCCGACGCTGGCCTGGATCCATTGCAGGTACTGCGGCGCGCCGCCGGGGCTCATCTGCGCGGCCAGCCGGTGCAACAGCTGCTGCATCGGCGCGGCGTCACTGCCAGCGTCGCTTTCGCGCTGCGCCAGGCGTTTCCTGATGCGCTCGACGGTCAGCGCCAAGCGCTCGCGCTCGGCCGGTTTCAGCACATAGTCGGCCACGCCCTGCTCGAAGGCCTCGACCGCGTACTGGTCGTAGGCGGTGATGAAGACGATCTCGGGCAGCAGCTCGTCCTCAGCCACTTCCATCTGCGCGATTTCGCGCGCCGCCTCGATGCCGGTCAGGCCGGGCATGCGGATGTCCAGGAAGACCAGCTCAGGCCGGTGCTCGGCCACCAGGG
>JANMSS010000233.1:0-8078 GCA_031389585.1 Burkholderiales bacterium | reverse complement strand
ACGCCGATCAGGGTGCCGAGCAGCACGCCGCCAAAGGCATAGGCCAGGTTGATCCAGGAGAACGCGACCCCGAATCCGAGCGCAAGGTTGTTGAGCAATTCCATCGCTGCGCCCTCAGTTGCCGATGAAGGCGGGATAGAGTGGGATGATCAGATTCAATCCCTTGATGAAGATCAGCCAGCTGCCCACCGTCAGCACGAGCGCATTGATGGTCGCATCCTTCCAGTGGAACTCGTCACCAGCCGATGCCGCGCCGATCACCAGCAACGGCAGCGCGATGAACAGGCCCAGGTGCGGCAGGGTCCAGCCAAATACAGCGACTGCGCCGACGATCACGCCCAGGGGCTTCCAGGCCCAGGCGCCGATGCGGTCACCGCCTTCACTCTCGATCGTCAGCGCCTTGAACAGCTCGAGCGCACCGAGCAGCGCCAGCAACACGCCCAGACCGAAGGGGAAGTAGGCGGGGCCCGGTCGCGCCGAGCTGCCGAAGTTGTAGTTGGCGGCTGCACCCCATGCGAAGGCCACGCCCACGACGAGGAACATCAGGCCGGCCCAGAAATCGCGCTCGCTCTTGATCTTCATATCGCTGTGACTCCCCGGCGCAGGCCGCGTGGGCGCATTCTAGGCAGCCGCCGCGGCGCGAGAGGCTGTGGTTTCCACGTAAGGCGAACGCGCGACAACGCGCTCACTTGGGCGTGAACTGCCAGGCGGGTGTGGTACGCAATATCTCGTCGAGTGTCGTCACGCCCTCCGCAACTTTCATCGCACCGGCCGCGCGCAAGGGATGCATGCCGTCGGTCACGGCCTGACGGCGCAGCCCATCTTCGTCCATCAGCGGGTGGACATGGGCGCGAGCAGCCTCGGTCATGGTCATCATTTCGTACAGACCGGCGCGGCCGCGGTAGCCCGTCATGCGGCATTCGAGGCAGCCCACGGGCTTGTACAGGCGCGGCGCGCCTTTCAACTTCCAGGGCGCAATGGCCGCGTCGAGCGTCGTGGCGCTGGCGCTTTCGTCACGCTGCTTGCAAGCCACACACAGCGTGCGCGCCAGCCGTTGCGCAAGCACGCCGATCACGGTGGCCGAAATCAGGTACGGCGGCACGCCCAGATCGGCCAGTCGGGTGATGGCCGCGGCCGCGTCATTCGTGTGCAAGGTGCTGAACACCAGGTGGCCGGTCAGCGCGGCCTGGATTGCCATTTCGGCAGTCGCCAGGTCGCGGATCTCGCCGACCATGATGATGTCCGGGTCCTGCCGCATCAGCGCCCGCAGGCCCTCGGCGAAGCCGAAGTCCAGCGCCGCCATCGCCTGCGTCTGGTTGAAGGCCGGCTCGATCATTTCGATCGGGTCCTCGATGGTGCAGACATTGACCTCTTCGGTGGCCAGGCGCTTCAAGGTGGCATAGAGCGTGGTCGTCTTGCCGCTGCCGGTAGGCCCGGTCACGAGGATGATGCCGTGCGGGCGCGCCGACAGCTCGGCCCAGCGTTCGGCTTCGCGGGTGCCGAAGCCCAGAGCCTCGACCCCCTTGACCACGGTGTCGGGGTCGAAGATGCGCATCACCATCTTTTCGCCGAAGGCCGTCGGCAAGGTCGACAAGCGCATCTCGACTTCGCCGCCGGGTTGGCCGTCGGCCCGCACCGGACGCACGGTCTTGATGCGGCCGTCCAGCGGGCGGCGCTTCTCGACCACATCCATGCGCCCGAGCAGCTTGATGCGCGCGACCATCGCGTTCATCACCGTGATCGGCACCTGGTAGACGGTGTGCAGCACGCCGTCGATGCGAAAACGGATCACGCCCATCTCGCGCCTGGGCTCAAGGTGGATGTCCGAGGCGCGCTGGTCGAAGGCGTACTGCCACAACCAATCCACCACCTGGACGACGCCCTGGTCGTTGGCGTCGAGCTGCTTGTTGCTCTTGCCCATCTCGACCAGCTGCTCGAAGCTGGCCAGCGCCGCCGTTTCGCCGCGCTTGGCTGCCGCGCGCACCGATTGCGCCAGGGTGTAGAACTCGGTTGTGTAGCGCTGCACCTCGAGCGGATGCGCCAGCACCAGGCGCAGGCGCTTCTTGGTATGGGTTTCGATCTCGGCGACCCAGTCGGTGTCGAGTGGCTCGCAGGTGGCCACGGTGACGTCGGTCAGGCCGACGGCAATTGGTAACGCGCGGCGCGTTTCGGCGTAGCGGATCGACATCACGTCAGCCACCCGCGCCACGTCGACCTTCAGCGGGTCAATCCGCAGGTAGGGCATGCCCAGGCGGCCGGCCAACCATTCCGTCAAGGCCTCGGTGTCAAGCGCCTTGCCGTTGCGCGCGTCGGTGAGATTGGCGCCACCCAGCCGGATCAGTGGGTGCTGGCTCGAATCGCCGGCACCGAAGCGCGCCCCGATGCGTGCCGCTTCGTCGTCGCCAATCAAGCCGTCTTCACGCAGCCATTGCAGCAGCGGGCGCCAGTCCAGGCGACCTTTGGGCAGGGTGGGCGTCGATCTCATCGGGCAATCTCCGTGCTGCGCACTGCGTTAATCGCTCTGGGGGCGGTTCGGCGCGCTCATGGCGTGGGGCCGGACAGCGGGTAGTGTCGCAGCGGCCTGACCATGCGCAACCACTTGCGCGCCGGCAGGCCGAACTTTCGCTCGATGGTAGCGGCCCGCGCGGTCAGCACCTCACGGGCCGGCACCTCGACCCCGCGCGCGGCTACGACGACGGTGTTGCCTTCGCGCGTAGGCCGCAGGCACCAGACCTGATCGCGGCTGAAAGCAGCGGCAATGCGCGCGGCGCTCTGCTCAAAGCTGCTGGCACGCCCGAACAGGTTGACGGTCATCAAGCCGCCGTGGACCAAGGTGCCGCGACAGGCCGCGTAAAAGGCCTGGCTGTCCAGCACCGGCGCGGCTGCGTCCTGGTCGTACAGGTCGACGTTGAGGACCTGCGCCGTTTGAAGATTCGCGTCGTCGCCGACCCATTGGCCCGCATCGCACTCAAGCACGCTGAGCCGCGCGTCGTCGGCCGGCAGGCGAAAGGCGTGGCGACAGGCCGCAATGACAGCCGGGTTCAACTCGACCGCGCTGACGCGCTCCATGCGCAGCACCTGATGGCAAAAGCGCGTGATCGCCGCGGCACCCAGGCCCAGCTGCACGGCGTGGCCACGCGCCACCTCCGCGCTGTCGCGCCACAGCATCCAGGCCATCATGCGTTGCACATACTCGAGCACGATCACGCGCGGCTCGCGCACCAGCATCGCGCCCTGCACCCATGGCGTGTCGCCCAGGTGCAGCGTGCGCAGGCCGTCCTGCTCGGCGACGGTGGCCATCGGCAGTTCCGCGCTCATCGTGCGGATGTGGCCAGCAACGGCGCCACGCGCGGCAAGGCCGCGACGACGTTGGCTGCGGTTCGTGCCGCCGTTTCCTGGATCGACCAGCCGCGCAGCAAAGCCAGCGTTTGCGCAATGCGCGGCAGCTCGGCCGGTTCGTTGCGGCTGGGCGGGCGCTGCGCGCGCTCATCGGCCTTGACGTAGAGCCACTGCGGCGGGATGTCGGGCGCGTCGGTCTCCAACACCGGCACATCGGCCGGCAGCGTGGCCGCCAGGTGCCGGATCTGCAGCGCGCGTTCGAAGCTCATCGCGCCGCCAAAGCCGAGCTTGAAACCGCGCCCGGCGAACTGCAGCGCCTGCGCGTCGCTGCCGTTGAAGGCATGGGCAATGCCGCCAACCACCTCGGTGCGGCGCAGGTGCTTGAGCAAGCCATCGGCCGAACGCCGCACATGCAGGATCACCGGCAGGCCATGCTGCTGGGCGAGCTTCAACTGCGCGGCATAGAAGCGCTCCTGCCTGGCGCGGTCCAGGCCGGGCACGAAGTGGTCGAGACCGATCTCGCCCACGGCCACCAGGCGCGGATCGCCGCGGCAGGCCATCAGGGCGCCGGCCAGGTGCTCGAGGTCCGCGTCGGCAGCGCCATCCACATAGAGGGGGTGTATCCCCAGCGCATAGGCCAGGCCATGCCGCTCGGCCAGGTTGCGGACAGCGTCAAAGGACGCCACGGACACCGCCGGCAGCACCAGCATCGTCACCCCGGCGGTGCGGGCGCGCGCCAGCACCGCATCGCGGTCGGCATCAAACTCGGCGGCGTCAAGGTGGCAGTGGCTGTCGATCCAGGACATCGCAACAATGATCCCATGCCGCGCACGAAGGGCCGCGGCGTGATACTGTTTTGACCTCCTCGACCGCCATTGCCGGAGCCTTCCATGAGGCGAACCCCGCTGTACAGTGCTTCGACGGCCCGCAGCCAGCCCGCGATCAGCGCGGTTGTGCCGGCTGCCGCTGCGGCGACGGCGTCGCCGCCGGCCCGCCTGCGCCGACGGCCCTGGGTCGCCGCCGGCCTGGCCGCCCTGATCGGCGCGTCTCTGGCGGTGTTGCTGATGTCGCGCTTCGGCCCCCCGGGGGCGCGCGCGCTGACCCAGGACGACATCGACCGCGCCGTGCTGCACACCCTGAACACCAAGACCCTGCCTTCGCCGGCGGCCAAGGCCTTCGAGGCGGTGCGCGGCTCGGTGGTCAAAGTCATCGGCATCGGCGAGCCCAGAGCCGCGGCCAAGGACGACAAGGACGCGAAGAAGGGCACGGACGGCCAACCGGCCCCCGAAGCGAAGAAGGGCGCCCAGCCCAAGGTCGAGCGCGACGCCATTGAGACCGAGTCCGAGGAGCGCGGCGTCGGCACCGGCGTGGTGATCCTGGACAACGGCACGATCCTGACCAACCTGCATGTGGTCTTCGGCGCCAAACGCATCAAGGTCATCTTTGCCGATGGCCTGGAGGCCGACGCCGACCTGATCGCGCTGCGCCCCGAGCACGACCTGGCGGTGCTGCGCGCGCGCAAGATTCCCGACGACCTCAAGGCTGCGACCATGCGCAGCACGCACGACTTGAAGCCCGGCGACCGCGTCACCGCCATCGGATTCCCCTTCGGCATCGGGCCCTCGGTGTCGCATGGCGTGGTCTCGGGCATGAAGCGCGAATTCCGCTCGCCTGAAGGAAAGCGCATCCTGACCAACCTGATCCAGTTCGACGCCGCCGCCAACCCGGGCAATTCGGGCGGGCCGCTGGTCACCGATGACGGCGAAGTGGTCGGCATCGTGACCGCGATCTACAACCCGACCGAAGAACGCTTCTTTGTCGGCATCGGCTTTGCGGTACCGATCGAAAACGCCGCCCAGGCTGCGGGCATGCCACCCTTCTGAACGCAGGAAACGTCAACATGACAGAACGCATCACCGCCGAAGCCTCCGCCACGCTGATGGAGCAACTGCTCTACGAGGTCAAGCGCGTCGTCGTTGGCCAGGACCGCTTCCTGGAGCGTGTGCTGGTCGCCATGCTGGCCCAGGGCCACCTGCTGGTCGAAGGCGTTCCGGGCCTGGCCAAGACGTTGACCGTGAAGACCCTGGCGCGCACGTTGTCGGGCCAGTTCAAGCGCATCCAGTTCACGCCCGACCTGGTACCGGCCGACCTGGTGGGCACGCGCATCTACAACCAGAAGACCGGCGAGTTCGGCACCTCGCTCGGCCCGGTGTTCACCAACCTGCTGCTGGCCGACGAAATCAACCGTGCGCCGGCCAAGGTGCAGAGCGCGCTGCTCGAAGTGATGCAAGAGCGCCAGGTCACGATCGCCGGACAGACGCACCATGTGCCCGCGCCGTTCCTGGTGATGGCCACGCAGAATCCGATCGAGACCGAAGGCACCTACCCGCTTCCCGAGGCGCAGGTCGATCGCTTCATGATGAAGGTGCTGGTCGGCTACCCTACCGAGGAGGAGGAGTTCGTGATCGTCGAACGCGTCACCGGCACGCCCGTCGACGTGGTCGCGGTGGCCACGCCCGAGCAGCTGATGCAGCTGCAGCGCGAGTGCCGCAACGCCTATGTCGACCCGGCCCTGATCACCTACGCCGTCAAGCTGGTCGCGGCCACGCGCGAGCCGGCCAAGGCCGGCCTGAAGGATCTGGCCAAGTACGTCGCCTTCGGCGCCAGCCCACGCGCCACCATCTGCCTGATTGAGGGCGCACGCGCACTGGCCTTCCTGCGCGGGCGCAGCTATGTACTGCCCGAGGACCTGCTCGACCTCACCGCCGACGTGCTGCGCCATCGCATCTCGCTGACCTACGAGGCGCTGGCCGACGGCATCACCGCCGACGCCCTGGTCGAGCGCATCGTCAAGGCCCTGCCCGCGCCGGCCCGGCCGCTGGCCCATGTTCAGACCCTGTCGCCAGATGAACGCGCTACCGCCAATGGCTGACGTTCCGGCTGACGCGCAGCCCAACGTGCAGGCGCTGCTGCAGCGGCTGGAGTGGACTGTGCTCAAGCGCCTGGACGGCGCGCTGCAGGGCGACTACCGCACCCTGCTGCGCGGCCACGGCGTGGACCTTGCCGACCTGCGCGAGTACCAGGAACACGACGACGTGCGCCATATCGACTGGAACGTCACCGCGCGCACCAACACCTTGCATGTGCGCCAGTTCATCGAAGACCGCGAGCTGTGCGCGTGGTTCCTGCTCGACCTCAGCCCCTCGGTCGATTTCGGCTCGCGCCAGAGGAAACGCAACGTCTCCGAAGCCTTCGTCGCGGTGATGGCCAGCCTGGTGCTGCGCCATGGCAACCGCGCCGGCGCCGTGTTCTACGGCAACACGGTCGACACCATGCTGCCGGCCAGGAGCGGACGCCGCCATGTGCTGCAGCTGATGCAGCGCATGCGCTCGCGCCCGCTGGCGCCGCCTGCCGGCGCCACGCGCCTCGCAGACCTGATCGAGCGCGCGCAGCCCATGCTGCGCCAGCGCGCCTGCGTCTTCGTGGTCTCTGACTTCATCAGCGAAGGCGGCTGGGAGGCGCCCCTGGCACGCCTGGCCGAGCGCCATGACGTGGTCGCCGTGCGCCTGTTCGACCCGCTCGAAATGGCGATGCCCGACCTGGGCCTGGTGCTGCTGCAGGACAGCGAAACCGGCGAGCAGGTCTTTGTCGACACCGGGCAGCGCAGCTTTCGCGAGCGCTTCGCCGAAGTTGCCGAGCGCCGCGAAGCGGCCCTGCGCGAAGCGCTGGCGCGCGCCGGCGTCGATACCCTCGAGCTGTCGACCGAGGCCGAGCTCGGCGATTCGATCCTGCGGTTCGTCGATGCCCGCCGCCAGCGCGCCCGCATGGGTGCCGGCGCGATGACGCGCGCACGGAGGCAGGTATGAGCTTTCTCTGGCAAGAAGCGCTGTGGGCGCTGGTGTTACTGCCGCTGCTGGTGCTTGCGTACCTGTGGCTGCTGCGGCGACGCAAGAAGTCGGCCGTCACCTGGGCCAGCCTGGGAATCGTCAAGGAAGCCCTGGGTGCGCAGCGCGCCTGGCGCCGCCACGTGCCCCCGGCGCTGCTGCTGCTGGCCATGGCCGCGCTGCTGTTGGCCACCGCACGGCCCACCGCCGTGATCACGCTGCCGATGGTCGAGCAGACCGTGGTGCTGGCGATGGACGTGTCGGGATCGATGCGTGCGATGGATGTCGAACCCAATCGCCTGGTGGCCTCGCAGAACGCGGCCAAGGCCTTCATCGCCGAGTTGCCGCGCTCGGTGCGCGTGGGCGTGGTCTCGTTTGCCGGCACCGCCGCCATCGTGCAGGCGCCCACGCTCAGCCGCGAAGACGTGGTCGCCGCCATCGACCGCTTCCAGCTGCAGCGCGGCACGGCCATCGGCAGCGGCATCGTCCTCTCGCTGGCCACGATCTTCCCCAATGCCGGCATCGATCTGTCGCAGATCACCGGCCAGCGGCTGATGCCCAAGGCGCTGGGCGAGAAGGCGCCCGAGAAAGAGTTCACCCCGGTCGAGCCCGGCAGCTACAACTCGGCCGCGATCATCCTGCTCACCGACGGCCAGCGCACCGCCGGCCCGGACTCGGTGCAGGCCGCGCGCCTCGCCGCCGAGCGCGGCGTGCGCATCTACACCGTGGGCGTTGGCACGAAGGAGGGCAAGACCATCGGCTTCGAAGGCTGGTCGATGCATGTGCGCCTCGACGAGGAGACGCTCATGACCATCGCCGACGTTACGCGCGGCGAGTACTTCTACGCCGGCACGG
>JANMSS010000227.1:0-22224 GCA_031389585.1 Burkholderiales bacterium | reverse complement strand
GTCGTCACTCGCGGTGCTGGGGCTGGACTTCATGCTCACCGCGTGGATGTTCTCGACGCCGTGACGAATCGACCGGAGAAAACAAGATGAGCAAGAAGGGTATTGAAACAATGGTCGGGCTGTTTGTGCTGCTCGGCATCGCAGGGGCATTGTTCCTCGCGCTCAAGGCCGCCAACCTGGCCTCCTTCGGCGAACGCAAGGGCTACACGCTGAGCGCCACCTTTGACAACATCGGTGGCTTGAAGCCGCGCGCGCCGGTGCGCAGCGCCGGAGTCACTGTGGGCCGTGTCAAGCGCATCACTCTCGACCCCAAGACCTATCTGGGCGTCGTGACCATGGAAATCAACCCGGACGTGCAGTTCCCCAAGGATTCGACGGCCAAGATCCAGACCTCCGGATTGCTCGGCGACCAGTACATCGGGCTGGAGGCCGGCGCCGACGACCGCGTCCTGGCTGCCGGTGACGTGATCCGCCAGACCCAGTCGGCCGTCGTGCTGGAGAACCTGATCGGCCAGATGATCTTCAACAAGGCCGCCGACGCCGGTGCCGGCGACGCGGCGGGGAAGAAGTGAGCTTGCGGCGCAACGTGGATGCGGTGGTGTTGGCGCTGCTGCTCGCTTGCGTCGGGTCCAGCCAGGCGCAAAGTGCCAACGATCCCATCGAGGGCTGGAACCGCGCCATGTTTTCCTTCAACGAAGGCCTCGACGCGGCTGTGCTCAAGCCAGTGGCCCGTGGCTATCAGGCCGCGGTGCCAGAACTGGTTCGCCGCGGCGTCGGCAACGTGTTCGGCAACTTCGGCGACGGCTGGTCGGCGATCAACCAGCTGCTGCAGGGCAAGCCGGTCGCCTCGGCTCAGATGACGATGCGCGTGGCTACCAACACCCTGTTCGGCATCGGTGGCGTCTTCGACGTGGCCAGCGACCTGGGCATCGAGCGCCAACAGGAGGACTTTGGCCAGACGCTGGGCCACTGGGGCCTGCCGGCCGGCCCGTACCTGGTGTGGCCGCTGCTGGGGCCGTCGTCGCTGCGCGACAGCGCGGGGCTGCCGCTGGACCTGTCCTGGTCGCCTTCGGCATTGACGAAAGATGATCCGACACGCTTTGGCCTGACTGCGCTGCGATTGATCGACACGCGAGCCGGCCTGCTCAATGCCACGCGCCTTGTCGACGAAATTGCGCTGGACAAATACGTGTTCATTCGTGACGGCTATCTCGCGCGCCGGCGCAACCTGGTCTATGACGGCGATCCGCCTGATTTGCCCGAGCCCAAGGTCGAACCCACACCCGCGCCCAAGTAAACCCGCAAGACGCCAGCGCGTTCAGCCCGCAGCGCCGATTCATTCGCGGAGCGACATCACCATCAAAAGGATTCCGATGACTTTCAAGCAGATTCTCTCCACGCTGTCGATGGTGCTGGCGTTGGGCAGCGCGCACGCGCAGACCGCGCCTGACGCGCTGATCAAGAAGGTCTCCACCGAGGTCATCGACACGGTCAAGGGCGACAAGGCGATCCAGGCCGGCGATGTCGGCAAGATCATCATGCTGGTTGACGCCAAGGTCATGCCGCATGTGAACTTCCAGCGCATGACGGCGTCGGCCGTCGGTCGCCACTGGCGCATTGCCACGCCCGAGCAGCAGAAGCGCCTGCAGGACGAGTTCAAGATCCTGATCGTTCGCACCTACGCCGGCGCGCTGACGCAGGTGAAGGACCAGACGGTGCAATTGAAGCCCCTGCGCGCCGGCGCCGATGACAGCGAAGTCGTCGTGCGCACGGAGGTCAAGGGCAAGGGCGATCCGATCCAGCTCGACTACCGGCTGGAAAAGATCGACGGCGGCTGGAAGATCTACGACGTCAGCGTGCTCGGTGTGTGGCTGGTCGAGCAGTACCGCTCGAGCTTCGCCACCGAGATTGGCAGCTCGGGCATCGACGGCCTGGTGACCAAACTGGCCGAGCGCAACAAGGCCGCGGCCAAGAGTTGAGGTTGAGGTTGCCATGATCCTGCCCGACACGCTGACGCTGGCCCAGGCCGGCGCCGCTGTGAAGTCAATCGAGCAGGCGCTCGCGCAGGATGGCGACTCAAGCGCCGCGCTGCTGGTCGACGCCACCGCGCTGCGCAGCTTCGACACCGCGGCCATTGCCGTGCTGCTCGAAGCCCGCCGCCTTGCCCATGCAGCCGGCCGCGCGCTGAGCGTGCGCGGCGCGCCGGCGGCGATGGTCGAGCTCGCGGGCCTGTACGGCGTGCAAGGGCTGCTCGGTTTCGAGCCGGCCGCTGCACAGGATCAATCCGCTTTGGCGTAGCGTTTCGCGCGAAGGTTGCGCTTGATCTCGGCCAGCAGCGGGCGCAACCCGCTGCCCAGGCGCAACGCCACGCCGGTGGTCAGGATATCGATGATCACCAGGTGCAGCAGCCGCGACACCATTGGGCTGTAGCGGTCGTAATCTTCCGGGTGATCCGCGGCGAGCAACACATGCTGCGTGCCGCTCGAGGCATGCGCCAGCGGTGAGCCGCTGGCAGTGATCACGATGGTGGTCGCGCCCTTGCGGCGGGCAATCTCGGCGGCGTCGAGCAGATCGCGGCTGCGGCCCGAGTTGGAGATGATTACCGCGCAGTCGCCAGGCTGCAGCATGGTGGCGCTCATCACCTGCACATGACCGTCGCTGACTGCATGGGCCGCGACGCCCAGCCGAAAAAACTTGTGCTGGGCGTCGTGCGCCACGATGCCTGAATTGCCGACGCCGTAGAACTCGATGCGCCGCCCGTTGCGGCAGGCGGCTGCCAGCGCCACGATGGCGCGCTCGACGGCGTGGCCGGCGGCGTCATTGCGGTACTTGAGCAGGGCGCTGACCGTGTTGTCGATGACCTTGACCATGATGTCACCGGCCTTGTCGTCCTCGTCGACCGCGCGGTGCACGAAGGGCACGCCCTCGTTGACTGCGCCGGCCAGCTTGAGCTTGAAATCGGCGAGCCCGTCGTAACCCACGCTGCGACAGAACCGGATTACGGTCGGCTTGCTGACCTGCGAACGCAATGCCAGTTCGCCCACGGGCAGGGCGGCGAAGCTGCGCGCGTCGGCGAGCACCAGCTTGGCCACACGCTGCTCGGCCGGTGGCAGCGCCGGCAGCGCCGCCAGGATGCGGTCGAGCATGGTCATTGCAGCCCTGCGTGCGGACGCGGCCGGTTCACTCTTCTTCTGCCCAGGCAAAGCCGTCGCGCGCAATCAGCGCGCTCGAGGCTGCCGGCCCCCAGCTGCCGGCGGCATAGGGCCGCGGCCCCGTGTTGTCGTGGCGCCAGGCCTCGAGCACGGGCTCGACCCAGCGCCAGGCCTGCTCCTGCTCGTCGCTGCGAACGAAGAGGTTCAGGCGGCCGGCAATCGCATCGAGCAGCAGCCGCTCGTAGGCGCCGACCCGGTCGCTGAGGAAGGCCTTGTCGAAATCGAGGTCGAGCGAGACCGGCGAAAGTTGTTCGGGCGCATTCGACGCGCTGCGCCCCCCCTTGGCCGCAAGCAAGTGAAGCTCCAGCCCGTCTTCCGGCTGCAGATTGATCACCAGCTTGTTGGCGCGGGTGGTGCCGGCAAAGATCGCGTGTGGAACCGGGCGGAAGTTGACGACGATCTGCGCGTCGCGCGCCGCCAAGCGCTTGCCCGTGCGCAAGTAGAACGGCACACCGGCCCAGCGCCAGTTCTGCACCTCGGTGCGCAGTGCCACAAAGGTTTCGCAGCGGCTGGCGGGCGGTACTCTGACTTCGTCAAGGTAGGACGGAACTGCCTGGCCGTCGACCGTGCCGGCGCGGTACTGTCCGCGCACCACGTCGCGGCCCACGTTCTCAGCCGTGAAGGGTTTGAGCGACTTCAGCACCTTGAGCTTTTCGTCGCGGATCGCGTCGGCGTCGCCGGTGGCCGGCGGCTCCATCGCGATCATGGTCAGCAGTTGCAGGGCGTGGTTTTGCACCATGTCGCGCAGCGCGCCGGTGCGGTCGTAGAAATCACCGCGTGTGCCCACGCCGAGCCCCTCGGCGATGGTGATCTGGATGTTGGCGATGCTCTCGCGCCGCCACAGCGGCTCGAACAGGGCGTTGCCAAAGCGCAGCGCCGCCAAGTTCTGAACCGCGGCTTTGCCCAGGTAGTGGTCGATGCGCAGGGCCTGGTTCTCATGGAACGAAGCCGCCACGACACGGTTGATCTCCTGCGCACTGTTCAGGTCGTGCCCAAGCGGCTTTTCGAGCACCACGCGCACGTTCTGGCCATTCAGGCCAATGGCACCGAGCTGCGCACAGATCTGCGGGAAAAGGTGCGGGCTGGTGGCCAGGAACAGCACCACGGTGTCGGCGCCTCGCTGGTCGACCCATTGCTTCAGGCCGGCGTAGTCGGCCGGTTGCGACAGGTCCATGCGCCGGTAGTGCAGCAACTCAGCAAATCGCGCGAACTCCTCGTCGGTCGGCCGCTTGGCGCTCTCGACGCTGCAAAAGCGCTCGCAGATGTAGGCGCGGTACTCGTCGTCGCTGCGCTCGTCGCGGGCCACCGCCAGGATGCGTCCGCCCTCGGGCAGCTTGCCATGGCGCCAAGCCTGGAACAGGGCGGGCACCAGCTTGCGCCAAGCCAGATCACCGGTGCCGCCGAAGAAGACGAGGTCAAAGGACATGGCGCGCAGGCGTAATTTAGTTACGGGAATGATGATGCATGAGTTTCTTTGACAGGTCAACGCGAAGCGTTCTAATGGCGCATGGCCCTCCGCGCGCTATCAGCGATCCGCCCATGAACCAGCTCGATCAACTCAAGAAGTTCACCACGGTCGTTGCCGACAGCGGTAACTTCAAGCAGCTCGCCGCCTTTGCGCCGCGCGACGCCACCACCAACCCGTCGCTGATCCTCAAGGCAGTGCTGCAGCCCGAGTACGCGCCGATGCTCGCCGAGGCCGTGGCGGCGAAGAAGCGCCGGCCGCTGGAGTGCATCGTCGACGAGGTGCTGGTGCGCTTTGGCCTTGAGATCCTGAAGATCGTGCCCGGACGCGTGAGCACCGAAGTCGATGCGCGACTGAGTTTCGACACCGCGGCCAGCATTGCCCGCGCGCACCAGTTGATCGAGCTCTACGAACGAGCCGGGGTCGGTCGCGAGCGGGTGCTGATCAAGGTGGCCGCCACCTGGGAAGGCATTCAGGCGGCCAAGGCACTCGAACACGAAGGCATCCACTGCAACCTGACACTGCTGTTCGCGTTTTGCCAGGCCGTGGCCTGCGGCGAGGCTGGTGTGACCTTGATCTCGCCTTTTGTCGGGCGCATCCACGATTGGCACAAAAAGGCCGCCGGCAGCGCCTGGGTCGAGGCCGCAATGGCCGGTGCCAATGATCCCGGCGTCAAGTCGGTGGCCCAGATCTACACCTACTTCAAGCACTACGGCATCGCCACCGAAGTCATGGGCGCGAGCTTTCGCAACATCGGCCAGATCCAGGCCCTGGCCGGGTGCGATCTGTTGACCATCAGCCCCGAGCTGATGGCGCAGTTGCAGGCCATCGAGGCGCCGCTACCGCGCGCCCTCGACCCCGAGGCCGCGAAACACGCGACGCTGCATGCCGTCACTTTCAACGAACCCGTGTTCCGCTATGCGTTGAACGACGATGCGATGGCCAGCGACAAGTTGGCCGAGGGCATCCGCGCCTTCGCCGCCGACGCGGCCAAGCTCGACACGCTGATTGACGGTCTGAAGGGATGAGCGTTATCCGCTGTGACCAGACGACGGCATGGGCCGCGTTGCAGGGTCATTACGAGGCCCATGGCCGCGACTTCGATTTGCGCGAGGCCTTTGGCCGCGATGCCGGCCGTGCCGCCGCACTGTCGTTCGAAGCGCCCGAAGTCTTTGCCGATCTGTCGAAGAACCGGCTCGACACCGCGACCCTGCGTTTCCTGCTCGACCTGGCCCGCGAATGTGGCGTGCAAGCGCAGCGCGACGCCATGCTGTCTGGCGTGCCGATCAACACCACCGAAGGCCGCGCCGTGCTGCACACGGCGTTGCGTGCGCCGCGCGGCCAGGGCCTGTTCAGCGACGAGGTGCATGGCGTGCTTGAGCCGATGCTTGCGTTTGCCGAGGGCGTGCGCGATGGGGCCACGCGCGGCATCCGCCATGTCGTCAACATTGGCATTGGCGGCAGCGACCTCGGGCCGCAGATGGTCGTGCTGGCGCTCGATGCGTGCGCGCACCGCGACCTGACGCTGCACTTCGTCAGCAACGTCGACGGCCACGACCTGACGCGTGTGCTACGCCAATTGACGCCGGCCGAGACGCTGTTCATCGTCGCCTCCAAGACTTTCACCACGCAGGAGACGATGGCCAACGCCCAGGCCGCGCGCGATTGGTTCTTGGCCAATGGCGGCACTGACATCGCGCGCCACTTCGTGGCCACCACGACCAACGTCGAGGCCGCAGCGCGTTTTGGCATCGACACCACCTTCGGTTTCTGGGATTGGGTCGGCGGCCGTTACTCGCTGTGGAGCGCGATCGGGCTGCCGATCGCCATCGCCGTCGGTGCCGAGAATTTCCGCGCGCTGCTGGCGGGCGCGCATGCGATGGACCAGCACTTCGCTACCACGCCGCTCGAGCGCAACCTGCCGGTGCTGCTGGGTCTGGTCGATGTCTGGTACCGCAATTTCCATGGCTTCAGCAGCCGCTGCGTGGCGCCGTACCACCAGGGCCTGGCGCGCCTGCCGGCGTACCTGCAGCAGCTCGAGATGGAGAGCAATGGCAAGCGGGTGGACCGCGCCGGCGGGCTGCTTCCGATGGCCACCAGCCCAGTCGTCTGGGGCGAGCCCGGCACCAACGGGCAGCATGCCTACTTCCAGATGCTGCACCAGGGCAGCGACGTGATTCCGGTCGAGTTCATTGCCGTCAAGACCCCCGCCCACAGGTTGGTCGATCAGCACGCCAAACTGCTGGCCAACTGCCTGGCGCAGAGCCAGGCGCTGATGCTCGGCAAGACCCGCGACGAGGCCCTGGCTGAAGCCGCGCCCACCGCAGGCAAGGCCATCGATGCACAGACGTTGGCGGCGCATCGCAGCTTCCCGGGTAACCGGCCGAGCACCACCTTGGTTCTGGATGCGCTGACCCCGCGCTCGCTCGGTGCGTTGATCGCAATGTACGAGCACCGCGTGTTCGTCAGCGGCGCGCTGTGGGGCATCAACAGCTTCGACCAGTGGGGGGTGGAACTGGGCAAGGCCCTGGCCAGCCAGCTGCTGCCGCGTCTGGCCTCGGGCGACACCGCGGGCCTGGATGGTTCGACGGCAGCGCTGCTCAGCCGCTTGTGCCGATGACTCGCCGCACGCTGGTGTTCGACGTCGGCGGCGTCATCGTGCGTTGGCAACCGTTGCAATTGATTCAACAGTACTTCCCGCAGCAGGTGCCTGACGAGCGCAGCGCCCGGGCGGCCGCGGCGGCCATCTTCCAGGGTCACGCGCCAGGCGACGATTGGGCCGACTACGACCTGGGCCGCATCGAGCCCGATGCGCTGGCCGAGCGCATCGCGGCGCGCACGGGCTACGCGGTGCAATGTCTACGGGCACTGATTGCCGCCGTTCCCGATCACATTCAACCGATGCCCGCCAGCGTGGCGCTGCTCGAACGATTGCGTGCCGCCAGTCACCGCCTGACGCTGTTGTCAAACATGCCCGTGCCCAACGCGGCGTACATCGAGGCGCATCACGCATGTTTTGGCTGGTTCGAGGCCCGCGTGTACTCGGGCCGCGTCGGGCTGATGAAACCCGATCGCGCGATGTTTGATCACGCACTCAAGGCACTGGCACTCGATCTGGAGCACACGCTGTTCATCGACGACAACGCGGTCAATGTCGAAGCCGCGCGGGGCTTGGGCTGGCCGGCACTTCGCTTCGACAGTGCGGCGCAATGCGAGACCGACCTGCGCCGCGACGGCTGGCTTTGACCTGACGGCGCCAAGGCGCCGCCGACGCGAGATCAGTCCGTCAGCCCTCGCAGCGCCTGCTCGGCGGCATTGCGTGCCTGCTCGACCACGCGCTCCTTCCACGCATCGGTGTCGGTGTAGAAGGCCTCGCGCACGCGCCGCTTGATCGCCGCGCCCTGCGCCGCTTCGGCCTCGGGGTGGCACTCGAGCCAATGGTCGCCGCGCAGCGCGTCGATCACTTCCATGAACGGCACGGTGCCGTACTCGAGCGCGATGCCGGTGTACTCGGCCTGCGGGCACTCCTGATACGCGGCCAGCCACATCAGGCCACTCAACGGCGCCGAACTCGAACTGCCGTCGTAGGTCGAGGTCACGTCCGCGCCCCACCAGTCGCGCGCGCGTGCAATTGCCTGGGCGTCGTCGCGGCAGGCGAAGATTCGCTCGCCATGGCCACTGGGCCCCAGGCCGGTGTGCAGGTCGATCCAGCCCAGGCGCTGGCATCGCTGGCCATGCTCCTGCAGCACATGACGCAGCGTCACGTGGCTCCAGGTCGGGTTGACGCCGCCATAGAACAGGCCCAGCGGATGGGTGTACTGGCCACCGGTGATCGCGGCCTGCGTCGCGTCCATGCCATGCGCCGCCACGTGGCGTTCGATCGCCGCCCGCACTTCGGCCGACGGCGGCCAATGCTCGGGCACCAGCAGATGCGCCAGTTCGTCGTAGCCCGGGTTGGCCGGCAGCGGCTGCGAGAAATCCTGGAAATTGCGGTTCAGGTCGACGCCTTCATGAGTCACGCGGCGCAACCAGGAAAATCCGTAGGGGTTGAGCGCGTGCACGTAGAGCACCGCCACACCGCGCTCGCGCACCAACGCGTGCCACGCCGGGTCGCGCAGCAGCGCCACCTGCACCCCCGAGCCGCAGAAGCCCTCGGCGCCATGGCAGGCGCTGCTGATGAGCAACAACGATTGCGCATCAACCGGGCCTTCGCGCGCCACATCCATGGCCAGCGCCTCACCGTCGCGGCCGAGCATCGGGTGGGCGTGGCTGAAAACGTTCATGCCCGCGGCCTCTGTCGCGGCGATGAACTTCCCGCGCGCCTGCGCGTAGCTTTGCGCAAAGCAGTCGCTGGCGGTCTTCATTGTCAGCGCTGGGGCTGCGCCAACCAGTCCTCGGCCAACCTGACCCACATCGTCGCGCCGAGAGGGATCAACTCGTCGTTGAAGTCGTAGCTCGGGTTGTGCAGGGTGCACGGGCCCATGCCATGGCCGAGCGTGCGGTGCGCACCGTCGCCATTGCCGATCAGGAAGTAGCAGCCGGGCTTGACCTCGAGAAAATAGCTGAAGTCCTCCGCGGTCATCGTCGGCTCGCACTCCAGTACGTTCTTGGCGCCGATCACCTCGGCCACAGCGCGGCGCACGAACTCCGTTTCGGCACCGTGATTGATCACCGGTGGGTAGTTGCGAACGAACTCGAAGTCGCAAGTCGCGTCGAACGCGGCGCAGGTGTGTTCGGCAATCTCGCCCATGCGGCGCTCAATCAGGTCCAGTGCCTCCGGCGTGAAGGTGCGCACCGTGCCCTGGAGCTCGCAGCTCTCCGGGATCACGTTGGTGGCCTCGCCGGCGTGGATCATCGTCACCGAGACGACAGCGGTATCCACCGGCTTGATGTTGCGCGAGACGATGGTCTGAAAGGCCTGCACCATCTGGCAGGCGATGGGCACCGGGTCGATGCCGCTGTGCGGGATCGCCGCGTGCGCGCCCTTGCCGCGCACGGTGATCTTGAACTCGTTCGAACTGGCAAAGATCGGCCCGCTCTTGACGCCAATCTGACCGACGGCCATGCCCGGCCAGTTGTGGGCGCCGAAAATGGCCTCCATCGGGAACTTATCGAACAAACCTTCCTTGATCATTTCGCGCGCACCGCCGCCACCTTCCTCGGCCGGCTGGAACACCAGGTACACCGTGCCGTCGAAGCTGCCGTGCTTGGACAGGTGCTTGGCCGCGGCCAACAGCATCGCCGTGTGGCCGTCATGACCGCAGGCGTGCATCTTGCCGGCGTAAGTGCTGGCGTGGGCAAAGGTGTTGCGCTCGGTGATCGGCAGCGCGTCGATGTCGGCGCGCAGGCCCACGGCGCGCGCCGACTTGCCACGCTTGATGATGCCAACCACCCCGGTGGTGCCCAGGCCGCGGTGCACCGGGATGTCCCAATCGGTCAGGGTCTTGGCGATCAGGTCGCTGGTGCGCTGTTCCTTGAAACAGAGTTCGGGGTGCGCATGGATGTCGCGGCGCAGTTTGGCGATGGTCGCGGCTTCGGCGAGGATGGACTCGATCAACTGCATGGCTCGGCTCGCAAGGGGCGAAGCAGCCCAGTTTACGCTCGCCATGCCGTGTTTGCCGGCGCGCCAGCACTCGCCGACGCGATCGCCCGGCCAGCGCATGGCGCCCGGGCGCAGCGGCTTGATGTGCAATAGTTCGACCATGAGCACCGACTTGTCGCTGCAGAACCCGGCCATCGGCACCCGTGTGGTCCACGGCGCTTGCCCGCACGACTGCCCCGACACCTGTGCGATGCGCGTCACGGTCGAAGCCGGGCGCGTGGTGCGCATCCAGGGCGACCCCGATCACGTTATGACGCATGGCGCGCTGTGCACCAAGGTCTCGCGCTACGCCGAACGTAGCTATGACGCTGAGCGTGTGTTGCATCCGTTGAAGCGCGTCGGCGAAAAAGGTGCCGGTCGCTTCGAGCGCGTGTCGTGGGACCAGGCGCTGACCGACATCGCGCAACGCCTGCAGGCCATCGCCGCGCGCAACCCGCAGGCGATCCAGCCCTACAGCTATGCCGGCACGATGGGCTTGTTGCAGGGCGAGGGCATGGCGGCGCGCTTTTTCCACAAGCTCGGCGCCTCCTTGCTCGACCGCACGATCTGCTCCAGCGCCGGCGGCGACGCGCTGGCCGCCACCTACGGCGCCAAGCTCGGCATGCACATGCGGTTTTTTGGCGAGAGCCGGCTGATCGTCATCTGGGGCAGCAATTCAATCGCCAGCAACCTGCACTTCTGGACCCTGGCGCAGCAAGCCAAGCGGGCGGGCGCCAAGCTGATCTGCATCGATCCGCGGCGCACCGAGACCGCCGACAAGTGCCACCAGCACATTGCGCTGCTGCCGGGCACCGACGGCGCGCTGGCGCTGGGCGTGATGCATCAACTGATCACCAGCGACCGACTCGATCACGACTACATCGAGCGCCATGTCGAGGGCTTCGCCGCGCTGCGCGAGCGCGCGCTGCAATGGCCGGCCGATCGTGCGGCGGAGACGTGCGGCATCACGGCCGACGAAGTACGCGGTCTGGCAGACGATCTGGCCACCATCAAGCCGGCCGCGATCCGCCTGAACTATGGCATGCAGCGGGTGCATGGTGGCGGCAACGCCACGCGCCTGATTGCGCTGCTGCCGTGCCTGACGGGGGCCTGGCGGCACCGCGCCGGCGGCCTGCTGTTGTCGAGTTCGGGATGGTTCGCGCCGTTCAGGAACCCGGCGCTCGGACGGCCCGACCTGCTGGCCGGGCGCACGCCGCGCACCATCAACATGAGCACGATTGGCGACGATCTGCTGCGCGAATCGTCGGCCGCGTTCGGGCCGAAGATCGAGGCGCTGATTGTCTACAACAGCAACCCGGTGGCCGTGGCGCCCGAGTCGCGCAAGGTGGTGGCAGGTTTTGCCCGCGACGACCTGTTCACTGTCGTGCTCGAACACTTCATGACCGATACCGCCGACCATGCCGACTACGTGCTGCCGGCCACGACCCAGCTCGAACATCTCGACGTGCACACCGCCTACGGCCACACCGACGTGATGTTCAACGAGCCGGCGATCGCACCGATCGGGCAGGCCAAGCCGAACACGCAGATCTTTCGCGAACTGGCCGCGCACATGGGTTTCACCGACCCCGGTTTCAGCGACGACGACGAAGCCCTGGCGCGCCAGGCGCTGCACTACGACCAACTCGGCACCTCGTTCGAGGCCTTGCGCGAGCGCGGCTGGGCCGAACTGCCGGTGCCCGACGCGCCTTTTGCCGACGGCGGATTCCCCACCGCGAGCGGCCGCGCGCAGGTCGACGTGCCCGGCCTGGGCGTGCCCGACCATGTGCCCAACTACGAGAGCGCGGCCTCCAGCCCGGCGCTGGCCGCGCGCTACCCGCTGGCGATGATCTCGCCGCCGGCGCGAAATTTCCTCAACTCCAGCTTCGTCAATGTGCAGAGCCTGCGCAGCGTCGAGGGCGAGCCGCTGCTCGAGATCCACGCCAGCGACGCGCTGTCGCGCGGCATCCGCAGCGGCCAGACCGTGCGCGTCTTCAACGACCGTGGCGAGTACCGCTGCAAGGTCGAGGTCAGCGAGCGAGCCCGCCCGGGTGTCGTCAACGGCCTTGGCATCTGGTGGCGCAAGTTCGGCATGGCCGGCACCAACGTCAACGAGCTGACCCACCAGCGACTCACCGACATCGGCCGCGCGCCAGCGTTTTACGACTGCCTGGTGCAAGTCGAAACCGCGTGAGGCGCTGGCTGGTCGTGGCAAGCGTTGGCACCGCGGCGACTCTTGTGGCCGTGCTCGCCACGGCCTGCCTCAGCGCGGGGTGTTCGAGCCTGGGCTATTACGCCCAATCGGTCGGCGGTCACCTCGCGTTGGTCGCGCGCGCCAAGCCGGTGGCCGAGTTAACGGCCGACACGGGCACGCCCGCCGCACTCAGAGAACGCCTGGTTCTCAGCCAGCGTATCCGCGACTACGCCGTCAGCGAACTGGTGCTGCCCGACAACCGCAGCTACCGCGGGTATGCCGACCTCGGCCGCAACGCCGCGGTGTGGAACGTGGTCGCCGCGCCCGAACTGTCGTTGACATTGGAGACTTGGTGCTTCCCGGTGGTCGGCTGCGTCGGCTACCGTGGCTACTTCGACCAGGCTGCCGCAAACGCCGAGGCCAGCGCCTTGCGCGCTCGCGGCCTCGAAACCACGGTCTACGGCGTGCCGGCGTACTCGACCCTCGGCAAGCTCGACTGGCTCGGCGGCGACCCGCTGCTCAACACCTTCATGCATTGGCCCGAGGGCGAGTTGGCACGACTCATCTTCCACGAGCTGTCGCACCAGGTTGTCTACGCCGCAGATGACACGATGTTCAACGAATCCTTCGCCACGGCGGTCGAGCGAATCGGCGGCGCGCGCTGGCTGGCGCAGCATGCCGGTGATGAAGCGCGTGCGCAGTACCGCGCCTTCGATGGCCGGCGCACCGAATTTCGCGCATTGACCGGCCGCTACCGGCAACGCCTGGATGCGCTGTACCGCAGCAGCGCCAGCGACGCCGACAAGCGCGCCGGCAAGGCCCGCCTGATGACCGAGTTGCGCGCCGAATATGCCGGTCTGAAGGCCGACCGCTGGGCCGGCTTTGCCGGCTACGACGGTTGGTTCGAGCGTGCCAACAACGCCTCCTTTGGCGTCCTGGCGGCCTACAACGAACTGGTGCCGAATTTCGAGCGCCTGTTCGAGCGTGAAGGGCGCGACTTCAAGCGCTTCTACGCCGAAGTTCGACGCCTGGCCGACTTGCCCAAGGCCGAGCGGCAGGCCACACTTCGCGCGATCTGAACACCGGAGACACGCTGATGGCTCACATCAACATCCACCGCAAGCACAGCTTGGGCCTGGCCAAGGCGCGCAAGGTGGCCTGGCAATGGGCCGAAGAGGTCGAGAAGAAGTTCGACATGGAGTGCAGCGTGCTCGAAGGCCAGACCAGCGACACGGTGGAATTCACGCGCTCGGGCGTCACCGGCCAGTTGATCGTCGCTGCCGACCACTTCGACCTGCAGGCCAAGCTCGGCTTCCTGCTCGGCGCGTTCGCCAAGACCATCGAGGGCGAGATCATGGACAACCTCGATCAGTTGCTGGCCAAGAACGAGACCAAGCCCGCGGCGAAGAAGACGGCAAAGAAGTAGCCTTCTCCTGCGCGCGTCGACGCGCGCGCGGCTTCGCAAACCGGCGCCTGGCGAAGGTGTCGGTCGATAATGACGCAGCGGATGGCTTGACGGCGACCGCCGCACCGACGCTGGCTGCGTGCCAAGGCTCCCGGGGACGCCCACATGAAAAGATTCAAGCTGCAGGTGAATGGTCAGGCGAAGTCGGTCGACGCTGCGCCGGACAGCCCGCTGCTGTGGGTGTTGCGTGATCAACTTGAGTTGGCCGGCACCAAGTTCGGCTGCGGCATTGGCCAGTGCGGCGCCTGCACGGTGCATGTCGATGGCGTGCCCACACGCTCCTGCAGCCTGCCGGTCTCTGCAGTCGGTGCCGCACAGGTCACCACGATCGAGGGGCTTGACCCGGCGGGGGCGCACCCATTGCAGGTCGCCTGGCAGGAACTGGATGTACCGCAGTGCGGCTACTGTCAGGCTGGGATGATCATGGCCGCCGCCGCATTGCTCAGGCGGGTGCCGCGACCGACCGAGCAGGACATCCACGAAGCGCTGGCGGGGCATGTCTGCCGCTGCGCGAGCTATCTGCGCATTCGTGCGGGCATCCTTCGCGCTGCGGAGATTGCGATTGAGAGCAGCGGAGGCGGCAAGTGAGCGCGCCCGCGCAGCGCAAGTGGCTCGGCCGTCGCGGTTTCATCGCTGCTGTCGGCGTGGCCGGGGGTGGCCTCGCGATCGGCTGGGCGGTCCAGCGGGAAATGTCGTCGCGCCGGCCAGCACCCGTTGCGTCGGTCGATGCGCAAGGCCAGCTGCAACTCGATGCGCTGCTGCGGATCGCGCCCGACGGCCGTGTGACGATCGTTTCCAAGCAGAGCGAGATCGGACAAGGCGTCAAGACCGCGTTGCCGATGGTGATCGCCGAGGAACTCGAAGTCCCCTGGAAGGATGTCGTCGTCGAGCAGGGCGACCTCGATGCGCGCTATGGCAGGCAGTTCACCGGCGCGAGCATGTCCGTGCGGCGCAACTACGACGCCTTCCGCCGCCTGGGCGCCACGGCGCGCACGATGCTCGTCGACGCGGCTGCAGCGACGTGGGGCGTCGCTGCCAGTGAATGCCAGGCGGCAGGCGGCGCGGTGCAGCACCGCAGCTCCGGTCGCTCGCTGGCCTATGGCAACTTGGTAGCCAAGGCGGCGACGCTGCCCGTGCCCGAGGGTCGTGCGGTGCGGCTGAAGAAGCCCGAGGATTTCGTGCTCCTCGGAACACGTGTCGCCGGTGTGGACAACCATGCCATCGTCACCGGGGCGCCGCTGTTCGGCATCGACATGCGCTTGCCCGGCATGCTGCACGCCACGTACGCGAAGTGCCCGGTCTTCGGCGGCAAGGTGGCCAGTGCCAACCTCGACAAGGTCCGGCGCCTGCCCGGGGTTCGCCACGCCTTCGTGGTTGCGGGTAGCGGTGGCCTGCTCAGCCTGATGCCCGGCGTTGCCATCGTGGCCGACTCGACCTGGGCCGCCCTGAGCGCGCGCCGGCAACTGGAAGTGAGCTGGGATGAAGGACCGGGTGCGCAGACGAGTTGGCGCGCGATCGCCGCTGAAGCCGCGGCTGTCGCGCAGCGCCCCGGCGCGACCTCGTTGCGCCGTGATGGCGACGTCGACAAGGCCCTCGGCGAAGCGGCCAAGACCGTCGACGCCTGGTACGCGTACCCCTTCATCGGCCATGCCGCGCTCGAGCCACTCAATTGCACGGCGCAATTCAGCCAGGGCACGATGGAGATCTGGGCCGGCACGCAGACGCCGGACTGGGCGCGCGACCATGTCAGCAGCGCGCTGGCGATTGCGCCGGGGAACATTCGCCTGCACATCCTGCGCAGTGGCGGCGGCTTCGGGCGGCGCCTGAGCAGCGACTTTATCGTCGAGGCCGCCGCGATCGCCCAACGCGTGGATGCGCCGGTCAAGCTCCTGTGGTCGCGCGAAGATGACATGCAGCACGATCATTACCGCGCCGGCGGCTTTCATCGCCTGCGCGGCGGTGTGTCAGGCCAGGGCCGCGTGACTGCCTGGCACGACCACTACATCACCGTCGGCCACCGCGGTCACGCGAGCGCGGCGCTCAGCGGCGACGAGTTCCCGGGGCGCTGGGTCGAGAACTGCACGCTCGAGCAGAGCATGATCGAGTGCCAGGTTCCCACCGGCGCCTGGCGCGCGCCCGGCGCCAACGTGCAGGCCTGGGTGGTGCAGAGTTTCATCGACGAACTCGCCGCCGCCGCCGGTCGCGATCCGCTGGAGTTTCGTCTTGCACTGCTGGGCGACAAGCGTGAGATGCGCCCGGCCGGGCTGTTCTCGCGCGGCGAGGGCTACCAGGTCGCCAGGATGCGGCGGGTGGTGCAGGCCGTGGCACAGAAGGCCCGGTGGGGTCGCGCCATGCCAGCCCGGCAGGCGCAGGGGATCGCCTTCCACGCCAGCTACGGCGGCTACGTGGCACAGGTCGCCGAGGTCTCGATCTCGGACAGCGGTCGACTCAGCGTGGACAAGGTCGTGTGCGTTTGCGACGTCGGCGAGCAGATCGTCAACCTCAGCGGCGCCGAGAACCAGGTGCAAGGGGCGATCCTCGATGGCTTGAGCGCCGCCTGGTTCCAGGGCCTCGACATCGAACGGGGCCGGGTCGTGCAAAGCAACTTCCACGACTACCCGCTGCTTCGCATCGGCGACGCCGCTCGCGACATCGAGGTGCATTTCCTGAAGTCGGACAACCCGACCAGCGGTTTGGGCGAGCCCGCGCTGCCGCCGATCGCGCCGGCGGTGTGCAATGCAATCTACCGGGCGATCGGCGTGCGCGTGCGTGAACTTCCGATTTTGCGCAATGCGCTGCTTTCGACCTGAGGCGCCTCGTCGGGAGCGGATGACTTCGACGCATGGCCGCGGTTGAATGACCGCCACCCCGGGACTGGCCAGCGCCGACACCAAACCTGCGGCGAAGAAGGCCGCGGGCAAGTTGGGCGCCTGAAGCCTACTTCAACGACTCGACCAGATCCGCGTACTCCTGCATCGCGGCTTTCGCGTCCTTCCCCTTGATCTCGTTCCACGCGTCCCACTTGGCGCGGCCGACCATGTCGGTGAAGCCGGGGCGCTTGCCGTCGGCGTCGCCGTTGCTGGCCTGCTTGTACAGCGCGTAGAGCTGGAGCAGGGTGGCGTTGTCGGGCTTCTCGGGCAGGGTCTTGCTGTCGGCGACAGCTTTGTCGAAGCTGGCTTTGAGGTCGGCCATGGCGGGCTCCTTGCGGGTTAGATTCGATGGACGTGGCACATCTTAGCGGGCATCGTCGCGCCGCTCACCTGCGCTATCCGATACTGTGCCGATGAACGATCCGATGCCCGCTGCCGCCGTGACCGAACGCATGTCGCGCGTCGATACCGCGTGGCTGCGCATGGATACCGACGCCAACCTGATGATGATCGTCGGCGTGTGGCTGCTGACGCCACGCCTGACGCTGGCCGAACTCAGCGAACGCGCCCACAGTCGTCTGCTCGCCTACCCGCGCTTTCGCCAGAAGGTGGTCGAAGACGCGATCGGCGCGAACTGGGTCGACGATACGGCGTTCGATATTGCGCACCACGTGCAGCGCGAGGCCCTGCGCCGGCATGCCGGCGAGAAGCCGCTGGACGCCCTCAAGCGTCGGGTTGCTGAATTGGCAGCCACGCCGCTCGACCCGTCGCGCCCGCGCTGGCAATTTCTGCTGATCGAAGACCTCGACAGCGAGCACAGTGCGATGGTCTCGCGCATCCATCACTGCATCGGCGACGGCATCGCACTGACCTCGGTGATTCTGTCGATCGCCGACGGAGGCAAGGCGCCCCCACGAAGCGCGCGCCACGAAGCCGCCGCACGCGGCGATGGCGACGACTGGCTTGCCGAAGCCGTCATCAAGCCCGTTGCCGACATCGCCATGAAGGCCGTCGGCATGTACGGCAAGGGGCTGGACATGGGCAAGGAGTTGCTGGCCGAGCCCGGCCAGTCGCTTGCTGGATCGCTCGAAGTGGCACGCGTGGGCTACCAGATCATCAATGACATCGCAGCGTTCGCGCTGATGCCCGATGACTCGCATACGCGGCTCAAGGGTATTGCCACGCCCGGCAAGCGTGTGGCCTGGGGCGAGCCGCTGCCGCTCGACGAGGTCAAGGTTGTCGGCAAGGTGCTCGACGCGTCGATCAACGACGTGCTGCTGTCCTGCGTCGCCGGCGCCATCGGCGAATACCTGCGCAGCAAGGGCGACGACCCCACTGGGCAGGAGATCCGCGCGATGGTGCCGGTCAACCTGCGCCCGCTCGAGGAAGCCTACAAGCTCGGCAACCGTTTCGGCCTGGTGCCGCTGGTGCTGCCGATCGGAATCGCCAACCCGATCGAGCGACTGATCGCGGTGCGTGCGCGCATGGGCGAGTTGAAGGGCAGCTACCAACCGTTGCTGGCCTTTGGCATCCTGGCGTTGTCGGGGCTGATGATCAAGCCGGTGCAAAGCGCGATCACGGGCCTGTTTGCGAAGAAGGCCACCGCGGTGATGACCAACGTGCCCGGGCCAAGGGAGCCGATCCAGATTTGTGGCCGCACCATCGAGCAGGCGATGTTCTGGGTGCCGCAGTCGGGCAACATCGGGATGGGCGTGTCGATCCTCAGCTACGCCGGCGGCGTGCAGTTCGGCCTGATCACCGACGCGCGCATGTGCCCCGACCCCGAAGCCATCATCGAGCGCTTCGCGCCCGAGTTCGACAAGTTGATGTGGTTGGCGCTGATGTCGCCGTGGCCGGGCGAGGGCTGACACTGCAACCCGGCCGACCGACGCCTACAGTCCCTCGACCATCACCAGGTTCGAATTCGTCGTGCGCTCGCGCAGCGCGCGCAGCGGCACATAGGCCGGCGAGTCGTACCAGGCCTTGAGTTGCGCCGCGCTCGGAAATTCCAGGATTACGCAGCGCTTGGGCGACCAGCGGCCCTCCAGCACCGTGAGCGCGCCGCCACGCGCAAGATAGCGCCCGCCGAACGCGGCGATCGTCGCTGGTACCTGCTGGCGGTAGGCCTCGTAGCCGGCGCTGTCGAGCACCTCGACGTCGGCAATCACGTAGGCTGGCATCGTTCAGTCTCCTTGTCGTTCATGGGTTTGCTTGCATCATCGCAGCCATCTTCTGCTGTATCAGTTGAACCGCCTTCAGCGGCCGCAGCATGGCCTTGAAGTCGGTGATCCGGCCCGCGTCGTTCCATGCCGAGCAGGTCCACGCCGTTGATGTGGATGCCGTCGATCTCGAGCTCGAGCATGGCGTCGTGGCTAGCCCGCATATTTCACGCAGCGACGACTGTGTGGCTTGAAGGGCGTTTGGTGAGGCGTCGAACCGGGTCGGGATGTTCACATAGCCCAAGCCCTGACGCTGGACGATTCCGGCCTCATCGCGCACGGCATCAGGCACTGTCGGGGGTGCCAGGTAGATCACTGCACCAACGCCCTGCGAGGCCAGCGCAGCCAACGCCGCCGCGCCAGGTTGCCCCGAAGTGACCAGCCGCGGCGAGATGATGACGACATTGGGCGCGTCCCACTTGCTTGACTGCGCGCCGGCCGGGGCAATTGACGCAGCTGCCGCCACGGCGGGTAGCGCCAGCAATGCACGTCGACGGATGGCTGGGAGCCTTGGCAGTAGCGAACTCAACGGGAAGCACTCCGTGGCAAACATCGACCCGTCACTTCAACGGCCCATGGCCGGCATGGCCGATCGTGAGTCTGCCATGCAGAGGGGTCGACGTCGTTCACGGCAACCCCTTCAGCAGCGGGATGTACTGCGGACTCTCAGACACCGTGTTGTGGCTCGCGCCTGCGATCACGTGGTACGCCGCCAGCCCCGTGCGGAAACGCGTATGGAGCAACGCCGTACTGGCGCGCGGAATGACTTCATCGTGTTCGGCCTCGATCAGCAGCGTCGGCGAAGTGACCCGCGGCGCGTAGCGCCACGACTCGAACTTGTCCTGCAACAGCCAGCGCACCGGGAAGAACCGAAACTGGCGCGCAGCCACCTCCTGCAGGCTGTCGTAGGGCGTCACCAACACCAGCCGCGCAATGGGCCGCAGGCTGGCCAGATAGACGGCGACGCCGCTGCCCAGGCTGCTGCCCACCACCTCGATCTGCGGATGGTCGGCGTGGACCTTGTCAAACAGCGCCAGCGCGTCCGCGAACAGCGCCGCTTCCGAAGGCTGGCCCGCACTGCCGCCGAAGCCGCGGTAGTGCAGCAGGTAGATCGCGTGTTCAGGGAACGCAGCCGCAAGGCTGGGCAGGCTGTGCGTGACGTCTTCCGCGTTGCCGCCGAAATAGACGACCGCCTTGGGCCCGCTGTGCGGGCGCGCAGTAGCGACCACGCGAACCCCGATGGCCGGCACCACAAGCGTGCTCGTGCCGCTGACCGCCGCACTCGGCTGTGGAAAGTAGATCAGCGAACGCTGGAAGAAGAACAGCGCAGCGCACAGTCCGAGATAGACAACCACCACAACCGCCAGGAGATTCATCATCGTTCGCGACATCGGTCTAAGGTTTGAGCGCCGCGCGGTGACGCGTCCCGCCGAACCGTGTCCTGTCCAAGGAGAGGCTAGGCGTCATGGGCAAGTACCTCCGACACGCGCGCGCGAAGGGCAGGAATCACTTCTTCGTCGAACCAGGGATTGCGCCTGAGCCACAGATTGTTGCGAGGGCTGGGGTGAGGCAGCGCAACGATGTGCGGCCAGTGCTCGCGCCAGGCCTGAACCGCCGCAGTGACCGATGCGCGATTGCTCGGCAGGTGGTACGCCTGCGCGTACTGGCCGATGGCCAGCGTGAGCTGAACTCGCTTCAAGCGTGACAACAGCGACGCTCGCCACGCGGGCGCACATTCCGGTCGCGGAGGCAGGTCGCCGGACCGGCCCGTCCCGGGGTAGCAGAAACCCATCGGCAGGATGGCCACTTGCCGGGCGTCGTAAAACACATCGCGCGAAATCCCCATCCATTCGCGAAGCCTGTCACCGCTGGCGTCGTCGAACGGAACACCCGTCTGGTGAACCCTTCTGCCGGGGGCTTGACCTGCGATCAGGATGCGCGCCGTCGGGTGCAACTGGAAGACCGGGCGCGGGCCGAGCGGCAGGTGTTCTGCGCACAGCACGCAGGCACGAACTTCGGTGAGCAGTGAAGCGAGCGAAGCCATGTCAACGTTGGCGGCGCCGTGGACCGTCAGTGCCGCGCGGGCGACGTCGGTGGAGGCCCAGTAGTGCCCCGATTGCTTGCGGCATTGCGAGCAGTGGCAGGCATCGGGCGGGCGCAGCGTGCCGGCGACCTCGAAACTCACTGCCCCGCACAGGCAGGACCCCTTGGGCATGGGCTTTCCTCTCAGGGGCCAGGCTTTTCGACCGGCTCTCTTGGCTTTGCGCCTTGGTTCTTCCACTTCTCATAACACTCGAGCCCGCAGAAGTGCACGAAGTAGTCGGTGGCCTCTGGGATCGCAGCTTCGGCGATTGGCACTTCCTTCAGGCACACCTCGCAGGAGACGAGGGCACCTTCGACCGGCTTGTCAGATGTAGCCATGGCTTGCTCCTTCCGTGCCAATCATCCTACTCGTCCCCGCTTGAGCGAGGGGCCCCAACGCGTTAGAGTTGCTCAGATTCAAACTGATTCTCCGTGGCGCGGCCAGCTTCTGCGAAGACCAAGTACGCACCTGCGCCTGTGCCCCAACGAACAACACGAGCAAGCGTGCCGCCCTCGTAGAGTACGGCAGAAAAGTCGTCGATGGCGACAGTTGTCGGAATGGCTCCGGCTTCTGGGGCGCGACAATCATCTTGTCCGGTCGTGTTGCCTCACGAAGGAATGTTACCCGTCCGGCAACGGGTTTGAATCACCACTGCGGCCGCGGAGGAATTCGTGCGGCTACTTGACAGAGAGAAGCCATATCAACGTTCGAGCTCAGCCGCGTGCGGAGGCCGCAGGCCATAGCACGTTGGCTGGAGCGAAGGGTTGGGCGTCACCCGCGCAAAGCGAGAATGAACTCTTCGGCAGAGACTTCCGCTTGGCGGAGAACGCCCGCAAGAGTGCCGGTCTTGATTTCACTGTGCATTGGAAGCACGCAGCCTTTCGACTCGCGCTTCATGACGACGTGGCTGCCACTTTGGCGAACCTTCTGAAAGCCCAGACGTTCGGGTGCGCGCTGAGCCTCAGCGCCAGACACGCGCGGAAGCTTAGGCACCCGCTGGTTCCGGCACTGTGAACATGGTAATCAGTGGATGGCCCCCAGCGGGCAAAGGAAACTCTGACAGGTAGAGAGCCGTTGCCTCGCGCAGATTGGCGATGGCCTCCTCGACAGAGGCGCCCTGCGTCGTGGTTCCAGT
>JANMSS010000175.1:0-8020 GCA_031389585.1 Burkholderiales bacterium | reverse complement strand
TCATCGCCGACACGCTGACCGTCGAAAGCAGCAGTGCGAGGGTGATGCAGGCATAGGCAACGCGCATAGGGATCCTCCCGTGGGGAGGAATCTACTCCGACCGTGCAGCGTTTCTGCCATCGCTTCAAGGGATGGCGGCGCAGGGGAGCGGCCGGCTCGATTTTCGGCGAGCAACTTGCCATGCCCATCCGCCGACTTCGCGCACTTGGTCCTTCCATGACAACAGGTGGGGTCACAATCCTCTGACCGCCCAACAATGGTGGTGGACAGGCCGGGGGATGGACGGCGAACAACCCGGAAACCAAGGAAACACGCGGCACTTGACAGACTCCCTTTCCGCCAAAACAGAATCGCCCGCTCATGCGGGCTTTTTTGTTTTGGCTGAGGAGGAGGATGACGAGAATCCTCCGCGGTTCGCTCTGCGTGAGTCCGGGGGACTCTCGCAGGACGTTGCGCAGCAACGGGCCGCAGCGCAGCGAAGGCCGAGTCATCGGCCTAAGCCGATGGCGAGCAATCCCGCCTTCTCGGCCGCGCCATTCGCGCTGTAGTCGCCGTGCGGCAAGTTGTCACCCTTTGGGGCGTGCATAAGACCCACACGCGCCGCGCTGGGCTGCCGCGGATCGATCGTTGCGGCTATAAATGCGTCGCTTGCGTGCCTGCCGCCGAAACTGGGATTGTCCGAACTTGAACATCAAGCCAGGGAAAGCCACATGTCCACCAACCCGCCATCCCGTAAGGGTCCCCGCAGCGCGCTCGACAAGGATCGGCGCGTCACTCTGGGTACCAAGGGCATGACCGATCCGCTGCGCCGGCTGAAGGGCGCGCTGGGCCGCCCGCTCAGCCTGGAGCGTCGTGACGGTCAACTGCATATCGTGCTCGCTGAGCGCCGACGAGAAGCGCCGGTCGACCAGAAACCGTCGCTGTCGCAGCTGTGCGATGAGCTCAGCGCGCGCATGCTTGCCCACGGACCCGACTACGCGGCCAAGGCCATGCGCCATTTGGGTCTGGTGCACGACGTGCTGGGGCGCAATGGCTGGCCTGGTGTGGCGGCATTGCCGGGTCCGGTGCTGGCCGAGGCGCTGGCGCAGGCCGAGATACTGGCCAGCGATGAACCGTCGTCGGCTCTGGAGATGATCATCGAAGGCCTGCGGCCGCTGCAGTCTGCAGCCGATCTGCGCGATGAAAGCGATTCACGCCTGCAAGATTTCAGAGTCGGCGAGAACCTCGACGTCTCAGAGTCGACCTTTGCGGAGTTCGATCACTTGGAGCGCAGCTGGGTTGGCACCACGCCCGCCAAGCTGATGCGGCGCGAGCGCGACGACGAGTGAGCCGCGGCAAGTAACGGTCAGGCCGGCAAGGGCAGCGCGCTGCTCGGCCCGCAGCGCCATGGCATCGCAGTGAGATCGCCCGCATCCGCGCGCGGTCCCTCCCTCCCTTCCATTCACTTCGGTCGCAAAGTCGCCACGCGCCGACAAACCTATCTCGCCGGCGGGTCCGGCACGAAGCCTGGCTGGTTGGTTGGGAACGGACGTGGCCTGGCATAGGCCTGGGTGTCGACGATGACGCCAGCGGCGACCAGGCGCTCGTAGCTGTCGTACTCTAGTTGCGTCACCTGTTCGGGGGACGTGGTCGCGCGCTCGAAGTGCGTGCGGCGCGACACCGACCATTCGCGCTGCCCGTGGCCGGTACCCAGCCGGGAACCGGCGGAATCCGCCGCGGCGCTCTTCTCGCGTGCCGGTGGCTGGGCGGCACCCAGCGCGCTGGGCTCATTCGCATCGGCGGCCCGGCTCTCCGAGCGGGCAGCGATCGGCGGTGTTGCGGGCGGCGGCGGTGAGACAGGGCGCTCGCGGAACGCCGCCAAGCCGATGACGCCGACGTTGCCCGGTCGTCCGGTCAGTGCGGCGTAGGAGCGCTCGATGGCTGCGAACTCGAAGGCCGCGATCTCGGTGCCCGACTTGCGCCAGCCGTTGATGTCAAAGCTGCGGCTGGGGTCGAGCACATAGCCGACCTGATGCCAATCGGCGGTCTCGCCCGAGATCACGTTGACGCCATCGATGGAGAGCACCACCAGCACCCGGGCGTGCGTGAGGTTGCGCAGGCGCACTGCATAGCGGGCGCCCGGGCGGCCGGGGACAAACTGACGACCCTCCTTGGTATAGGTCGGGACGACCTGTCCGCTGTCACGGTCGAACACCTCGAGCGAGGCCAGGCCGCGGTGGGCCGATGCGCCCGTCGCGCAACCGGCGAGTGCAAGCAAGGCAGCCGCCGATGCGACTGCAGTGAACAGGCTGCGCCTGGAGACGACGCTGGGTTGAATAGGGCTCATGGAGGCCTCCCGTGGTGGATGTGCTGGGTTCTACGCACCACGGACCCGCGCGGGGTTAAGCCAATTCGAATCAAATCCCGGGACGGCCGCGTTGGCCTGGCCAGCCTGCGTTGCAGCCGGTTCGACCTAACAAACGTGTCAACGCGTTCATCGGCCCGCCAGGCTCATCACCGCACGCTGGACGCCACCCCTACCCACCGCAATGCCCTGGGCAACCAGCGCGGCCTCGACGCCGCCAATCGCGCCCAGGATCACGGCCGGGTTGCAGTCGCCCAGGTGGCCGATGCGAAACGCGCGCCCGGCGAGCGGGCCCAGGCCGCCGGCGATCGCGACCTGAAAGCGCTCGCGGGCCACCGTGCGCAGCGCATCGACATCGATACCCGTTGCCACCTTGACGGCCGTCACCGACACCGATCGGCTGGCCGGATCCCGTGCGAAGAAGTCGAGGGCGCCGCCCTCGCGCCAGCCTTCGACGGCAGCGTGGACCGCCTGCGCCAACTGCGCATGTCGCTGCCATACCGCGTCCAGCCCTTCACTGAAGATCAGGCCCAGCGCCGCCTCCATCCCGAGCAGGAGATTTTGCGGCGGCGTCCCGCAGAACTTCCGGTACGACATGGCGTGCTTGCGGCGCACCCAATCCCAATAGAAGCGCGGCGCGGGGTTGCGCTCGGCGGCGGCGAACGCGGCGCCGTTGACGGCGACGAAGCCGACGCCGGGCGGGCACATCAGGCCTTTCTGTGACGCGCCCACCGCCACGTCCACACGCAAGGCGTCCATGGCGAACGGGGCCGCGCCGAGCGAAGCCACCACATCGGCCACCAACAAGGCTGGGTGGCCCGCGTCGTCAATGGCGCCGCGCAAGGCACCCAGGTCGGTCGTCACGCCGCTGGCGGTGTCGGTGTGGACTGCGAACACAGCCTTGATGGCGTGGCCCCTGTCATCGCGCAGTGCCTGGTCGAGCGCCTCAATGTCGATCGGCCAGCCTTCGCGCCAAGGCGTGCGCACCACGCGTCGTCCGAGGGCTTCGGCTTGCTCGGCCCACGACTCGCTGAAGTGGCCGGTGCCCGGCACCAGCACCGCTTCGCCGGGTGCGGCCAGGTTCTCGATCACCGCCTCCCAGGCGCCGTGGCCGTTGGCTGCATACATGAAGACTTCAGACGCATTGGTCTGCAGCAGCCGCTTCAAGCCCTCTTCGCAGGCCGCGATATTGGCATCGACGCGTGGGTCGGCCAGATCCATCGGCTGCGCGCTCATCGCGTGCAGCACGGCATCGGGCAGCGGCGTCGGGCCGGGGGAGTGCAGGAAGCGGCGGCCGGGGATGCGGGCAGGGGTGGGGCTCATGGAGGTGTTTGCGCCAATGTGGATACCGGCGATCGTACGGCCCCCGCGGCTGGCGTCGCGCGACGCGCTGCCCCGGCCGCGGCCTGTGCGGCCGGCGCTTGCGGGACAGCCGATTGCCCGCAGAATCGGGGCCATGCCCGCTCGACGCCGTCCATTTGCTGCGCTACTGCCGCTGGCCCTGCTGGCCGCGTGCGCCACCCGTTCTATTGACGTGCTGCCAGTCGCCACCGACCCGAGCCTGTACGCGAACTGGGGCTGCGATGCGCTGTACGACGAAGCCGACCGCGTGCGCCAGCGTGCCGCGCGGGTCGCCTACGACGTCGATGAGCGCTCCGGCAACAACATCATCGCGCTCGGCCTGGGCATGACGGTATTCTGGCCGGCGCTGCTGGCGATGCGCCCGAGCGGCCCGGATGCGCTGTCGTTGGCGCAGTTGAAAGGGCAGGACGAGGCCGTGCGCGCGGCGCAGGCTCAGCGCGCCTGTCCGCCCGCGCCGGAACTCCTGGCGCCGGCGCGGGTTGCGGCGCTGCCTGTCGCGCTGGGCGAGCGCCTGGTATACGAAGAACGCGCCGCGGCAGGCGGCCCGGCGCGGGTGCTCGGGCTGCGCGTGACCACCTTGCGCCGCGACGAAATCGAGTTCACGCCTGACCAGGCGGGCCGTGCGCTGCCGTTTCGTTGGCGCCAGGATCCCTGGGGCAACCAGCCGCAGATGCCCGAGCGCAGCGGCTGGGTGCACTGGAAGCGACTGCTGCAGCCCGACATGGCGCTCGGTGACGTGCTCAGCGGCGACTTGATTGGCGGCGGCAGCGGTGGCGCCGGCGGCACCGGCCGCCTTCGCGGCCAGGTCATTGCCATCGGCGTGCAGACCTCGACCGGCCGGCCTTTCGACGCGGCGGTGATCGAACTCTATGGCGACGCCCCGCTGGCCGGCAGCGAAAGCGGCACGCGCCTGGATGGCGTGATGGTCGTTGACCGCAAGAGCGGCGTGTTGCTGCGGCTGGACTTGAACAGCGGCAGCCCCGAGTTCGCATTTCGCCGCACGCTTAGCCGCATCGAACCGGTCCAACCCTGAGCGACAGCACGGCGGGTTTACGCAGCTTTACCGGCCAGAGGTCAGCCGCTCACAGGCGGCGTGCATTCTTGGGGCATCGTTACTCACCCAGGAACCACCCCATGACTGCAAACACTCGCTCACCCTTCAATCCCGCTCGCCTGGTCGGCGGCGTGGTTCTCGTTGCCGTCCTCGGCACCGTCGCGGTGTCCGCCTGGGCCCAGGGTGGGCCCGGACGCCACGGCGGCCATGGTGGCCCGGGCATGGGCATGATGGAAGGCCGCATGGCCGAGCGCATGCTCGACAGCGTCAACGCCACCACCGAGCAGCGCACGCAGATCAAGCAAATCACCGAGCGCGCCGCGGCCGATCGCAAGGTCCAGCACGAGTCGGGCCGCGCATTGCGCGAGCAAGGCATGAAGCTGTTCACGCAGCCGACGGTCGACGCCAACGCCGCTGAAACGCTGCGCCAGCAAATGATGCAGCAGCATGACCAAGGCTCGCGCCGCATGATGCAAACCATGGTCGAGGTCAGCCGCGTGCTGACGCCCGAGCAGCGCAAGACCCTTGCCGAGCGCATGGCCCAACGTGGCGACATGACGCGCCGGCACATGCAGGAGCGTCGCTCGCTCGACGGTGCCCCGGCCAAGCAATGACCTGAGGTCGGCGGGCCCGCCGCGGGCCTGCCGTGGCTTATGCTTTACAGGAGCGTGCCCCGGCGAGGAAACTCACCGGGGCTTTTTCACCTGCATTGATGGCATCGACGATGGCCACACCCCAGCGCCTGCTGCTGATCGACGATGACATGCGCCTGACCGAGATGGTCGGCGATTACCTGCGTAACGCCGGCTTCGAGGTCGATGCGGCGAGTTCGTTGGCGGCCGGCCGCGATCGCCTGCGCGAGGGTGTGTACGACGCGCTGCTGCTCGACCTGATGCTGCCCGACGGCGATGGCCTGGATCTCACGCGTGAGTTGCGCGCCGATGCACGCACGCGGCGCCTGCCGCTGCTGATGCTCACGGCACGCGGCGAGCCGCTGGACCGCATCGTCGGTCTCGAACTCGGCGCCGACGATTACCTGGGCAAGCCCTTCGAGCCGCGCGAGTTGCTGGCGCGTGTGAAGGCCCTGCTGCGCCGCGCGCAACCCGAAGCCGCGGCCGACGAGGTGTTGCGTTTCGGCCGCCTGGAAGTCGATCTCGGCGCCCGCCAGGCGCGCATCGACGCCAAAGCCTGCGACCTCACCACGCACCAGTTCGACCTGCTCGCGGTGCTGGCGCAGGCCCCCGGCCGCGTGCTCTCGCGCGACCAGATCATGGACGCGCTGCGCGGCCACCCGATGGAAGCCTTCGACCGCTCGATCGACGTGCACATCTCGCGCATCCGCGCCGCCATCGAGGACGACCCGAAGAGCCCGCAACGCGTGCTCACGGTACGCGGCGTCGGCTACCTGTTCGCCAAACGGCAGGACGCGGGCATCGACGCGTGAAATCGCTCTACCTGCGCATCTACCTCACGGTGGTGGTGGCGCTGGCGCTGTTTGCCACCGGCTCGGCCTGGCTGTTCCAGCGCGAAGTGGCGGCCGAGCGCAGCCGCTTCGACGCCCAGGCCAGCGAGCGCATCGGCGCCTGGGCCGACCTGATCCAGCGCTCGCTGCCACCGGCCGATGCCGAGCGCGAGCAGCAGGCGCAGGGCCTGCAAGAGTGGTCGCAGCGGCTGCGCCTGCCGCTTGCGCTGGACGACGCGCAGGGCCAGCGCATCGGCGCCAGCGAGTCGTACCTGCGCCGCTCAGCCGAGATGCCCGGCGCACCGCGCGGCGTGGCGGTGCGCCTGGACGACGGCCGCACGCTGTGGGTGTTGCGTGGGCCGGGCCTGCGCGCGGGCGGTGGGATGCGGCCCGATGGCTCGATGCGGCCCGGCGCGGCGATGCGCGCGGAGGGTGCGGGCGGGCTGTCGACGCATCCGCTGCTGCCTCCGTGGCTGCGCGGCGCAGGCCTGGTCGTGATCCTCATCCTGCTGTTCATCGCCGTGGCCGCTGGCGCCTACCCGGTGGTGCGGCGCCTGACGCGCCGTCTCGAAAGCCTCAAGGCCGGTGTTGAGCGCTTTGGTGCTGGCGAGCTGGGCCAGCGTGTCGATGCCACGGGCCGCGACGAGGTGGCTGCGCTGGGTGCCAGCTTCAATCAGGCTGCGCAGCGCATCGAGGCGCTCGTGCGCTCGCACCAGTCGCTGCTGGCCAACGCCAGCCACGAACTGCGCTCGCCGCTGGCGCGGCTGAAGATGGCGGTGTCGCTGCTCGAGGATTCACCCGAGGGCGCAGCGCGCGAAAAGTTGAAGAACGAGATACGCACCAACATCGGCGAACTCGACGCGCTGGTCGAGGAAGTGCTGCTGGCCAGTCGCCTCGACGCCCAGGCCCGCGCGCCAGAGCACCGTGCCATCGATCTGATCCCGATTGCTGCCGAGGAGGCCGCACAAGTGGGCGCCGAATTGCAGGCCGCGCAGCCCACGCTGATGGTGCGGGGCGACGAGCGCCTGCTGCGCCGCGCGCTGCGCAATCTGCTGGAAAACGCCCGCCGCTACGGCGCCAGCGATCAGGGCGAAGCGATCACGCTGAGTGTCGGCATCGCGCCGGGTGCGCGGGTCGAATTGCGCGTCTGTGACCGGGGCCCCGGCGTGCCCGAGGCGCTGCGCGAGCGCATCTTCGAGCCCTTCTTTCGCCTGCCGGGCCACGCCGAGCGCGAGGGCGGCGTCGGCCTGGGGCTGGCGCTGGTGAAGCAGATCGCCGAGCGCCATGGCGGCCGGGTGCGCTGCGAGGCGCGTGACCCCACGCAGGGCGGCGGCAGCTGCTTCGTGCTCAGCCTGCCCCTGGCTTAGCCCGAGCAAGCCGTCGGCGAATCCGGCAACTTGTCACTGGATGTAGCCGCACGTCGCTCAAGTTTTTCGGCGGCGTGCGCTTGTGCCTGGCCGCAGGCGCTCGCCGTTCATAGAGTGCAGCCTTCCAAGGCCCGAGGTCCTCTGCCGCGAGCCTGCTGAGTCCCCATCGAAAACGATCCGGAGAAACTGGCATGCAAAAGTTAACTTCACTGCCCGTATTGGCCGCCCTGGCGGCCTCGATGTGCTCCCTTGCCACCGCCGTGGTGGCCGCCGAGCCCGCGGCAGCCACCGTCAAGGTGGCCGGCGAAAAGCTTGACAGCGGCCTGGGCCAGTTGCTGCATTACAGCCGGTGGACCGACCTGAGCGGCAAGACGCTGGTCGGCGAAAAGCTCGACAGCGGCCTGGGCGAGTTGCCGCACTACAGCCAGTGG
>JANMSS010000172.1:0-11635 GCA_031389585.1 Burkholderiales bacterium | reverse complement strand
ACGCCCAGGTGCTGGCCAAGCAGGTCGAGCAGTGCCGACTCGACGGCGGTCACGGCGTGGATGGTGGTGCGCAAGTCAAAGGTCTGCTGGCCGCGGCCGCCGGCATCGCGGTCGGCGAACTTGCGCTGCATCGTCTGCAATACCTGCTGTACGTTGCCCAGGCCCTGGCCGACCACCAGTTCGCGCGCGTCCTCCAAGGTCTGGCGGATCTTCTCCCCGCCGGGCACTTCGCCGATGCCGGTGCGGCCGGCGCTGTCGGTCAGGACAGCCAAGTTGCGGGTGAAAAACGGGCCGTGCGCGCCACTCAGGTTCAGCAGCATGCTGTCGCGACCGGCGACGGCAATGGCCTGCAGCGACTTGACAACGGGGGCGGTGCTCATTGACCAAAAAGCATTGAGAGGTCAGTCATCGTACAACATCGGCCGCCCGCCGACGGCGCTCGCGGCTGTTGGACAGGTGCGTGCGCATGGCTGCGCGGGCGCTGTCGGCGTCGGCGTTGGAGATCGCGTCGTAGATGCTCTCGTGCTCAGCGTTGACGCGCCGCAGGTAGTCGCGGCGCTCGTCGTCGAAGGTGCCGGCGGGGTCGAGCCGGGCGCGCGGAATAATGCGTGCGCCCAGCGTGCCGAGCAGATTGGCGTAATGCGTGTTTTGCGTTGCGCGGGCGATCTCGCCGTGAAAGCGCACGTCCGCGGCGATCGCGTCCCGGCCGGCTTCGACCGACTGCGCGAACTCGTCGAGCGCAGCGCGCATCACCGCCAGATTGCCTGCGTCCCTGCGTTGTGCGGCCAGCCCCGCGGCTTCGGTCTCGACGCCCATGCGCAGCTCGAGCACGGCGATCACGTCGCGCAGGGTCTCCATCTGCTGCGGATCGATGCGGAAAGTGGTTTCGTCGCCGGACCCGACGACGAAGGTGCCCACGCCATGGCGGGTCGCGACCATGCCCGAGGCCTGGAGCTTGGACAGCGCCTCGCGCACCACAGTGCGGCTGACGCCGAACTCGTCCATCACCTGGCCTTCGGTCGGCAACTTGTCGCCCGGCGCGAGCCGGCCTTCGCGGATGCGCGTCTGCATCGCATCGACCACGGCAAGCGCCAGTGAGCGCGGGCGACGCGGCGCGCTGGCGGGTGAGTCAGTGGTCTTCATGGTCTGGTTAAGTGCAAACCCCGAGTGGCGCGGCTTGACAGCCGGTGCCGAGCGCTTCAACAATGCGCTAGTTGTACGACAACTGATGAATTATCGCAACAGGGTTGCTCCGAACTTTCTTTCCTCTGAGCTGATGACCACTGCCTCCGCCTCGACATTGCGCTTTCGCCGACTGTTGCTCACTGGTGCGGCAGGTGGCTTGGGCCGTGTGCTGCGCCCGCGCCTGAAGGCCTGCTGCGACACCCTGCGCGTCAGCGATGTCGCCGAGCTGGGTGCCGCGGCTGCCGGCGAAGAGGTGCGCCCGGCCAAGCTGCAGGACAAGGCGGCGGTGCTGGCGCTGCTCGAAGAGGTTGACGCTGTCGTGCACTTGGGCGGCGTCTCGGTCGAGGGACCGTTCGAGCCGATCCTCGAGGCCAATATCGTCGGTGTCTTTCATCTCTATGAAGCCGCGCGAATTCAGGGTGTCAAGCGCATCGTCTTCGCCAGTTCGAACCATGTCACTGGCTTCTACAAGCAGAGCCAGACGATCGACGCCTCGATGCCGGTGCGACCCGATGGCAACTATGGCGTGTCCAAGGCCTTCGGCGAAAACCTGGCGCAGTTCTACTTCGACCGCTATGGCCTGGAGACCGTGAGTCTGCGCATCGGCTCGTCGTTCGCCGAGCCCGCCGACCGGCGCATGCTCGCCACCTACCTCAGCTTCGACGATCTCGAGCGCCTGGTCATTGCCAGCTTGACAGCGCCGATCGTCGGTCACAGCATCATTTACGGCATGAGCGACAACTCGCTGACCTGGTGGGACAACACACGCGCCCGCCATATCGGCTATCGCCCGCAGGACAGCTCAGAACCTTTTCGCGCCGCGATCGAGGCGCGCCAGCCAAAGATCGATTTCACCCAGCCCGCTGCGCTCCATCAGGGCGGCGGTTTCGTTTCCAAGGGGCCGTACGCGTGACACCGAGATCACTCGACGGCCCGACTTCCCACCCCAGACCCACCCTTACCAGGAGACAAGCATGAACATTCGTCGCTCCCTGATCGCCGCCGCTGTGGCGCTGGTCACGCTCGGCGGCGCCATCGGCGCCAATGCACAGACCGTGTGGAAGGCCTCCGACGTGCACCCGCTGGGCTACCCCACGGTCGAGGCCATCGTGCGCATGGGTAAGAAGCTCGAAGCCGCCACCAACGGCCGCATCTCGATCCAGATGTTCCCGCTGATGCAGCTCGGCGGCGAGAAGGAGATGATCGAGCAGGCCCAGATCGGCGCCTTGCAGATCGCGCGCATCTCGGTCGGCGCGATGGGGCCGGTGGTGGACGACGTCAACGTCTTCAACCTGCCATTCGTCTTTCGCGACGAAGCGCACATGCGCAAGGTGATCGACGGCCCGATCGGCCAGGACCTGATCGAGCGGATCAATACCTCGCCGACGACGCGGCTGGTGGTGCTGGGCTGGATGGACGCCGGCACGCGCAACGTCTATTCGAACAAGCCGGTCACCAAGCCCGAGGACCTCAAGGGCCAGAAGATCCGCATGATGGGCAACCCGCTGTTCGTCGAAACGATGAACGCGATGGGCGGCAATGGCGTGGCAATGGGCTTCAACGAGCTGTACAGCGCGCTGCAAACCGGCGTGGTGGATGGCGCCGAAAACAACCCGCCGACCCTGTTGGCACAGAACCACTACACCGTGAGCAAGGTGTACAGCCTGACCGGCCACCTGATCATTCCCGAGATTTTCGTGTTCTCCAAGCGCTCGTGGGACGCGCTGACCAAGGCTGACCAGGATCTGCTCAAGAAGCTCTCGCGCGAGGCGCAGATGGAACAACGCGCGCTTTGGGATGCCTACGTCGGCGAGGCCGAGACCAAGCTCAAGGCAGCCGGGGTCAAGTTTGTCGTGGCCGACAAACCAGCCTTCTACAAGGCCACCCAGCCGGTGCGCGACAAGTACGGCTCGAAGTACGCCGCGATCCTGAAGCGCATCGAGGACACCAAGTAAGCCGCTTGGATCCAGCCGCAGGGCCCCCGTCGCGGGGCCCTTGCGGTTGCACTGGCCTGCCAAATCCGACATGAACGCAAAACAACGCTACGCGCAGGCGATGGAGTGGCTGTATCTGGCCTGCATCGTTCTGTCCGGTACCGCCCTGGTGGTGATCACGCTGATCATTCCGCTGGGCGTCTTTGCGCGGTACGTGCTCAACAGCCCTCTGTCGTGGCCCGAGCCGGCGGCAATCGTGATGATGGTGATGTTCTCGTTTCTCGGCGGTGCGGCGGTCTATCGGGCCAATGTGCATGTGGCTGTCCAAGCCCTGCTCAACGCTGTCAAGCCGGACCTGCGGCGCTGGATGCTGGTGGGCGTGGATCTCTGTGTCGCCTTGACCGCATTGTTCATGCTCGGCTACGGCATCCAGCTGTGCCAGATCACCTGGCACCAGACGATGGCGGAGTTTCCCGGCCTCAAACAAGGCATCGTCTACATGCCGATTCCCCTGGCCGGCTTTCTCACACTGCTGTTCCTGATCGAGCGGGTCTGGGCCGGCGATCCGCCCAAGACCTCGCTGATGTACAGCGACCAGCAGACTGAACTGGAGTAGCCCGCGTGGACACTTTGATCTTGCTCGGCTCATTCGCCCTGCTGTGCGCGCTGGGCGTGCCGGTGGCCTATGCCCTGGGCCTGGCGGCGCTGGCCGCCGCCGCCTGGGTCGATATCCCGCTCGAAGCGGTGATCCTCAAGATCTCCGACGGTACCGACGATTTCGCGCTGCTGGCGATCCCGTTCTTCGTCCTCGCTGGCGCGATCATGGCCGAGGGTGGCATGGCAAACCGGCTGGTCAACCTGGCGCGCATCTTCGTCGGCATGATCCGTGGCGGGTTGGCGCTGGTCAATATCCTGGCGAGTTCATTGTTCGGCTGCATCTCGGGCTCGTCGGTGGCCGACACCGCATCGATCGGCTCGGTGATGATTCCGCAGATGGTCAAGGCCGGCTACCCGAGGGTCTTCGCCACCAACGTGACGATCTGCGGCTCGGTTCAGGCGCTGCTGATCCCGCCCTCGCACAACGCCGTGATCTATGCGTTGGCGGCCGGCGGCACGGTGTCGGTGGCGCACCTGTTCCTGGCCGGCATCTTTCCGGGCCTGCTGTTCGGCCTGTGCCTGATCGTGCTGGTGATCTGGATTTCGCACCGCCGCGGCTACCCCAAGGGCGAGCCGATCCCGCTGGCCCAGATCCCAAAGATCGTGATCGAGGCGCTATGGGGCCTGGTCACCGTGGTCATCATCATGGGCGGCATCCTGTCCGGCGTGTTCACGCCCACCGAGTCGGCCGCGGTGGCCTGCGTCTATGCCTTCCTGGTCACCTTCCTGGTCTATCGCGACTACAAGTGGCGCGACTTGCCGCACCTGGTCCACCGCGTGGTGAAGACGGTGGCGATGGTGATGATGCTGATCGGTTTTTCGGTGGCCTTCGGCTACATGATGGCCATCATGCAGATCCCGGCCAAGGCGACGCAGTTCTTCCTCGGCGTGTCGGACAACAAGTACGTCTTCCTGCTGATGGTCAACGTGTTGTTGCTCATCCTGGGCACCTTCATGGACCTGGCGCCGATGCTTTTGATCTGCACCCCGATCTTCATGCCAGTGATCCTCAAGCTGGGCATCGACCCGGTGCATTTCGGCATGATCATGATCCTCAACCTGGGCATCGGCCTGATCACGCCGCCGGTCGGGCCGACGCTGTTCGTCGGCTGTGCGATAGGCAAGGTGACGATGGAGCAGGTGTCCAAGGAGTTATGGCCGTTCTACGGCGCCATGTGCATGGCGCTGCTGCTGGTGACCTATATCCCGGCAATTTCACTGTGGCTGCCGCGGACGTTCGGAGGCTGAGCGAGATGTTCGTGCCCAACCATCGCTACCCCGACCCGTCGGTCGAGGTCCTCGACGATACGTTCCGCGACTTGCGCCTGTACAGCGCCAGCGTCGAACAATTGGCCACTGGGTTTCGCTGGGCCGAAGGGCCGGTGTGGTTCGGCGACGGCCGCTACCTGCTGCTCTCCGACATTCCGAACAACCGCATCCTGCGCTGGGACGACGCCTCGGGAGCGACCAGCGTCTTTCGCGCGCCCGCCGACAACGCCAATGGCCACACCCGGGACACGCAAGGCCGGCTGGTCTCGTGCGAGCACCTCACACGCCGTATCACGCGCACCGAATACGACGGCCGCATCACGGTGCTCGCCGACCGTTTCGACGGCAAGCGCCTGAACTCGCCGAACGACATCGTCTGTGCCAAGGACGGTGGCATTTGGTTCACCGACCCGAGCTTTGGCATTGCCGGCCATTGGGAAGGCGAGCCTGCCGCGCCGGAGCTGCCGCACGCGGTCTATCGCCTGCCGCCCGACGGCAGGCCACTGCAACGCGTGATCGACGACCTGAAGGGGCCCAACGGGCTGGCCTTCTCGCCCGACGAATCCGAGCTGTATGTCGTCGAGAGTCGCGCCGAGCCGAACCGGCGGCTGTGGGCCTACCGCATCGGTGCCCAGGGTGCGCTGTCGAACAAGCGGCTGGTCATCGACGCGACGGACGGCGGCGCACTCGACGGCATTGCGGTCGACGCGCAGGGCCATATCTGGTGTGGCTACGGCAGCACCGGCCGTGTGCCTTCTGCGGGCCTCGACGGCGTGCGCATCGTTGAAGCCACGGGTCAGGCCATCGGCCACATCCACCTCCCCGAGCGCTGCGCGAACGTGTGTTTCGGCGGCGCCAAGAAGAACCGCCTGTTCATGGCCAGCAGCCATTCGCTGTACGCGCTGTATGTGAACGTGCAAGGCGCCTGACGGGCCTCGGTGGGGAGCCGGTGGCGCTGGCCGTCTGAACTCGTACCATGCCAACGATCCTGCTTACGTTCAACCCGGCAGCCCGCGCGCTGTACTACGGCGACAAGGCACTAGATGGCCTGCGTGCCCTCGGCGAAGTGCGGCTGCATGAGCAGGAGCAGACACTGGGCGGCGCCGCCTTCATCGCTGCTGCTGCAGGCTGCCAGGTCATCGTCAGCGACCGCCAGACCGCGGGCGCCGCCGAGTTGTTCGCCGCCAGCCCGGAGCTTGCCGTCTTCCTGCGCTGCGCGATGGACATCCGCAATGTCGACGTCGCCGCGGCCAGTGCCGCCGGTGTGCTGGTCACGCGCGCCAGCGCCGGCTTTGGCACCTCAGTCGCGGAATGGGTGCTTGGCGTGATGATCGACCTGGGCCGCGGCATCAGCCGCAGTGTGCTGGCCTACCGCGACGGCGAGCAGCCTCCTGTGCACATGGGGCGCGAACTGCGTGGCTCGCACCTGGGCATCATCGGCTACGGCCATATCGGCCGCCATGTCGGCGCGCTGGCGCTGGCGCTCGGCATGCAGGTCTCGTACAGCGACCCGGTGGTGCGGGACGACGATCCGGCCGTGCGGCGCCTGCCGCTCGACGACTTGCTGGCCGATGCCGATTTCGTGCTCTGCCTGGCCCCGGCGACTGCCGAGACCGAGAACCTGATGGACGCGACGCGGCTCGCGCGCATGAAGCCCGGCGCGTTCTTCATCAACGCCTCGCGCGGCAACCTGGTCGATGAAGCCGCGCTGCTGCAGGCTCTGGACAGCGGCCACCTGGGAGGTTGCGCGCTGGACGTGGGCCGCGCGCCCGACCAGATGCCGACGCTGGCGCTGGCGCGGCACCCGCGCGTGGTTGCCACGCCGCACATCGGCGGCCTGACCCCGGCCGCCGCCGAGCACCAGGCGTTGGAGACCGTGGCGCAGCTCGCCGAGCTGTTGCGCGGCGGCATGCCCGCCGGCGCCGTCAACGCCGACCAGGCGCGCCGCCTGGTGACCTTGCGTCGCGCGGGATGAAGCCGCTGCGGCGTCTGCCATGACCGATCGACCGCAGCTGATCGCGCCGCCCGGCGCCTGCGACTGCCATATGCATGTCTTCGCGGACCGCTTTGCCGCACCCGACGACGCACGCCCGCGCCCGCCACAGGCCAGCGTTGCGATGTACCGCGAGGTGCAGGCCGCCCTGGGCCTGCAACGTGTGGTCGTCGTGCAGTCCAACTTCTACGGCAGCGACAACCGCGGCATGCTCGAGGCACTGACCGCCTATGGTGCCGAGGCGCGCGGCGTGGTGGTCGTAACGCCCGATGTCGATGACGCGGAATTGCAGCGGCTCACCGATCTGGGTGTGCGCGGCGTGCGCTTTCACATGCTGCCCGGTGGCACGCTGCAATGGGAGCATCTCGACGCTGTCGTGGCACGGGTGCAGCCATTCGGCTGGCATGTGCAGGTGCAGTTCAATGGCTGGGAGTTGCCGCAGCATGAGCAACAGTTGCGCCGATTGCCGCTGGACATCGTGATCGACCATATCGGCAAGTACCTCGAACCCGCGCCGCCGACGGTCGACGACCCGGCCTTTGCGTCACTGCTGCGCCTGCTCGACGGCGGGCGCTGCTGGGTCAAACTGTCAGCGCCCTACGAGTCGTCGCGCCGCAGTGCGCCGGCGTACGACGATGTGGCGCCATTGGCGCGCGCGCTGGTGCAGTCGCACCCCGAGCGCTGTGTCTGGGCGAGCAACTGGCCGCACCCGGGCCGTGTGCCGACACCGTCGAACGCCGTGATGCTCGACCAGTTGTTGAACTGGGCCGACGACGATGCGACGCGCCGGCGTATCCTGGTCGACAACCCGGCTTCGTTGTACGGATTTCCGCCGTCACCCCCGTCGCCATGAGCCCGCCGGGCCGCCCCAAGGGCGAATACCGGAGTGCGCAGCACGAAGGTACACCAGTGAGCACGCCGCTGACCATCCGCATGCACGAGCGCGACAACGTCGCGGTGGTCGCCAACGACGGCGGCCTGCCCGCCGGCACGAGGCTGCCGAGCGGCCTCGAATTGCGCGAAAAGGTACCGCAGGCGCACAAGGTGGCCTTGGTCGACCTGCCGGCCGGCGCCGAAGTCATTCGCTACGGCGTCGTCATCGGCCGCGCCGCGCGCGATATCGCGGCCGGCAGCTGGGTCCACGAGCGCCTGCTCGAGATGCCGGCGGCGCGCACCCTTGACGGCCTGCCGATCGCCACCGTCAAGCCGGCGCCGCTGGTGCCGCTCGAAGGCCACACCTTCGAGGGCTACCGCAATGCCGACGGCAGCGTGGGCACGCGCAACCTGCTGGCGATCACGACCACGGTGCAATGCGTGGCGGGGGTGCTCGATGTCGCGGTGGCGCGCATCAAGGCCGAGCTGCTGCCGAAGTACCCGCACGTCGACGATGTCATCGGCCTCGAACACAGCTATGGCTGCGGCGTCGCCATCGACGCGCCCGACGCAGTGATCCCGATCCGCACCCTGCGCCACATCAGCCTGAACCCGAACTTCGGCGGCGAGGTGATGGTCGTGAGCCTGGGCTGCGAGAAGCTGCAACCCGAGCGCCTGCTGCCGCCCGGCACGATCCAGATCGGCGGCGCAGTGCGACTGCAGGACGAGGCGCATGTCGGCTTCCTGTCGATGATCGACTCGATCATGACCACCGCCGAGCGCCACCTGCAGCGCCTGAATGCGCGCCGCCGGGAAACCGTGCCGGCCAGCGAGCTCGTGGTCGGCGTGCAGTGCGGCGGCAGCGACGCCTTCTCCGGCGTCACCGCCAACCCGGCGGTGGGCTTTTGCACCGACCTGCTGGTGCGCGCCGGCGCCACCGTGATGTTCAGCGAAACCACCGAGGTGCGCGACGCCGTCGACCAGATGACGGCGCGCGCCTCGAGCCCAGAGGTGGCCGCGGCAATGATCCGCGAGATGGCCTGGTACGACGCCTACCTGCAACGCGGCAGCGTCGACCGCAGCGCCAACACCACGCCGGGCAACAAGGCCGGCGGCCTGAGCAACATCGTCGAGAAGGCAATGGGCTCGATCGTCAAGAGCGGCAGCGTGCCGATCGACGCCGTGCTCGCACCGGGCGAGAAGCTCAACGGCCAGCGCGGCCTGGTCTATGCCGCCACGCCGGCCAGCGACTTCATCTGCGGCACACTGCAGCTCGCCGCCGGCATGAACCTGCATGTCTTCACCACCGGCCGCGGCACGCCCTATGGCCTGGCCGCCTGCCCGGTGATCAAGGTCGCCACACGCAGCGAACTGGCAAGGCGCTGGCATGACCTGATGGACCTCAACGCCGGCCCTATCGCCGAGGGCAGCGCGACGATCGAAGACGTCGGCTGGGAACTCTTTCGACTGATGCTCGAGGTGGCCAGCGGCAAGCGAACCTGGGCCGAGCATTGGAAGTTGCACAACGCGCTGGTGCTGTTCAACCCCGCGCCGGTGACCTGAGCCTCACAGGCCGAGAAAGTCGCTCAGGCGCTGCAGTTCGTCGTCGACCGCGCGCACAAACGCGGGCTCGGTGAGGCGCGGGCCGACGAACCCGAGCTCGGGCATCAGGCGGCCCGCACGCACATTGACATTGGCCCAGCCCACCACCTGTTCGCGCCACAGCAGCGGCATCGCGTAGTAGCCGAGCTGGCGCTTGGGTGGCGGCGTGTAGGCCTCGAAGCGGTAGGGCCAGCCCCAGAAGAGCTCGAAGCGGCGACGGTCCCAGACCAGCGGATCGAACGGCGCCAGCAGGTGCACGCGGTCGGCCGTTGCAGGGCGTGCTGTGGCGGGGTCCTCGCCGGCCGGCCAGTACCAGGTCACGCCGTCCACTGCGGCGTTCGGCAGGCGCTGCCTGGCCCGCGCCAGCGCGGCCTTGCGCGCGTCTCGCCACTGCGGCGCGGCGGCGGCCAGGAACATGATCAGCTGCGACATCGACGGCGCCGGCAATGGCGCGTACTTGGCCACGATCACGTCGACCATGGCGTCCAGCGCCACTTCGGGGTCGGGCGCGGCCTCGTTCACCTCGCGCGCAGCGTAGCAGCGCGTGCCGCCCTCGCGCCGCGCCACGCGCAGCAGGCCGCGGTAATGCATGCCGTCGAGCAACTGCGTCGACGCATTGCCCGAGCCGCCGAACCAGTTGCGCGACTTGCCATGCTGGAACTGCAGGTCGACCTCGCGCGGGTGCACGACGCCGCGCTCGCTCACGAAGGCCAGCACGTCGTGGGCCTGTGCCCAGCGCGACTTGGGCCAGCGGGTGCGCGGCGTGCGCGGGTGCATCAGGCCGTGCAGCGAACGCGTGACGAAGCCGTAGTTGACGAAGAAGTCTTCCTCGATCGGCAGCGTGGCATAGGCGCGCGACAGGTCGCCGACGCGGTAACCCGCCACGCGGTGGCGCAGCGTCAGGTCCTGCGCCCGCGCCGGTGCGCGGATCGGGTCGGCCTGCACGAAGCCCAGGTGCTCAATGGCCTCGGGCAGTGTCGCGGGCGTGAACAGGCTGCGCGCGATCGCGTGGCGGCGCAGCGCCGGCAACGTCAGGGCGCTCACGGCGATGCGTCGAGCCAGGGAGCCGGGTCCACCAGCGCGGCCTCGAAGCCCTGCACGAACTGCCCCACATGCAGGCCGTCCATCAGTGCGTGATGCACCTCCACTGACAGCGGCATCCAGGCGCGCGCACCGTCGGCATCGATGCGGCCGAAGGCCAGCTTGGGCACGGAGTCTTCGCGGCCCCAGTTGCGGGCGTGCGAAAAGCTGGTGAAGTGCATCCAGGGCAGGGTGGTGAAGTGGATGCGCGCGGTGTCGTCGGGCTTGGGTTCGAAGGGCAGCCGGCCGGCGCGCGTGGCCGCGATGGCTGCGGCTGCACGTTCAGCGAAGGCGGCAAAGTCTTCGTCATGGTCCAGGTCGGCAAAGCCAAAGCTGTCGTCTTCGCGCAGCACCGTGGTGCTGCCGTGCACCACCGGGTGCACCCGCACACGCTCACCGTCGAGCCGGTAGCGAAACGGCGCCAGGGCATTGGCCAGCCGCAGCGCAATGAAGTGGTACGCCAGGGCCAGGCTGCCGACGCGCCGGTCGGCCACGGCCTGCTTCAGCAGTGCGACGTCGACGCGGGTGCAGACGTTGAAGTAGGGCTTGTCGAAGCGGCGAAAGAATTCAAACGCATCGCGCCGCGGCCACGTGCTGAGGTCGAGGTGGGCCGGCATGTGCTGTGGCGTCATCGGGGTCGGTTCAGGGCGGCGAGCTGACGGTCATGCCAGCGGGCCAGCAGCCACTGCGCGGCCATGGCGCCGATCCAGGCCATGGCCATGTCTTTCTGCGTGTCCCAGGGGTCACCCTGGGTGCCGAGGAATTCTTCTGCGCCCTGGCCCAGCGCAACGGCCGCGCCCCATTCGATGAGTTCGTAGATCGCGCTGATGCCCAGGCACAACCCGGTGACGACGACGAACAACCAGGCGCCGCGTTGCAACCCGGTGTGGCGCAGCAGCAACTCGCGCGCCGCAATGGCCGGCACGAAGCCCTGCATGAAATGCCCGATACCGTCGTAAGGGTTGCGCGCCAGAGCCAAGGTGTCGCGCAGCCAGTCGCCGAGCGGCACCCTTGCATAGCTGTAATGGCCGCCCAGCATCAG